>JBKDBI010000308.1:0-2258 GCA_046314695.1 Bacteroidota bacterium | reverse complement strand
ATTGAGTTTAAAGCGGATACCACCGTAAAAACTGGAGCCTGTGAACTGGCCGTTGAATGCCATGCCACTGAGTCCGCCGAGGTTGTCGCTTCCAAGGATGAATGGTCCCCAGCGGCCGTAAAGACCCCAGGTGAAGCGGCTGTAGTTGCCGGTGAGAGAAAGCGGCATGCCAAATTCGAAGTTTTCTCTTTCATAGCGGGGCACCAGCGATACCTGCGACATCTTTTGCAGACCGATGCCTTCTTTGCTGCGCAGGTTCTGAACCCAATGGCCTCCCAGGTATATTCCTTTTCCGAAATTGTAATCGAGCTGTGCGTTGAATGAAGCAGGTGTGAAGGTGGTGAAGACTTCGCTTTGTTTCACATTGGTGCCGAGCGCGTTGGTAAAACCATTGTCAACAGCATCGAAACGGTCGGGTTGGAATGCATCGAAACGCTGCTGCATGAGCCCGGGGTTGATACGCCAAACCTGGTTGCTGAGGGTTACTTCGCGCAAGTTCGCGCCGCTGTAGGTTATAAATCCGATATCGCTCACCGAAGCGCCGAGGCGGATGCGGTAGTCGCGGTTATCGTCCGGCAGGCAGTTCCAGCGGTTGCGTTGGCCGCGCAGTTTTTCCGGACGGTATTCGTAAGTGAAGCCGAGATCGAAGCCCAGACCAACACCATTTACTTCGTTGAACCAGAGGCCGAGTGGATTGCTCAGGGCATTGTTGACGGAAGCTTCGCCGGTATGGCCTGTGCGGTAAGAACCGGAGCGAAGCAAAAGGGTGTCGCGGCTGTTGAAGCGAAAGTCGAGGTCGCGGCCGGATACATGCGCGGCGCCAAAACCCAGCAGCAATTTGCCGGTGAAGCCTGTTTTCAGGAAATGCCGCGAATTGCGTCCGGAAGCCCAGCCAAAGGTGAAGGCGAATTCCTGGTAATTATCGGTATTGAGCGAAAACGCACCGTTGGTATAATCGCGGTTTCGCGTAAGTCCGCGTCCCGGGCCGTTGGCCAGACTTGTGTCCAGTCCGTTGCGGCCGATCAGCGAAAGCGCGTCACCGGCACCTGTGAGGCTGATACCCTGCACGGTGCGGGTGCTGAAACCAAATGCATGGTTGCGCGCATAGCGGAACGAAAACGAAAGAATCTGGGAAGTGCTCAGGTAATTCAGGTAACGGTCTTTACCGGGTTCCAGGCCTTCCATGTCGCGCAGACGGAGGTCGCTGCCGGTCCAGTTCCACAAGCTGAATGGGCGTTCAAACCGCACCAGGTTGTTGTTGAACTCGGCTGCGTAGCTCCAGCCATGGATGTAAATGCGGTTCCGGTCGGGGTAAACCTGTGCCGGATTGAGCAACATCGACTGGGTTGCGTTGTAATTGCCACTGACGTTCCCGAGCGGGAGCTGGGCCATGGCTTGTCGCGCAGGCCCCAGCAGGCAAATCAGTAAAAGCAGGGTAAGTAGTCTTTTCATGGCGGTTCTTCTTTTGTTCGTTTTCCCGGTCAGTAACAGGTCGATCGGCAGTGCGGCAGGCAGGTTTTAGCGTTTGTATCCGGTGTGCTGAAACCTTCTGAAGCCCGCAGTGTGCAATAGACAGGTACTTTTCCTGTCAGTGTGAAGTCAACTTGCGTGCCAGAAAACATGATTTTTTACAGGGTCGCAATTTACACGCAGTGTTTCAGGAAAAAACTTACACGCAAAAACCAATAGCCGCCGTGCCTCGTTATTTGGACATGCAGATACAAGCACAAGCTGTTCCCGCCGTTGGAACCCCCGCCCCCGACTTTACACTTTTCAGCCACGACAAAAAGGAAATCAGCCTCTCCGGTCTCCGCGGCCGCAAGGTGGTGCTGCTTTTCTATCCCCAGGCATTTACAAGTGTTTGCACAACCGAACTCTGCGATATGCGCGATAACCTGAACCGCTATACCGCCCTCGATGCCGATGTATTCGGTATATCAGTCGACAGCCCCTACACCCTCGCGCGCTTCCACGAAGACCAACAGCTGAACTTCCCTTTGTTGTCTGATTTCAACAAAGAAATTTCATCTGCCTATGGCAGCATCTACGAAAGATTCGCTTTCGGTATGCGCGGCGTGAGCAAGCGTTCTGCGTTTGTGATCGACCGCGAAGGCATTATCCGCCATGCGGAAGTGCTGGAGAATGCCGGTGAAATTCCCGATCTGAAAAAGATCGTGGATGTGCTCGGCGAAATTGCCTAAGGCCGAATCAGTTTCCCGCCAGACGGGAATGTAAAAAAGTAGTTTTGAGGAGCGGAC
>JBKDBI010000307.1:0-7954 GCA_046314695.1 Bacteroidota bacterium | reverse complement strand
CTACACGGTGAACAGCTATCAGAAGAATATGGAAGGTTCGCTCACCATTTTCGGTGAAAAGGGAACGGTGAAAATCGGCGGACAATACCTGAACGAACTGGAATACCAGAACATCGCCGATTTCCGCATCGAAAACCTTCCCGAAGGAAACAAAGCCAATAACTACGGCAACTACCAGGGCTCGATGAGCAACCACGACAAGGTATACGAAAACCTGGTACAAGTGCTGGAGCACAATGCCAGTATCACTACCAACGCCTTTGAAGGACTCAAAACGGTGGAAATCATCGACAAGATTTACCGCAGCGCCCAACATACTTCCCTCGAAAACTGAGATGAATCAACCGCGTGTTTTTACCTCGCACATCAAAGAAGATGTCGAGTTTGGTCCGGCTTGCACAGTTGTGGAACCGGTAAATCTATATGGCTGCCGGATAGGAGAAGGCAGCTTCATCGGACCGTTTACTGAAATTCAGAAGGATGTTGTGATTGGCGACCACACCAAAGTGCAGTCGCATACCTTTATTTGCGAACTGGTAACGATAGGCAGCCATTGCTTTATCGGGCACGGTGTAATGTTCATCAACGATCTTTTCAGCCATGGCGGACCGGCGCGCGGAGACAAATCGCGCTGGAAGAGCACCCGCATAGGTGACCATGTTTCCATTGGTTCGAACTGCACCATTTTGCCGGTTGAAATCTGCGACCACGTTGTAATTGGCGCCGGCGCAGTAGTCACCAAATCCATTACAGAACCCGGTGTATATGCCGGTAATCCAGCTAAAAAAATCAGAAATCACTCATGAGTAACCATATTCCCTTCGTAGACCTCAAGGCCCAGTATCAGGGCATTCGGGAAGAAATAGACGCAGCCGTGTCTGCCGTTATTTCAGAAACCGCTTTCATTGGTGGCAAATATGTGAAACAGTTTGAAGAAGGCTTTGCCGCTGCGTACGGCGTATCGCATGTGGTGAGCTGTGCCAACGGAACAGACTCCCTGTATATCATCATGAAGGCCCTGGGCATCGGTCCGGGCGACGAAGTAATCACCGTTGCCAACAGTTGGATTTCCAGTTCTGAAACCATCAGCCAGACCGGAGCCAGGCCGGCTTTTGTGGATATCGACCCTGTTTATTGGTCGATGGACGAAAACCTGCTCGAAGCGGCCATCAACCCGGCAACCAAAGCGGTTATTGCGGTACACCTGCAGGGCCAGATGGTCCATATTGAACGCATCGCTGAAATCTGCGCTGCGAAGGGAATCCATCTGATTGAAGACTGCGCACAATCGCACTTTTCCACTTTCAAGGGCAAGAAAGCCGGTCTCTTCGGAGTAGCCGGTTCGTTTAGCTTTTACCCCGGCAAGAACCTCGGTGCTTATGGCGATGCAGGAGCCCTTATCACCAACGATGGAGCCCTTGCCGAGCGCTGCCGCATGTTTGCCAACCACGGCGCCCTGGTGAAGCACCAGCACAAGATCGAAGGCATCAACAGCCGTTTGGATGGTATCCAGGCTGCCGTGCTTTCCGTAAAACTCAAGTATATCGCAAACTGGACCGCACAGCGTCAGGCTGCAGCTGCCTGGTATAACGAAGCACTTGCCGGCATCGATGGCATCGTGCTTCCGGTGGTGCGCCCTGATACCGAGCATACCTTCCATTTGTATATGATCAGGGCTCAGCGCCGCGAAGCGTTGATGGAGCATCTGCGCAACGAAGGCATCGATACTGCCATTCATTACCCGACGCCTTTGCCTTTGATGGAAGCCTATCAATACCTCGGCAAGACGGCAGCCGATTTCCCGGTATCGGCCGGCATGATGAACGAAATCCTTTCGCTGCCGATGTATCCGGAACTGAGTCGTGAAGCAATTGCGCGCGTGGCAGCAGCCATCCGCAGCTTCTACGCAAATTGATTTTTACCCAATAACCAATAGATAAGCTCAGCCTTCGGGGCCATGCTGTTCAATTCCATCGAATTTCTGATCTTCTTCCCCTTGTTCTTCCTCTTTTATTGGGGGATTTGCAACCGGAACCTGACTACCAGAAACCTGCTCATCGTGGTGAGCAGCATGATTTTTTATGGCTGGTGGGACTGGCGTTTTCTGTCACTCCTGCTCTTCACTGCCCTGAACGATTTCTTCATCGGGCTGGCTATGGAGAACAGCGCTTCAGACAGGAGAAGAAAGAACTTGCTCACCTACAGCTTGTTGGTAAACCTGGGCGTGCTCGGCTTCTTCAAGTATTACAATTTCTTCATTGATAGCTTCAGGCTGGCCATGGCATCGATAGGGGTTGATTTGCATCTCAGCACCCTGCAGATTGTATTGCCGGTGGGAATCAGCTTCTACACTTTCCAAAGTCTGAGCTATACGCTCGATGTATACAAACGCGACCTGAAGGCCACAGGAAACGTGATCCACTTTCTGGCTTTTGTGAGTTTCTTCCCGCAGCTGGTGGCCGGTCCGATTGAGCGCGCCACGCACCTCTTGCCGCAATTCAGCCGCTTGTACGCCTTCGATTTTGAAAAGGCCCGCGACGGCCTGCGCCGCATCTTATGGGGATTGTTCAAGAAAGTAGTCGTAGCCGACACTTGTGCCGGCTTGGTTGACCGGATATTTAGCGCCGGCGGACAGCTGGAAGGTTCGATTCTGTTGCTGGGTGCCGTGTTCTTTGCTTTTCAGATTTACGGCGACTTTTCCGGTTACAGCGACATCGCCATCGGCACGGCCAAGCTATTTGGTTTCGACCTCATGCGCAATTTCCATTTCCCGTATTTCAGCCGCAACATGGCAGAATTCTGGCAGCGTTGGCATATTTCACTCAGCACCTGGTTCCGCGATTACCTCTATATCCCCTTGGGTGGGAGCCGCAACGGAAGGGCGAAGCATATCCGAAATGTGCTGATCATCTTCACGGTGAGTGGCTTTTGGCACGGTGCAAACTGGACTTTCATCGTCTGGGGGCTCATCAACGGGCTCATGTTCCTGCCGCTGATTTTCAAGACAAACAAGGGAATTCCTACGCCGGTAGCAGGTTATGAAAGCTGGTTACCGTCTTTCAAGGAGCTTTTACAGATCGGCATCACTTTCACCGTAACTTGTCTTGCCTGGGTGTTTTTCAGGGCCAATAACATGACGGAGGCTTTGCAGTATCTGGGCAATTTTGTCAAGGGTATTGCCTCCAATCCAATCGCACAGGCGCGCAGCATTGAAATCGGCCTTACCGATATTGTGAGGTTATTCTTCCTGATTGGTATTGTTGTGCTTTTTGAATGGTGGAACCGCCGCCGCGATTTTGGCTTTGACATTGCCCGCCTGGCCCTGCCTGTGCGTTGGTCACTTTACATGACAGCAACCCTGGCGGTTTTGTATTTCTTCAATATCAATACGGGTCGAACCTTTATCTATTTCCAGTTCTGATGCGTAAGTTCCTGATACGCCTTGCTATCGCGCTGCTTCCCATTTTGTTGATGGGTGCGTTTAATCTGTTCCGCGACCGGGCGCATATAGTGCGCAGCGAAACTTTTATTGCCGGGGTGCTTGACAGCATGAACAATGGCAAACAGGTTGCCGGTCTCAACGACTACAATGAAAGAGCGCTTGCCAGACAGATTGCACATCAGTATGCCACGCAGCCGGATGTGTTGATTCTCGGTTCGAGCCGTTCGGCAGAGTTGACGGCCTGGATGTGCGGTGGGAAAGACGCATTAAACCTCAGCGTTTCAGGTGCTGCCTGGCAAGATCATGTAGGACTGTACACTGTCGCAGGACAAAGCGGCAAGCTCGGCCGGGTGAATAAACTCTACCTCTGCGCAGACCCATGGCTTCTGAACCCTAACAACGGCGAAGTGCGCTGGCAGACGCTGAACGATGAAGTTGCCCGCGCTGCCCATAACTGGCAAATCAAAGGATACCGCACGGAGCACAGCGAGCGCCAATGGATGGCCAAGGTGCGCGAGATGTTCAATCCGCTCTACGCTTGGGAAAACCTCACACAAGCACCGGTTCCTTACTTTTCAACCGCCGATACAGTTTCGACCCACAAGCTGGTTTTTGCCAACGGCACCATCAGGCAGCAGAAAGAGAAAGACGTGCGTGGGTTGGAGGAAACGCGACAACGGGCCCGGGAATTTGCTTCCCGAAAAGACCTCTTTCACCTGGCTGGGTTCAAGAAACTCGATTCATCCGGTTTGATGGCCGTTGAATTCCTTGCTAAAGAGATGCAGGCAGCAGGCGCGGAAGTGCATCTGTTGCTCATACCTTTTCACCCGCTTGTTCGGGCGCGCATGCAAACCGACAGGCGCTATGAAAATGTACAGTTGAGCGAGGAAACCTTCAGGAGAATGGCAACTGCTTACGGTTGGCAAATACATGGCTCATACGACCCGGTGAAGGCAGGCATGACCGAAGCAGACTTCTTTGATGGCATGCACCTGAAGAGGAGTGTTCTGACCCGTTTGCTTAAACCCTGAATATCAGTTCTGCTTACCGGCCTGTGAGGGCTTACGGCACTGCAAGAGGCAAATTTTATAAACAAAAAGAAGGTGTTACGTCAGCCTATGCTGGCCGATTTTCACCCGGAAATATTTGGCAGGTAAATGAACGCAGGCGCTCAAGGTATACGGAATAAACAATAGCAGAAGCCAACCATCCATTTTACGATCAAAAAGCATTGAACAATCGCACTGAAATAATCGCAGAAATCGCACAAGCCCACGATGGAAGCCTTGGAATTTTGCACAGCTATATCGACGCATTGGCCACTGCCGGAGTGGATACTGTAAAGTTCCAGATGCATATTGCCGATGCCGAAAGCAGTGCCCACGAGCCCTTCCGGGTTCCGTTCTCCTATGAAGACCCGACGCGTTTTGATTATTGGAAACGCATGGAGTTTACCCTGGAACAATGGGAAGGAATCAAACGCCATTGCGAAGACAGGCAATTGCGTTTTTTATGTTCCCCTTTTTCAATAGAAGCCTTTGAATGGCTTGAGAAACTGGGTGCAGAACGATACAAGATAGCAAGCGGAGAAGTAAGCAATTACCTCTTGCTGGATCGCATATCGGCCAGTGGCAAACCCATCCTTTTAAGTTCCGGTATGAGCGCATTCGCTGAAATTGAAGCGGCCATGTCGCGCATACAATCGCGCGCGGGTTCGGTCGAAGCCGTTTTTCAGTGTACCACCAGTTATCCGACGCCTCCCGAGGCAGTCGGATTGAATGTGATTCCTGAGATCATTTCCCGTTGGAATATCACGGCAGGGCTCAGCGATCACAGCGGTGAAATTTGGGCATCGCTTGCGGCGGTTGCCCTTGGCGCACGCAAACTGGAGTTTCATGCGGTTTTCGACAAGCGCATGTTCGGACCGGATGCAGGCTCTTCGCTCAACATGCAACAGATTTCCGATCTCTGCCAAGGGGTACGGGCTATTGAAACGATGCAGGCAAATCCGGCCGACAAAGATGACGACAGCCGTTTTATCAGCCTGCGGAATATGTTCGGAAAATCGCTGGGTCTGCGTCGTGATCTTGAAGCGGGTGAGCAGATTAAAGCATCAGATCTGGAATCGAAGAAACCCGGGGGCATGGGTATTCCTGCTTCCGAATACGAATCAGTTATCGGCCGCCGCCTCAGCAAGCCGCTGAAGGCCGGCAGCTTCATACAACCCAACCACTTAGCATGAGAAGAAAGAAGATATGTGTGGTAGTAACGGCCCGGCCGAGTTACAGCCGCATTCGCACTGCCCTTCAGGCAATCAAGAACCACCCGCAGCTTGAACTGCAGCTCGTGGTGTCGGCCAGCGCCCTGCTCGACAAGTATGGCAATGCTGTTGAGTATATTGAAGGAGATGGCTTTCATATCAATGAAAAGGTTTTCATGGTGCTCGAAGGCTCCAGCCCGACCGGCATGGCCAAAACCACGGGCGTGGGAATCATGGAGCTTGCCACTTCCTTCTACAACCTGGAGCCGGATATGGTGGTGACCATCGGCGATCGGTATGAAACCATGGCTACGGCTGTTGCGGCTTCGTATATGAATATTCCGCTGGTGCACGTGCAAGGTGGCGAGGTTACCGGTAACATCGACGAAAAGGTGCGGCATGCCATCACCAAACTATCCGACCTCCACCTGGTGGCTTCCGAGGATGCGCGTCAACGCCTGGTGCGCATGGGAGAAATGCCGGAACGCATTCATCTCACCGGATGTCCGAGCATCGACCTGGCAGAAGAAGTGAGGCTGAACCCGGCACTCGACTTTGATCCACTTGCGCGCTACGGCGGTGTTGGTGCCGATATCGACATCAGTAAACCGTATATCGTGGTGATGCAGCATCCTGTAACCACCGAGTTTGAAGCCGCGGTTGACCAGGCCAATCAAACCATGGAAGCCGTGCTCGCAAGCGGAGTGCAGGCGCTATGGTTCTGGCCCAACGTAGATGCAGGCTCTGATGGCACCAGCAATGCCCTGCGCCGTTACAGAGAAAACAGAAGAGACCTGCCGGTCCGCTTCTTTAAAAACATGGAGGGGCGCGATTTTCTGCGTTTGCTCGTGAACAGCCACTGCCTGATCGGCAACAGCAGCGTGGGCATCCGCGAATGCAGTTACCTCGGCGTACCCGTTGTCAATATAGGCAGCAGGCAGAACCGACGGGAACGCGGTCCGAATGTGTTGGATACCGGATATACAAAAGATGAAATCCTTGCTGCCATCCAACAACAACTTGCCCACGGGCCCCATGCCAAGGCTACCATCTACGGCGATGGCGACGCAGGTATGCGAATCGCCGATGTGCTGGCCAGCGAATCGCCTGGAATCGCCAAGGTGATTCAATACTAAACAGACACTTAAGCGGCTCCTATCATGAAAATTCTAAGCGTCATTCCATTGCGCGGAGGCAGCAAGGGTATTCCAGGCAAGAATATCCGAAAGCTGGGCGGTAAGCCGCTGTTCATGTGGACCGTAGAATCTGCGCGCGAAGCAGGAACAGATGCGCATCTTTATGTAAATACCGACGACGATGCGATTGCCGGTGCAGCCGAAGAAGCGGGTGTCCTGGTTTACAGAAGGCCTGCAGAACTGGGCGGCGACAGCGTGCCGACCATCGCCGTTTTGCAGGAGATGCTGCTGGGGCTTGAAGCACAGGGTGAAAAATTCGACGCCTTGTTATTGTTACAGGCTACGTATCCGTTTCGCCCTGCCGGCATGATTGCTTCCGCCTTGAAGGCATATCAGGAAGATCGCGCAGATTCCCTGGTCTCGGTTTTGCAAGTGCCCCATCAATTCAATCCGCATTGGGTATTTGAAACCGAGGGCCGGCATTTACGCATAGCCACCGGTGAAGCAGATATCATCAAGCGCAGGCAGGATTTACCGCCCGCCTATTACCGCGATGGGGCAGTGTATATATCAGATGCTGGGCTGATCAGAGAAGGAAAATCATTACTGGGTCAGCGTTTGTCGTATGTGCTTTCTGATCCGGAGCGATACGTCAACATCGACCACGAAGAAGACTGGCAATTGGCAGAGCAGCGTTATCAGTCGCTTTTTTCACAATCCTGAACACATGAAGGTCTACGCATGTCATTTACTGGATAGCGAAGAGGCTGCCAAAGCGAGCGCGGCGGGCGCCGATGTGGTGGTTTGCAACGGCGTGAACCCTGGCTTGGGTGACAGGCCTTTCCGGATTATTGATGCCAATGAATTCCGCATAGAAGCGAGCCATCGCGCATTTGATGCGAACAGGGAGCTGTACGAAAAACAGGTTGCGCGTAAATGGCCTACTGCGTTTGCATCCCGGGGAATCGAGCTATGGGATGCCTACCTGAAAGCCGTACTTTGGAGCAACAGAAAGACTGCCCACCTGGAAGAAGCCATAGCAAGCCTCGGTCCGGGTGCCCGGGTTGTTCACCGGGTTCCTTTGCATCATGGAAGTCGTTTGCGCTGTGCATTTTC
>JBKDBI010000306.1:0-41704 GCA_046314695.1 Bacteroidota bacterium | reverse complement strand
CAGCTGCACGCCAGCGAGCGAGAAACACTTCACGCCGGCGGCTTGCAGTTCCTTGGGTTCCTTGATTCCCGTCCACTTCGCGAGCAATGCCTTGCACTCGTCTGCGCTCATACTGGGTGCGACGGCGCGTTGTGCTGCTGGTGCCGCCGTGCCGACCGACTCGTCAGCTTCGGGGTCGTCGCTCGTAGCCAGCCCGAACAGCATCGCGTAGCCGTACTTGCGTGCGCCCGTGTTTGCCTTGTAAACGGACTTGTCCGCGCGGTCCTGCCCTTCGCCCCACACTTCAATCTCTGCCCACTGTCCGCTTGTGTGCAGCGCACGCATGAGAACGCGAACGCGAACAACGTGTTCCTTGCCGCCGTTCTTCGTCGTCCGATCCTCACACGGAACAGTCTCGGGCTGCGACGCAAGCACTGTCACCCTGTGCTGCTTCATTGCGGCGGCGCACGCACGCACAAAGTCATCGAGCTTGGCGTAGTCGTACTTGTCATACGAGTTGTTGCCGCTCTTGCCGACGAATCGCACGTCGTCACCAATAGACACCAAAGCGGCTGCGATCTTGTCGCACTGTTCAGACAATTTCATCGTCGTTCTCCCATCCGAACGCAGGGCACGCGGTTCGTGACTGACAAGTCATGCAGCCCTGCGGATCGGGGTTCGTCGGCCAAAGGCCAGCGCGCATCATCCTGACGCGCGTGGCAAACTCACTGAGAAAAGCAGCATCGTCCTTGAAGTTGCCGCGACTCACGATGCTGTGAAGCGGTCGCGTGTCGCCCTTCTGAAACTCACGCGGCTCGCCGTTGTCGTCGATGCCGTTTGTTTTCTTCGCGTATGGCTTCAAGTTCCACATGTCGATGAGTTCGACCTGCACATCCTGCTGCATGGTGAACCACTCGCCGCCGATGTTCACCTGGCCGTTACGCAACACCCACCAGTAAGCCGCCATCTGCATGTTGCGTTGCATGTACGCGCGGGTGGCACGTTCTTCGCGGAACTTCCAGTCGCGCACGGTTAGCACGCCATCGACCTTGCCCAGCCAGTCGATGTGTGAAGCGAAGTTCACTTCCTCGCCGTCGATTTCAATGGTGGCACGCACGGGCAATTCGCAGCCGATGGTGTTGGTGTTGGCAAGCAGGCGGTGTTGATACTCACTGACGACGGCGGCTGTCTCACGCACATACTCGGCGGCGTTCGTCTTCACCGATTCGCTGCACGGCATGTTCTCTGCCTTCTGCTGTGCGATAGCCCATGCTGTCAGTTGGTCGGTGGTGCCGACTTCGCGGCCCTCGTGCAGCCGACGAAGCATCTCGTGCCCAACCACGCCCTTGAACAACGCCTGCCCTGTCTCGCCAAGCACCTTGCCCTCGTGACGCAACTGCACGGCTTTCATGCAGGATGCGGTGAGTTCGGTGGTGTGAACTTCGAGCGTGTGCTTTGCGAAGATGTCAAAGTCGTTGTTCATGGTCTATCCAAACCCCGCCTGCGCTCGTGGACGCAAGCGGAGTCAATCGCGGCAACAAGCCGCCTTCGAGAATGCCTCAGCACGGACGTATCCGAGCCGAGACAGAGGCCAGCGTCCTGCTTGCTCGGAATCCCGAGGGCCGTGGTGACGACTGCTGGCAAGCCGTGGTAGAGGCCCGGCTCGCGCCGGGGGGGTGGTTACTTCAACAACGCTTTCGCGTCTTCGATGATGTCGCCCGCTCTGCGAATGCTGCCAATGTCGCCCTTGCTGTCTCGCTTGACATAGCCCGTGCACTTCGGGTCCATCGCAAGCCGCAGCAGTTCCAACATGGACTCCCGCAACCTCGCGTTCTCGGCGGCGAGGGTGTTGAGTTCGGACTTGCGTACAACGCCTTCGTACGGGACGACGGCGTACGTCGTGTCTGCGTACTCAGTGCCGACCGAATCAGCATGAGCGCGCTTGGCTATCCGTGTGGCTTGTTCAAGCGGAAACTCGGTGTGGCCGCAGTTGCTAAACCAACCAGATTGGCCGTCGCGGTCGGTGTACCACACGCCGTAGGTTGTGGTTGTCTCACTCACTGCTGCCCCCTCTCGCGGCGGGCGTGTACTCGCGGACCTCGTAGGAAGTGCTATCAAAGAACGTGTTGTACTTGCGAACCCACTCCTCTGCCTCCGCCTTGTTGTCGTACACCTCGTGGCTCTCGCCGCGAAGTGTCCAACACTCACGAAAGACACCTCCGGTATTGTCCTTCATCCAGATTCCCCACTTCTTCGCTTCGTCGCTCATGGCTTGCTCCTTTCGTCTACAACCTCACCACTCCCCTCGCACCGCTCACACTCGTCGTCCGTGCCCTTGCAGTCCGGGCACCGCACGAGCTTCACGTCCACGCCCACGGCGCGGGAGTCGTGCCAGGCGTCCACCATCGCCGCGAGGCATCCCATCGACTCCGCCCACGTCGTGCGGTCGGGCCATTCGTTAGGCACGTTGCACCTCGTGCCGACCGCTCTTTGTCCACCACATGCGGCGGTCTGCATCGAGCCGCGAATCCATTACCGCGTTCCGATAGCCACGGCGAACGACGCACGCAGCCAAGTTGCTGGCGGCACCAACCTGCGCGCCGCTAAACCCGTGTTCTTTGTCCATGCGGGCAACGATGCCGTCGCGATCAATGCCCATCAGCCGCCATCGCTCGTCGGTGATTTCTTCACCTTGCGGCACCGTGTGCTGCCAAGTGCGGATGATCTCAAACGCGAGCGATTGAATTGCGTGTTCGTACCCGTCGCCCATGCCGCCCATTTCAATGGTGACAACAGGCTTGCCTGCATCCCATGCGGCCAACGCTTCTCCAACCGTTTCCGATACTTCGTGTGCTTCGATCATGTGATCCTCCTGAAAACCCCGCCGCGTCCTTTCGTCGGCGGCGGAGCGAGGTGCTGGCGGGGACATGCGGATGCCGCCAGCAAGGAGAGAGAGGAAATGACTCGGGCGGGATTTGAACCCGCATCCTCCGCAACCACTCAGCGAACGCTGGCTTCCGTTGCAGTGCGAGGCCTGATTTCGCTTCCGAGTCAACCCACCCGCGCGCCCACCGGCAACGCGGGGAGGGAGGGGTTACTTGCGGAGGGCGGCTTCGGCAGCTTGGAACGCTTCGAGCCGTTTGTTGGTCGCTTCGAGCGGTCCAATCAGCGACATGCACTTGCGCAACGCCCGCTCCATCGCGTCCGCGCGGTTGAGGCGGGTGGCGATGAAGTCCGCGTATGACTTGGTGATGCAGTGCAGCGATGCGTACTGCGGGTGGTCTACGTACCAGCCGACGTTCACCGTTGCCTCTTTCACCTTCCACTCACCCGGCGCGGCGGGTGGGGTGGGCGAGGGGGCGGTGTACGGGCGGACTTCGTAGCGACACGACGGGTCGTAACGCTGAGCCTTCGCGTTGCTGCGCTGCTCAAATCGAATCGCGTCCGATTCATTGCCAAACGTGGGTTCGCACCATGCGCCTTCGGTTGGAGTGCTGTACCACACCCCCCAACGCTGCGTGAGTTCCCCCGCCTGCCGCTCGTTCGTCGGCACGGGCGCGCCGGAGTTGATTGCGGCGATGAGGGCCGCGTCGCCCTTGGGTAAATCGCTCATTGCTTGTTCTCCTGTTCATCACGCTTGACCACATGCGCCCAACGCTCGCCGCGAAGAATGCGACGGCACTCTTTGGGTTGAACACCGTGGCGTGCGGCTATGTCCTTTGCCTTCTCGCCGCGACGCATTGCGTTGTAAATCTCTTGGGCCTGTTGGTTGGTCAGCTTGGCACAACCATTGCGTTCGCCAACCAATTGCCCCAGCACGCGGCGGGCATGAAAGTGGTTCTCCGACTTTGTGCAAATCTGCAAGTTGCAAACACGGTTGTCGTCTTTGACTCCGTTGAGGTGATTCACGTCCATGCCAACTACTGGACCGATGAACGTCTCCGCAACCGCGCGATGCACCTTCATGGTGACGCGACGACCGTTCACTCTTGCACCCACCTGCACATAGCCGTCCTTGTCTTTGGTCAGGCTGTACGGCTGGCGGTTTGTGCGGCGGATCAGCCCGTCGTCTGAAACCTCAATGCTGGCAAAGCGTGGATGTTGCTTCCATGTGTTCACTTGGCAGCCTCCTGCTCGCGCATCGCGCGCTGAACCTTCTTCCAGTACTTCTCCGTCGCCTTCTTGCGGTCACCGCGTGGCCCGGAGTTCCATCGCCTAGCGACAACCTCGTCGCTCGCGTCCTTCGAGTAGTGGTTGCTGTACACGCGGAACATCGCGCGGCTTTCGTCCGGGCACAACCGATCTTCCAACGTCCAGCGGTCTTCACCGACGATGCGGTTCACATCCGCGACCATCACCGGGTGAATCTGGAGAATCCCGACAGCCTTCCCGCCGTCACCGACCGCATCCGCGCGGCCGGACGACTCGACGTGTTCGATGGCGGGGAGGATGCGTGCGTAGCGGTCGTAGTAGCCAGCGCCCAGCGAGAGGAACGCGCAGGCGATGAGTGCAAGGGAGCATTTCATGGGTTGCGTCCCTCCGCTTGGGCGAGGGCGGCGGCGCGGTAGGTTTCAAGGAAGTCGCCTGCAAACTGCTTGCGGTCCCATCCCATCGCGGCCAGATGTGATTGGAACGCTTCGCTGGCTGCGTTGCTGGCATCCGAAGGCTTGCGCGAGTCCGCCGTCAACTCGTCAATGAGTGCGTCAGACAGTGCCTTGCGAATCTGAACAGCCTTCGCGTAGGCGTAGAGGGAGGGCGCGGATGCCAGCAACGATGCGCGGGCATCGCGGGCTGCGTCCGCGTGTTCGTGCCCCTTACCACGCTTGAACGTCTTCGTCGGATCGACGCGACACACCACGTTGCCATCGGCGTTGTAGACAAGCCGCTCGCCGTCAGACGAAAGGGCCTGCGTATCGGCCTCGGCGTTCATGCCGACCGAACGCATGTCGGCACGCATCTTCTCGTCGTGGGCGTACCACTTGACGTGCCACTGTTCAATCTTTGCTGGGGCCGGGCTGTCCGGCTGGGGGGTGGTCATCACTTCCTCCTCTTTCCGTGCGAACGCCGCGCGACATTGGCCGCGTTGCAAAGTTTCTCGATGAAATCCCGGTGGTGCCCATGTTCGTGACGCAGGGGACACCAAAGACGCTCTCGCATCCTTCCGGGCAAATTGTGTTGATAGGGGCCTGCGTCACGAACATAAGATACATTGCGCCTGAGTGAATTGCAAGTTATATGGGATGATATTCGGAAAGATTGCCTGCAAACCTATGCAATCGCTAGGGTTGTGCGATGTGATTTTGACAGCGGAACGCTCACGGCTGCGTCGATTCTACTCGCCCGCTCCCGTTGCCTGTAGTGCCGCATCGCGACCTCTACCGAGTGGCCCAACCACTCCGCAACGTCCTGGATCGGGTGTCTGTCCATCATGTCATTCGCAAAGCTCGCCCGCAAGCTGTGCAGGGGCTTGCCGTAGTCCTCCACTCCGCTCCGCTCCACGATGCCGCGCGCGTCACGCTCGAAGTTGCTCTGGTTGACCTGCACCAGCAGCCCCGTCCGCGAGGGGTGGTTCGCCAGCACGTCGTACAACTCGGGCACGATGGGCACCACGCGGCGGCGTTTCTTGGTGCCCTCGCGCGATGCGCCGTCCTCGAAATCGCCCTCGACCGTGATAGTGCGGGCTTGCAGGTCGATGTTCCCCCACTCCAGCCGCTCGATCTCGTTGCGCCGCAGCCCTGCCAGCCGTGCGACTTGGAACACCAGCCGCCAGTCCTCGCTGGGGCACGCTTTCAGCAGCATGGCAAGTTCGGAGAGGGGCACGTAGCGGGTGAACGCTACCCCTACCTTGTGCTTCGCCCGCCCCTCACGCGCCGCAGCCGACGCGAACGGGTTCTCTCGGCAGAGCTTCGCCTCGACAGCGATAGCCCATATCCGCCGCGCATCGCGTAGGTGCCGGTTGATCGACGACGAGGACAGAGCTGTACCGTCCGGCTTGCGTAGTGCCTCCAGATACGTCAGGAAGCTCCTCGCGTCCGCGTCCGTGACTTCGCCTAGCTCCACATCGCCAAAGTGTTCCAGCAGTCGCGTGAAGGTCAGCGTGTACAGCCCTTCGGTGTCCTCAGACAGCGACCCGCAGCACTCAAAGAACCGCCGCGACCATGCCGACAGTGACGACGGCGCAGCGAGGGGTGATTCGTCAAGCTCGCGTTGAATGTCCGCGCAGACCCGTTGGGCCTTGGCCTTGGTAACGTCGCCGATGTGCCTGTAGACTTCGCGGACAGTGCCGTCCGGCTGGGCTTGCTTCCAGCAGGCACGCCAGCCCTTCGCGCCGTTGCGACGGGGTGTGACGAGGATCATGGCTGCCCCGCTTTCTCTGCGCCGAGCGTGTCCTCAACACCGCTGATGCGGACGTGTGTGCCCTTGGCGGTCACGATGTAGACCGCGCCGCCGTACTTGCTCATGGCACCCACGAGGGTTGACAGCAGCATGTCACGCCCGCGTCGTTCGATCTTGTGAAGGTTCGCCAGTTCACCCTTGTTGGTGGGGTGGTAGTTGGCAGTGATGCGAGCGAGTTGCATGGCGGGGCCGAGGGGTAGGGAGTTAGGCATTGGTGGTGCCTCCCGTTGGCGGTAGCACTCGACGCATCACCTTCATCATCGCCTCCTCAACATCCACCTTCACCAATGCCATGTGCTTCGGAAACACCTCCTCCTCATACACGAGGCGTTGCCAATGAATCTTGCCGCTCGCTTCGTCCAGCCTTGCAACTACCACCGTCACTTTGCCGGGGTAGACGTGTGCCGGAACCGACTGAAATTCGTCGTCCTTCATCCTGTTCTCCTTTCAATCCCGCCCCGCGCGGGTAGGCGAGGGGCGAGGGGTGGTATGTCAGGCGTTAGCAGCTTCGATCTCAGCCCATTGCTCGGCGTTGGCCCAGTTCACACCCTCTTTGCCAAACAGTTGCTCGATGTCGGCCTCGGTGTGGCCCTTGCCACGGTACCACTTCAGCACGCACGGGCGGCAGATGCCGTATCCGGTGTCCTGGTTCCAGTGCTGGGCGAAGCGACCATTCGCACTTCCGCAGCAGTTGCAATACAGACGGCGCACGGTTCCGGGCTTGTGATTCGTTTCCATTCCATTCTCCTTGTGTTTGCGCACACCCCTGCAATCCGGGGCCGATGAAACCCGCGCCGCACGGTCAAGTGGGGCGCGAGGGGTGGTTATTTGGTGAGCTGCATTGACGCGAGCGAGCGAGGATTCTTGGTGTCGTGGTGGTCTTGGTAATGCTTCTCGGCGCACCCGATGTGGCACGTCTTGCCACGGTTGAAGTGGCCGGTTTTCTTGTCATACTTGCACGTGCGCTGGCAGGTGCCGCCGCGCCAAATCTCGTATCCGCAAAGGTTGCACTTCACATCCCACCCCCATTCGTCGCGCGGGCGATGGCGGCAGACAGTTCGGACAGGCAAAGCTCAACCGTCGCACGCCCCGCGCCGTCGTTGGGGTGGTTGAGGTACTTGTGAACCCGTTGGCACGCCGCCAGCAGGTCAGGGGCGGAGGCGATGAGGCGGGCGTTGGCGGCACGCTCGGCCTCTGGCATCTTCAACCGCGAAGACACGGCGCACACATGGTTAGTGCGGGTGCCCTTAGTGACGGGGCCACTGACAGATTCGTGGGTAGACCACACGGCCTCCCCGTGCGACCGCCACGGCCCCGGCGTGTGCCCCTCGACCCGTTCGGGCATCTTCCGCAGATCCGCCATGATCCGCTTCGCCGCGCGGTCATGGTCAACCATGTCGTAGCCCCCCGTCACTTCGTCAAAGCGTTCGGCATCTTCATTGACGCGAGGGGTGGGCTTGCTATTGTTCGTCGCCATAGTCTTTCTCCGACTTTGGACACGCCCCCGGTCATTTGCGTGACGCGGGGGCAACTTGTTTCCTACCCACAGCGGGCAGGGAAGACGACGCAGACCCGTTGGGGTGTGCGGCGTGGGTGGGTTAGGCAGGCGTGCTTTCAAGGTGCGCCACTTCGACAACCATCATCGAACAATCTGACGCGGGGAACTTGGCGACGTATTCAGCACGGGCTTCGTCCTCTGCCATGTCAGCCACAGCTTGCAACTCCGCCGAATCGTCGTCACCGTCTGCATCGTCGATGTGCTGCTGAGTCACCTCAACAACGCGACCATTCAGACGCAAGCCCTCCACAATGTCACGCCATGCCGCAACCACAGACGGATGCGGATTGCCCATGTATGAATAACTGAGTGAAACGTCGATGATGCGGTACTTTCCCATGTAAACCTCCTGTGTGCGGTAGTATGTGTGGGCACATCGCCCAGTGAATCCCGCGCGGTCCCGTTGGGGAACGCGCGAGGGGTGGTAGGTCAGAAAGCAGTCTCAGACCACGCGAGGAACATGTGCTGCCACAAGTCAGACTGCCAAGCGTCTGTAGCTGGCACTTCGTCAGCGTTGAAGCCCTTGGACTTCCACGCCGCGCGTACTGCGTCGATGGTATGGGTGCGTGAAGCGTGCACGTACTTCGCACTGCCGAACACATCGCCCCATGTTCGATCCGATTCGCTGTCGTAGTTGTAGCAGTCCGTCATCCCATCGAAGGACCCGTATTCGTGCTTGCCGATGATGGCGTTTACGCTGGCGGATGTGGGACCATCGACCCATGAAACGTCAATAGAGTTGCCACCCGAGAAGGACTTGTAGCGAATCGAAAACTTCACCTTCGGGTACAGTCGCTTCAACTCGCGCCGGATGTTCTCGGCAGCGATTCGACCGGGTGCCCAGTCTTTGCGGGCTTGCACTGTCAGCAAGTGTGGGTGAAGCGTGGGGAGCGACGCGCGGATAGTGGCGTTTTCTGCCTTCTCTGCACGGGCTTCCGCTTCCTTCTGCGCTTGTTTCTGGTCTGCATCGTGCAGCATCTTGGCGATTTCGTCCGCGTCAGCAAAGCCCGGCAGGACTTCCCAGCGGTCTAGCGGACTCTCCCGCGTGATGAGACCATCATCCCAGACCACATCGAGCACGATGGCGACAGATTGCATTGTCGCGCCGATGGTGTAGACGGTGCGATCCGGCTTGCGGACGTTGAAAACAACGCCAGTCCGGTAGTTCGCCATATCTGACCATCGCACACGCATACCGACAAAATCACGAAGTTCCATACCATTCTCCAGTGTGTTTGCGCACACCGCCCACAGCGGGCGGAAACTGGCCCAGACCCGGTAGGGTGTGGGCGAGGGGCTTAGGCGATCTTCTCACAGTTGAATGCGGGGAAAGACTGCATCTTGTCGGCAAGCATTCGCACAGCTTGCAACTCGGAAAGATTGGACACCGGAATGCGGGCGATAAGTTCACAGCTAGCGGGAATGTCTTCGTCGGGGCGGCACCAGCCGAGGATTCTGGTTGCCGGGTAGTCTTTGCCGACTCCGAACGGGAATCCGTAGACCTTTGCATCCGTGAAGCACTGTGAAGCACGCATAGACGATTGTGCGTCACGGATAACGCGATCGCGCTCCAGCGACATAGCCGCAGCCGCTTGCTGATACGTGATCTTGCTGGAAACCTTCGCTTTAGCCATGATCCATTCTCCTGTACTCGTTTGCGCGAGCCTACCACGTTGGTAGGTGAAACCGACACCGGCGCGGTAGCACGGGTGTGGGCGAGAGGGTTAGCAGGTGACGTAGGACCAGCCCACAGGCGGAACCTCAACACGCATAAGGCGGGCGAGGTCAGCGGTCAGCACGCACACGTCGTAAGCCGTGGGGCTAAGGCTGTCAGCACGTGCATACGCATCCTTGTTGGTGGCGTGCCCAGAGTCGGCAACCCACTCGGCACCCTCAACACGGCGAACACAGACAACGTAATTAGCGGTGGACATTGGTCATTCTCCTACTCGTTTGCGCGAGTCGCTAGCACATCGCTAGCGGTGCAGTAGTATACCACAACCATCGGAGTAGTGCAAGCACACTGTAAACAGTCTGCATCATATTCTTACAGATTCACCCTTTCGTGTGAGTAGACAAGGGTGGAATTCAGAGTTTTGCCCTCGTATCCTCTTGTTTATTAGTTAGTGGTAACGAACATGAAAGACCACGGACGCAACTGGTAACCCCAGACACACGCACACGCACACCAACGCGAGCAGCTCACACAACACACATGGCTAGGCTCTCTGGTGTGTGCGTGCATGTGCCTGAGGATGGATGATGATGCTAACCGACAGACAGCGCGATCGCGACAACCGCAGGGCCAACGAACGCGAGCAGACGCGCGGTGTGTGTGACGCAAGCGAGCAGGACAGCATGAGGAAAAAGGCAGGGATGGCATCGGCTCTCTCACACGCATGCGACTCGCAACGGGTGTGCGGCATCCAGGCGAACGCGAACGAGCGGCATCCAGGCGATGAAACGCACACCGAAACGCACACCGATGACGCAACTACCTGAGAACACGACACTTGCGAGTGACAACGCTGGCTGCACAGGCCAACGACGCACACCGGACGACAGCGCGAGGGGGGGGTACGGGGGGAAAGTGGCGAGCCGAGACTCGTCAATCGACCCCCTCACAACTCGGCAAAACTTTTCAAGGGGTATGCAAATGGACAGTGAAGGCTACAAGGTGCTGGTGTGCGGCGGACGGGACTACAACAACACCGGCTACGTGTGGGACACCCTGCGTGAGATTCACATGCAACGTCCCATCGCACAGATCATCCACGGTGGTGCGACGGGAGCGGACACGGCTGCTAAGCGGTGGGCTGAGTTGAACAGCGTGGGTCAGTACATCTTCCCTGTGACGCAAGAGGATTGGCGTGAGCTTGGACGTAAGGCAGGTCCGCTACGCAACCAGCGGATGCTGGACTTGGGGAAACCAGACGTGGTAGTGGCGTTCCCCGGCGGGACCGGGACGGCTGACATGGTGAGGCGCGCGGAGAAGGCTGGCGTGACAGTGGTGCGAGTTGAATGACAACAACTGACTTCCCCTGGCACCCCGCGACTGACCCGTACATCGACGCTGTTGGCTTCTGGGGCCGTCTGACGGGCGTGGTGTACAAGACGGGGTTCTGGCGGGTGTATGACCAGAAGCGTGTGTACGCACGCGGTAGGGGCGGGCGTGAGGGGTGTGAGAGTGCGCTGCGGAAGATTGTGAAGGCGCGGTATGCGAAGGGGCGTGTGGTGGTGTTGAGTGCAGAGAAGGTGGCAGAGCGGTTGGAGTTGATACGGAGGTGGACAGATGGATGAACTACGGAAACGGATTGACTTGTTGAAGCAGGACATTGCACGCACGGTTGCCAAGGCGCAGGACGAAGCGTTGTGCAAGATGCTCGTGTGCTGTGGGGTCGTTGACTGGCGCACCTATGCGTGCATCGTGTATCAGGCGTTGTCGCCCGTGTCGGTCACTCTCGTTGACAGTGAGACGGGCAAAGAGTTGTTCAAGCAGGACATTTGCTGAGACGAGGGGGGGTGACAGATGGTTGACGGCGTACCGACGATGACTGCGTTTGCCTCGCCCGTGCTGGCTGACTACATCCGCGCGCTGGACAAGGCTGGTTGCTTCGTCACGGGCAATGGCGGCTGCCAGATGATTGTGAGCAGCAACCCGCAGTACACGCCAGAAGTGACGGCTAGTGCCTGTCCTTCACCCGAAAGTATTCCTTGCTCATCATCTCCAGCAGCGCGTAGATGGTCTCCACGTTGAACTGTTCTTCGGGCACGATGATCCATTCCTCACGCTTTGCGTTCTCGACAGGGTGGGAATACGCGGTGTCAAACCAGTTGGACGAGACGCAGATGGAGACGGCGAACCAGCCCTCGCACTGCTCTCTGATGCGCAGGAGGTAGGTCAGCCGGTACTTGCCCTCGGCCATGTACGCAGCACGTCGGAAGATTGCGGTTGTGTTGCTCATGTCAATTCGGGCTGATGTAGGGGTTGTCTGCCACGAGGTCGTCAAAGTCGGGTGAGCAGAGGTCGTCAGGGAACATTGGCTCGATGGAAGGCCACGCCATGAGTCACCCCCTGTTGGTTGCTATGCCACTGCCTGACCTCTTTCACTAAGAGCCTTCTCGATGCGTTGCTTTGCAATCTCGCAGTAGGCCGGATCAAGTTCAATACCGATGAACTTGCGTCCCGTCTTCACGCAGGCAACGCCTGTGGTGCCGCTACCCATGAAGGGATCGAGGACGGTTTCGCCCTCATTCGAGTACGTGCGTATGAAATATCCGAACATCTCGACGGGCTTCTGATTTGGGTGGTGTCCGCGTTCTCGGTTCCATTGCTGAACCGACGAAGGAACTCGCATCTCTCCGTCTGTCACCGTGAATCCCTTGTTCACCATCACCCCCGAGTACGCCTTACGCTTCCCGGTGTTGCTGGTGTTGGTGTACCCGGCTTTCAGGGGACTACTTCTTGGCTGTTTGATTGGGTTGTACGTGGTGGGCCCGTCACCAAATACCAGAACAGACTCGTGTTCTTTCATCGGATGCCACTTGGTGGTAGCGAAGTTGCTGCCAGCGTTCTTCTTCCATATCCACTCGGTACGAAAGCGACTACGTCGGCTCATCACCATTAAACTGGTGAACGGCTGACTTGCGGTTAGAACGGTGGCTTTTCCCTTACCAGTAACAGCCTCAACCAAGTCCCACCACCTACCAATATCAAACGCCTTGTCCCATTCAAGATCAGTCATGGCGTAAGGTGGGTCCGTCACCACCGCGTCAACCTTGCCCAAGTTCGGTAGGATTTTCAGACAGTCACCGCAGTAGAGCGTTACGTCGTCGGTTTGGAAGTAGGGGACGGGGGTCGTCATGTCGGCATCATCCTCACTTCTGCTGACCAGTTCTTGCCGTGGATGCGGCTCAGTCGTCCTTCTTTGCACTCAGCTTCAAACGTCGCAGGCCACCAATGGCTTGTGTCAAGCCGCTGCGTCCACGTTGGTTTGAGTGGTCCCATCGTGCCCACGTTGGCGTACCACCACGGAAGCTCGTTGAACTTCGCCATGCCCATCTGCGTGACGGGCACGGGGCGGTGGGTGTGGCCGCGAATAAAGCAGCGGTGAGCGTGGAAGCCGGTCACGCGGTTCATCCGCATGGCCTCTTTCTCGTCACTCACTTTGCCAGCGTCGTAGCCGTGGTAGAAGACAAGCTGCCCGACGTGGTAGGTTCCGCGCGCGCTGTTCTCGTAGCGGATCTGCTCCCATCGCAGGAACTCATCACGCCACTCGGAGTTGTTCCAGTGGACGAGGCTTCGCAGTTGCGGGGGCACACGCCGCTTGTCAGGGGCTTGCAGGTTGTCATCGTGGTTGCCGAGCAGCCACACGAGCTTGCACTTGTCGCCAACCGCTTCACGTATGCGACGAGACATGTCGGCAGCGAACTCGTACTCATCGCGCTGGTCGTGGTCGTATTCGTTGTCATGCACACTGCCGCCACAGGACTCAAACCAGTCGCCAAGGTTTATCATCACGTCGGGTCGAAACTCAGCTGCGCGGCCTAGCAGGAACTCGATGTGGCGACGCGGCGTGAAGGGTGAGTGCCCGCAACTCCAAGCCATGACGCGGATGTTTCGTGCGGCCATGATGTTCCCTTAGTGGCGGACGCGGCGGTAGTCTGAGCGGCCCGCAAAGGCGGCGCGGGGGCCGGGGGTGATGGGACGCTCGCGGTCCATGTCACGCTCGATGGCGGTCTGACGCTGGATGGCAGGCTCCAGACGGCGGAACTGCTGCAAGGCCGTCACCAGCATCGCCAGCGCGTCGATCTTGCCGTCTTCACGCAGCACGCTGCGCACCACCTTGCCGTCGCGCTTCTCGGTCTGCTTGATGTTGGCAATCTGGTACTGCAACTCGTTGTAGAACGAGTCTTCTTCACGCAGGTCAGGGCGCAGCGTCTGGGGGTGCATGACCAGCCGGTGCGAACCCATGATGGATTGCAGGCTGGTGATGATGCGGTCTTCCTTGTTGCGCGTGCTGTGGATGCCTTCGACGCGGCAGGTCCATCCCTCGGGAAAGAGCGGGTCGCCAGGCTGGGCGTGATGGCGGTGAATCAGCGTCTCCAGCGTCTGCTGGTAGATGCCCGTGGTGTCGAAGTTCTTTTCAAACACCACTTCCTGCACGCGGTATTGCTTCAAGAGCAACACCAGTCGCTCGATGGTCGGTTCATCCACACCGCCCGGCATGCCGTCCACCAGATGCACGAAGACCATGCCGCCCAGCGTGCTGCCGATGGCGATACCCGTCTTGTCCTTGCCCTTGCCGCTGGGGTCGATGGCGGCTTTGGTAGCGAAGGGGCTGGCGAACTCTTTGTCTACGAAGATGGGGCCGTGGAGCGCGTCGTTGCCAAAGCCGAGGCAGGGGATGCTGAGCTTTGTGCTGCCGTTGTTGTTGCTGGTGCCCCACGAGACACCCAGCGGCAACTTGCCGGGGGGTGGGGGGAAGTCAAAGACGATGAGGTCACTGAGACTAAGCGGGCGTTCTTCGAGTCCGCCAAGGCTCACAGCCTGCTGCTGCTCACGCCAGAACTCGTGCTTGGCCGCGCGGCGTTCGGCGACTTCGGCGGGCGAGAAGCGAGGAACCAGCAGCGTGCCAGGCGCGAGGTCACGCATGAGGCGTTCGGCGGCGGGAGCCAGCATGTACGGGCCAGGCTCGCCTTCGGATGGCACGAGCAGCGGGTAGCAGAAGACGTTGAACCCGCGATCCTTGAAGGTGCGGACAATGGACTCGTCGTGCTTGGGGGTCTGCGTGACGATGATTTCAGGCGCGTCCACAGCATCGGTGGAGGCGGGGTAGATGATGTTGGTGCCTTCGTTGGTCTGGGCTTTCAGCGTCTCGCGGCCCTCGACCGTCACCACGTTCTTCTTCGTCTCCACGTCGTCAAAGAAGATGCTGTGGGCACGCATCGACTCCAAGCTGGCGTTGATGCTGCCGACGCTCACGCTGGGCTGGCGATTGGGCAGCGCGCCGTGGACGTTGAAGGACAGGCGGTTGTCAACGTCTTGGCCCTTGGGAGCCAGGTCTTGCAGGAACGGCAGGCTCTCCAGCATCTCGCGGATAAGGAACAGCGTCTTGCCCGCGTACTTGTCGTTGTAGTTGACGATGATGATGCGGCGGTTGCGGTCGCGGCGCAGTCGCCACGTCGCAAGCATGGTCACGCCGTAGGTCTTGCCGATACCGCGCGGTGCGCAGATAACGCGGCGCGGATGGCCGAACGCCATGTCGCGGAACATCGCGCGCTCGTAGGCTGTGAGTGCCTGCTTGGGCCACTTCATCAGTCGAAAGCATTCATCGACGTAGAAGTCCCAGTCGTTCACGATGCGAGTGAGGTACTCGCGGCTCAGTGGTTGACCCATGTGTTATCTGACAATGCGTGGTTTTTCGAGCGGGACAGACGCTGGTGCAGAGAAGTCGGGCACTGCATCACTGGTAGGTGACGCGGGCAGTACGCGGGGTATGCCCTTGACCACATCGTCAATGACATTCTCGATGTTGTCGTTGTGCTGATAGCCCATCGCCATCACGAAGTCCTTGACAGCCTCGAACATCTTGGCATCAGGCGAGACACGCACGACGTTGCTGTCTGGTGCGATGACTTCCTTGCCATGCACCATGATGTCGTGCATCTTGACAAGGGTGGCGTTGACCAGTTGGCGCGGCGTGACCGTGCGATGGGCTTCGGGAGGCTGATTGGTTGTCATGGATGGCCTCAGTTGGGCGAGACGAATTGCCGCGTGCTTTCGCGGCTCTCACGCACTTCTTCGGGCGTGGGGATGCCGACCGTCTGGTAGAGGTGGGCGTTGATGTTGCGCAGGTTCATGTAGGCGGAGGGGAACAGCAGCGTTTCTTCCAGTCGCCGCTGGTCGCGCGTGGTCCACTCACGCTCGTCGCTGTAGAGCGTTTCGGCGATGGCGAGTGGCATACTGAACGCCGAGTAAATCCACGAACCCAGCGGGGTCTGGCCCGCCGCGCCAAGGGGGCCGCTGCCAGTGCCAACACCCGACGAACGCATAGGAGCGAAGATGGAGTTGGCACCAGCAAGTTGCAACCCCACATCCATGATGCGGGGCGTCAGGCTTGACCACGCTGCGCGGCTGTAGAGCGTGAGGGCCAGCATTTCCTTCGACAGCATCTGGTTGCGGTACTCCTCAGCGTCGGGGCGACCGATGCTGTTGAGGTACACGCCTAGCGCGTAGGCAGCCGATGCGCCCACGGACTGCGTGATGTACGAAGTCGCGGCCATCGCCAGAGCCTCGCCCTTGTGACCGGGCGCGGCGCGAGCGACGTTGAAGGCGGGCTGGAGGGCGCGGTTCTGCCAACTCTGGATGCCGAACCGGCTCAGCTGCGTCAACATGCGGCCAAGGATGTTGTTGGTGGTGTACGAGGGCATGAGGCCCGCGTTCATCACGTTGCCGTATCGCGTGGTCCAGCCAAGCAAGGCGCGGCGGAAGGCGGCGGCGTTCTCGGGCTGCCACTTGTCTTCGTTGAGGTTGTAGAAGCCAAGGTCGTTCTTGACACGGTGGGCCTGCATGTCCGCGACAATGCTTTCAAAGCGTTGCTGCGACAGGCCAAACTGTTCAAGATCGGCGGCGCGCCACTTGATTTCACCATCCGCCGCAAGGCGGAAGTGCTTCATGGCGATCATCGTCACGCCCATTTCAGCAGCGTCCTGCGTGCTGGTGTTGCCCGACAGCTTGTAGGCGTAGTGGCCTGCCGTCTGGCCTGCCGCCTGCACCTTCTGCCCGGCTTTGAGCAGCGTGCTTTTCCCGGTGCCGACAACCGCTGGCGCGGCATCGTCCAAGAGTCCAAGCGGGCGACCAGACGCGAGGTTCTGGCCCATGCCCATGACGAAGGCGTAGTGACGAAGTTCAGGATCGTCCACGCCGTTGGCGAGGGCCTTCATCATCTGGTCGAGTTCGGGCACGGCCTTGGCTGCCACGGCGGGGTGGCTGTGAGCAAGTGCGGTCGCCACTTCGGTCAGATTCTGGATGGGCGCGGTGGGGTTCATCATCACGCGCGCACTGGTCACGCTCGACAAGCCGTTGACCATGCGGAACGCACCCTCGGCCCGGTCGCTGCCGGGGACGTAGGTAGGCGCACCGGCCAAGAGTTTGACGTGGTGACGCAGGGCGTTCAAGGCTGATTCGTCTGCGCTGGCGAGGTCGCCAATGCCGTCAGTCAGTTGCTGACGCATGTACGTCTCAAACTGGCCGGGCGTAACGAACAGACGCTGGCGGGCGGGGTCGCTCGTGCCGCCACCGGGTTGGGTGACGCTGGAGTACGCACGCTCCAGTTCGAGCATGGCAAGACGGCCCTCGTGGGCGTTGTTCCACCGCTTCATCATGGCTTCCGCGCTGTTGTCCAGCATGTCCATGATGCGGAGTTCGCGCATCTCGCCTTGCGTGCCGGGACCGAACGTGTTCTCCAGCCAGCGGTGGGTGTAGTTCTGGTCAATCTCAATAGCTGCCCGGTAGATGGGCGGCATCGCCTGGTCCTGCTTCATCTGCCGGACAAGGGCCTCGACCTGCTCGTCACTGAGCGTGCGAAGCAGCGGGTTAGCGCGGTAGGCCGCGATGGTGGCTTCCAGTGACATCTCGATGGGGATGCCGTTGATCTGGGCCAGCACATCCTTCTGCGTGCCACCGTTGCGGATGATGCTGTCCGCCTGCGTCTCTGCCTGCACGCGGGCGGCGGCTTCGATCAACTGTTCTTGATCGGCCACGCGGAAGTCAAACAGCGTCTGGTCGCCATTGCGTTCTGCAAAGGCTGCGGCCACACGGCGGCGTGACGCGGGCATGATGGCCTCGGCCAGTGCCTCTTTCACTCGGATGTGCCCATATGTCTCAACAGCACCGTCGATGCGGTCGCGCACCCAGATTTGATTGGGGTGCATGGCCGTATCAGGCACGTCCATCGCGGACGCATCGCCCTTGCGCTTGCTGTCAGCAAGGCCTTTGGCCTGCTGCTGCACCATGAAGTCCAGCACGCTCTGGACGTGCGGGTTCTCACTGCGAACGCCCGCCAGCATCTTGCGGTATGACTCACCCACGAGGTTGTCAAAGTCTCCCGCTGACATGGTGGGCAAGCCCGCTTCGCTCTGCTGCTTGTTGAACGCCTCGCGCGCCTTGTCGCGGGTCTGGCCCCACGCACTGTCAAACTGCCGCTGGCGGGCACCGCGCTGCACAAGGCCGCTGGCAGAGTTCTCGCCGCGCATATCGCCCATGACCATCGCGGCCATGAGACGTAGCGGCATCTTGTCGCTGTTGGCAATCTGCGAGCCTTGCGAGAAGATGGACATGCGCGAGATAATGCGCTCTGCGCCTTCCATCGAGTCGAAGGTGACACCACTCAGGTCGTAGTCGCCGGGCTTGTACGAAGCATCCAGCGACACGCGCGAGAAACCAGCCATGCGGGCGGCGATGGAGGTGCCGCCAAGGCCGATGTCGCTGCCTGCGATGATGGTCAGATTGCGCGCCGTCATCGGATTGCTGGGCGATGCCGGGTCAGCAAGGCCGAACGTGTCGCGGTACTGCTTGGCCCAGCTTTGCAACTGGGGCGTGCCCACCTGCGGCGCACCCGCCGACATGCGGACGGACGTGACGAGGTTCTTGGCTTCCGTCACGGGGAGGTCGCCGAACGCATTGCGCACCACCGACACAATCTGGGCATCGCTCATGCCGTAGGCAATGCGGTCCAGAATCGGGCGAGTAAGTCCGGCGGCATCGGCGGCGTTACGACGCTGCACGATGGTCTGCACGGCCTCGGGTGACATGGCTGTTGCCGTGGGCACCATCTCAATCTGTAGCGCACGCTCACGCGCGATGCGCTGGGCTTCATCCCAGAACCGGCGCGGTTGTGCAGGCTCGGGCAACGCGAGGGGGATGGCGTACGAGTCCGGTGGATCGGGCTGGCTGCGGCGGGCTTCAATGTCGTCTTGCAGGTACGCGAGTTCAATCTCGCGTTCAACGTCTTCGCGCTGCGACTTCCATGCCGACAAGTTCTCGTCAAACACAGCCTTGGCCGACTTGCGAGTGACAATCCATGTGTCACTGCCCATGACCTGCGTAGCCGAGAAGAACCGCCCGGTCGTGCCTGCAAGCACGCCGTTGCTCTCACGCACAAACGCCTGCGCCGCGTCTTGGCTGGCGAACACGTAGGTGCCGTCTTTGAGAATGCTGCGAGGGCCAAGGCCGCGACGCTCCAGCGAGCGCACGGTGAAGTCAAGGGCCATCGGCTCGTCGGTTGTCCTCGCCTTGCCGAAAGAGTCGATGAGCGATTGCAGTTGCGTCAGCGGGGTCTGGTCCACGGGGCGAGGCTGTTCACCCACAAGGGCACCCAGCGCGTCAGTGCGCTGTTGCAGACGCTCGGACGCGGGCCGAATTGTGGGCTGCACGCCAAGTTGATCTGCGGTCTGGTTGAGGATGCGCGTGCTGGCAAGAGCTTCGCCAAACTGCTGGATGCTCATGCCCGGAGCTTCGCGGCGACGACGGTTGCGGGCAATCGTCTCATTCGCCTTGGGCGTAGGCGTACCAACACGCAGCGTCACAGCAGCATTCACGTCCGCCTCGTCTGCAATGTCGCGCGCGAGCTTGGCAAGCCGCACAGCTTCCGCGTCGATAAGCGGGTTGCGAACAGCGGGGATGGCATTGAACGCGCCGCCAAAGAAGAACTGTGTCGCCATCGCCACTTGCGCATCGGCGTTGGAGAAGTCTTCGCCGCGAAACTGGAGGGGTGCGCCAAGGGACTGGGCCGCACCACCTGCGAGGAATCGCGTTGCGCGATTGAACCCAGCGGTCAACGGCTGCTGGGCACCGAAAGCGAAGTTGCCAATGAAGTTGCCAGCAATGTCACCGCCGCCAAAGGACGGATCATCGGCAGAGCGCAGCACGTCCAGTGGCAACTGTGTGCCAGCGTTGATGAGTCCCGATGACACGGCCATGCCCGCACGGGTAGCGAGGAAGCCACCGCGTGCGCCGCCGATGGCTGCACCAAGCCCGCCCGATCCAAGCATGATGGCAACCTGCGGCGGGTCCATGAACGTCGCCGCAACAGTCGCCACCGTGCCCGCAACGCCTGCCTCGGCAATGCGCTGGCGGCGGTCAGTGGTGTCCTGATACTGGGCTTTGAGAATGTTCGCTTCACCCTCACTGCGAGCGCGGGCAATGTCCTCCCAGTAGGCGGGAGCCACGCCATCGGTGAAGTCGTCCCAGCGGGAAAAGATGTCAAAGGTGGGGTCAACGTCTTCCTGCGAAGCACGCACCCGTGCAGCCAGCCGCCCGATCTGGAAGCCAGTCCACTGGTCAATGCTCACGTCGTAGGTGAGTTGATTCAGTGACCACTCGCCGTTGGCTTTGGACAGCGCGGCTATCTTGCGGTAGTAGTCGGGGTCGCCCGTAACAGGCGCGACACTCGTGAGCGGCGGCTCTGCGGCAAGCGGGAACTCTGGCTGTGCTTGCGGGCCGGTGGGCGTGGTGGGAGTTGTGAATTGGCTCATGTGTTATCGCGCGAACGGCATCATGCCGGTATTGAGATTGGAGTTGCGATTGCGTTCTTGTTCGGCGCGACGTGCCTGCTCGCGACGCTGGTAGGGGTTGGGCAACGCCGCCGCAAGCTGGTCGGTCGTGAACGCGATCTGGCTCACGTCTTCGGCAGTCTTGGGCTGCAAAGGGACAGTGGAACCCGTGCGGGTGTCGTAGACCATGTAGACACCGCTCTCCACATCGAGCATGAACGACAGGTCTTTGCCTGTGGCGGGCTTGCCGTCCACATCTGTCCATGACTGGCCGGACTTGGCGGCAATGTCGTCAAGCAAGAACTCCATCGCGCCGGGCAGGTCGCTGCTGACACTGGAATTCACGCGGCTGTACAAGTTCTCCCTTGCACCCATGTAGACCTTGCGGCCATTGACTTCCACGCTGTTGTTGTCAAAGTGCTTGACAGCCAGCGGGAGAGCCTGCTCGGGCGGAAGTCCACGGCGCGTGAACGTGTTGGCGATGCGGGCAAGGTGTGATTGCGTCACGCGGTCACCGTCCGCGACCTTGACGACTTCTTTGTCGTTGTCGGGGATGCGGGTGAAACCCACCGTGCGGCGGCGCGTGGCAAAGGCGAACGCTTGATCGAGCGTCGTGCCTGGCACTTCCATCTGGTGCGCAATCAGTTCCATCGTCGCTGCCATCTTCTCGTCACCGATAAGCGTGCTGGCGTAAGACGGACTGCGTGCCGCCGCCTGCGAGTAGATGGCCCATGCACGCTGCATCGTGGGCGTTGCCCGTGCAGGTTCGTTGCTGTTGCTGGCCGTTTCCGCCTGCGAGAGTGCTTCACGCACCGTCGTGCGCCAGTCGTCGGGCACGTAATGGATGCGCGCGGCCTTGCTCACAAGCGACGGCAGTGCAGCAGCGGCAGCGTTCGCCTCAACTGCACGCGGGTCCGTGATGCCATTCGCACGAGCCTTGTTGGCCTCGTTGAGAATCGTGGACTGCATGATTGCACTCCACCCCATCTCCATTGCCTGCGAGCGAGACATGCCCGCAACGGCCGGATCGGGAGCAAGCGTGGTGTCGCCCGCAAGCATGGCCGCGCCGGTGGCAGCAATCAGCCTGTCTTTGAGGTCTTGCTTTTCGAGTTCTTGCCGCTCACGCTCGCGTTGTGCGGACACCTGCGCAATGGAGTTGTCAATGCTGCCCTGCAGTCGCACGGCAAAGTCGGGGTCCACCGTGCCGTTCTTCACTTCACTCGTCAGACGCTGGCGCAGTGCGGTCAGTTTGCCAACGTCGGGCGTGCCGTCATCGCCCGTGCTGAAGAACAAGTCGTCCATCAGTTGCCCGCGAATCTCGCTCTGCTGCTGATTGCGCAGGCGAGTCTGGGCGACTTGCGCCGATTGCACGAGGTCGGTGGCAAAGGCCGACGTGGTTTCGTCCTTGTCATAACCCAGCGTCGAAACGATGGCCCTGACCTTCTCCACGTCACCGCTCTGAGCGATGTCACGAAGGGCCGGAGCGACAACCTCACTCAGAATCTTCTCGGGCGGCGTGAACTTGGCGTTGGCGTTGATGGCCTGCACCGTGTCGCGGAATTGCTCGGGCGTGGTATTCGGCGAACGAAGCTGCTGACCGACGAAGAAGTGGCGTTGCTCCTCACCGTCGCGGCGGATGTTCACGCTCTTGTTGCTAAACAGCGCAAGCACACGGTTGGCAATGTCGCGGCGTTCGCCAGCGACAGCATCAGGCGCGATGGACAGCGAAGACGCGACGTTGGCAGCAAACGAATCCGCCCACGCCTGCCGATCTTCGGGCGAATCCCCCACCACAGGCAGGATGCTGGGGTCATTGCTGTTGACCTGCTCGGTCAGGCGGATAAGTTCGCGGTTGGCACCGTCAAGGAACAAGCCGCGCAGTGTGGCGGATTCTTCATTTGCCAGTTGCTCACGCTCTCGCTGGCCTTCGCGGGCAATTGCGCGGTCGCGGTTGTCTTTGTCGATGGCTTCTTGTGCCATCTGGGCCGCTTCCGCTCGTGCCTCGCGCTCCATCTGCTGCACTTCGCGGTCAAAGCGACGGTTGGTGTCCATCACTTCGCTTGCCAGCGCAGCCCCGCCGCGCAGAATGCCGAAGATGTCCGATGCCGTCGTGTCGGGCGCGGCAATCGTCACGGGTTGACGCAGCACATCGAGCGTGCCGGTGATGGTGGATGGGGTTGCGCTCATGAGATTTCGCGATTGAGATTGCTGCGATCAAAATTGGAGCCAAGTTGCGAGCCAGCAAGGGCACCGGATGTTGCACCCTGCAACGTGTCAACAAGGAGGTTCCCGGCCATCTGCTGCGCACCCACGATGCCAGCCTCGTAGTTGCGACGAATGGTCGCAATTCTGTTGCGGCGATTGGTTTCGTTGATTTGCTGGTCAATGGCGTCATTGGCAAGCTGCACGCTCACCATCGCTTCGCCCAGACCTTCCGCCGTTGTCAGTCCGCGTTCCGCCGCCGATGCCCGCAAACTGCCAAGTGCGAGCTGACCGCGTTGCAACAGTTTGCGCCGTTGCAGTCGAAACGCATCGTCTGTTTGCTGAATTTCGAGCGACGCGCCAGCGGCCATCGCGTTCATTTGCCGACTGGCGGCACCGCGATTGCTGGCTGACTGCCAGAGCGAAAGGCCAGCACCAACGACTGCGCCAATGATGGCACCGTAAGGACCGCCCAGCATTGCGCCTGTTGCCGCGCCCGAAACTGCGCCTGCGCCGACAGACGCTCCTGTGTTTTGGCTCATACGTCCTCTTGTCAATTAGGTCAGCGGGGCCGGGCGACGTGTACCCATCGCGACAAACTCCACGCTTTGCAGGTTGCACGGGCGATGGTCGTTGCTGGCGACGGTGATGGTCATGTTGTCCAGCCCGCCGATGGGCGCGACACGGATGGAGGTTTCGCCCGCTTCAAAGCCGTTGGCGGGCGTGTAGTTGCGGATGACGGTGTCGTTGCTGCGTGCAATCTGAATCTGCATCGCTGCCGTGCGGCGCATCCGCATCATCATGGCCGATGCCACAACGGTTTCGCTCAGTGCCGCCGTACCGCCTTGGAAGCGGAAGAAGGGCCGCGTGAGCGTCACCGTCCAGTTGTACGGACGGCACAAGACACCTGTGCCCGCGTAGTTGCCAAGCACGCGAGCAGCCGTGCCGCTGGTGCGTTCAAGGTCACGCAGCACGCCGTCCGGTGTCCGCACCTTGGTCAGCGTGAGGTCCGTGAACGGCAGCGTGTAGTTGGTGTAGGTGCCGTCAAACGTGCCCGCCAAACTGGTCTGGCGGTCCATCATCAGCGGCAACTGGGTGGAGCCGGTGACGACGTTGAGGGCGGTGGAGTCGCGCGTGATGCGCATGACCTCAAACAGATACTGGCCGCTGCTGGCTGTGATGTTCTGGTTAGCATCGCGCGTGACACGCTCCACCAGATACCAGACTTCGTTGCGGAGAGGGACAGCATCGACGATGCGGTAGGAATCGTCAAACTGGTAGACGCTCCACGCCCGCAACACTTCGCGTCCGTTGAGGAACGCATTGCGCAGGACGTAGTGCAGGCGTGCATCGCGTGTGATGATGCCCAGCCAATCTTCACCGGGCACATGCACCAAGCGGTCGGCAGATGCTTCGAGCAGTGAAGGAACGTGGTCGGTAACGTTCTCGCCAAGGCTGGACTGCGAGAGCGTGTCGAAGGTCAAGCGTTGCAGATTGGCAACCTGCCGCACCTGGCCGTCCGTCACGGCGGGGGTGGACAAGAAGTACGCCACACCGTTGGCAACAGCGGGCGCGTGGTCCACAGCGGGAGCCGAGGGGCCGATGGTGACAGTGGCGCGTGCGGGCGTGAACGTGTCGCCGCCAATCACAAAGACGCGGCCCGGCTGGCTCATGGCAAGCAACTGGTCTGCGTAGGGAGCCAGTTCGTAGACGGTGGGCACTTGTGCATCGGAGAGAAGCAGGCCAAATGCATCATCATCGGCCAGTGTGTCCGCACGCACGCGGTAGAAGTTGTAGATGTCGTCGATGCGGCTGCACGCAAGTCGCGAGCCGCTGGCGAGAATGAGGCGGTTGCGGAAGACAGTCGCCGCCGTGATGGGCTGGCCCTGAGTGAGCAGAGGCAAAGCGGGATTCGTTTCGTTGTCACCATCCTCGCGCGCGTTCCAGTTGATAGCGTCAAGGTTCCACGTCGATGCCGTGCTGCCGTTCCCCGTGAAACTTGCGCGACGCAGCGCGTGCGGCATGGTTGACGGGTCGGGCTTGTAGTTTTCTTCGTCGCTCGCGTACACCTTCTGCCAGCGAGTAGCAATGGGAAACGAACCGCTGGCAAGCGGGCCAGTCCCGGCAACAACAGTGAACTCGCTGGGGGTCTTGGTGAACGGACGATCATCCATCGTCAAGTCGCCGTCGCCGCCCGTGTTCTGAATGGGAGCAAGCGGCGGATACACGGTCGTCTGGTTTCCAGCCCACGGACCCGTGACGCGGAACGAACCGTTGCCGTTGAGTGAGCTGTCCCACCCCACCAGCACATCGTCACCGCCAAGGTCGCGGAACTCCTGCTGGATGCGGTCGGCAATGTCGCTCATGTCGTTGATCGACGAACCGACAAGGCCAGAGAAGTTGATGGAGATTTCAAACTCGCGGCCCACGCCGTCAATGACCACATCGCCCGTGGCCGCAAGGGCCACCGATGCACCGGGGCTGTACGCCGGGCCAGTGGCTGCGTCACGCACGGTGATCTGGTCGTTGCTGTCCTTGCTGACAACCGTGAGGAATCCGCTGGATTCGCCAGCCGCAAACGTCACGCCGGTGCCGCCAGTGATGCGCACCATGTCGCCAGCGACAAGGGTGTAGCCAGTAAAGCCGCCCACCTTCGTCAACGTCCACTCATCGCCCGATACCAGCGCGGCAGTCACGCCGGTCTGGCTTAGGGTCACGCGGCGGAACGCCATGCGGAAGCACTTGGGGTCGCTACCGCTGTTGTCCCAGTCGCCACGCAACTGGTCCCAGTTCGTGTACGGCCAGATTTTCGCGTAGTAGGTCGGGAACGTGTTGGCAAATCCAGCACCGACGTACTCGTAGAAACCCGCTGCAAGGTCAACGCCGTCTGCGCGTGCTTGGTGATACGTGCCAATCACGGGAGTCTGCGCCACCATCGTGTCGGCATCATCCCACGTCGCCGTGAGTGAATACGACGGGCTGGTGAGCATGGCGACCGGACACTTGGTATTGATAACCAACGTGGTGTCGCCTGCCGTCACGAGCTTGATGTCATTGGCCGTTGCGCCATTGGCGTTGAGATACGCCTGTGCGCCCGTGCCGTAGGTGACTGTGCCTTCGACGGGAGCCGCGTCGTTGTAACGCTCGAAGGGACGCAGCCGCATGTCGCTGCCGACCATGCCGCGCAGAATCACGTACCGCTCCAGCGAGTCGCGGTCGATGGCGTGCAGGCGGTAGTTGGCTGCTGCTGTCAGCGCGTACACCGAGCGATACGCCGTGCCCGCGCGGCGGCTTGCGCCGTTCATCACGGCGAAGTCGCAGTTGATGGCGTTGCTTACCTGGTTGCCAAAGCGGGCGGACTCTGGCTGCTGGCTGATGCCGCCGCTGAGTGTACCGGTGGGCAGGTTCATACCTGCGCCCGCAAAGTCGTCGCGACGGCTGGTGCGGCTCATAAGTTACTGCTGACGCTGAGGCATCGGAGGTGCGATGGTGGGACTGCCCGGATACGCCGGTGCGTTGGGCACACTGGGGGGCGTGATGGCTGATGCCACCGCCGCGTCATACGCGATGCCGCGTTCATCCACGCTGTCGGGCATCTTCAACTGCTGATACCGGCGCGTGGCCGTTGCCAGCACACGCAGTTGCTCGTTGCGCGGCAGGTTTTCAAACGAGCGGCGGTCCCACACGTCAAACGTGTAGAGACCCGGCTGGAACGTGCTGTTGCCGTCTGCCGTGGCAATCATCGTGCCGCCGCTGGGAATCAGGCGAATGTCCTGACGTGCGAGCTTGCCAACGCCCTGCACCTGCACCGCTGTCGATCCAAGGTTGATGGTGCCAGCCGCTGCGAGATTGAACTCCACGTTGTACCGCTTGCACGAGGGGAGTCCGCCAGCAACTTCCTCATCGCAGGCCATGTCCAGAACGGCTTCGGCATCGCCCGCGTCACTGCGGTTGTAGGTCTTGCTGGGCCATGTGCCGCTGGAGTCAAGGGCTGCTGTGCTGTAGTTGGCGCAGCGCATGAGAATCCAGTTGACCCCTTCGAGTCGTGTCATCACAGACATGGATGCTCCTTACTGGCTGACGGCCACTTCGACGTAGGCGGCGGAAACCGTGTGCGACGTTGCGCCGGTGATTTCGAGCATGAGCGTTTCACCACCACGCAGCACGATGCCGGGGCGATTCAGGCCCTCGTCGGCGGCGATGATGTCCACGCCGTAGTTGCTGGCGACGCTTCGCACCGAGTAGACGCTGCTGGCTGTGAGGCCGGAGATGTTGCTGCCAGTCGCTCGCAGCGCAGAGAACCGCGCCGTCTCGCTGCTGCCACTGTCCACGTTGACGAACGTGGCTGCACTGCCGCCCGATGCGGTGCCGGTCGCGCGAAGCACACGCACGTTGACGTTGGACGTGTTTGCGTCCACGAACGCCACCATGAGCTTGCGCACGATGATGTCACAGTTGGCATTGGCGGTGATGTTGAAGAAGACTTTGGGCGTGGTGCCAGCCGCCAATGCGACATCGGCGAAAGACGTTTTCCAATCGCTAGGCATACGTGATTCCTTGGTTGTGCTGTGTCAGCGGGGTTCTTCGGTCATGCCGCCACCGGGCGTAAGCGTGCCACCCGTGCTGATGGGGCCGGTGTTGCCGGGGTTGGTGACACCGCCGATAGTGCGGTTACGCCAACGCCAGTTGTTGCGGAAACTGGGGACGGGTGCAAAGTTGGGACGACTGAGCAGAATGCGTCGCCGCGTACGAATCGGCGGGTCAGGTTGCGGGTTGGGCTGGGGGATGTTGTCGCCTTCGACAATAATGCCGCCCGCGCTAGGATCAATCGTGCCAGGATTCGTGTCGGGGTTGCCGTCACCGGGGCCAGTTCCCGGATCAGTGCCAGGGTCTGTGCCGGGGTCCGTGCCCGGATCGGTGTCATCGGGGCAGCACGACAAAGGCACATACGGCGCGGTGGTGACCGTCAGGCCAAACACGCGGCGGTCGCAACTCATGTCGTCCTCCGCTGAATGTACCAGTCACGGTCTTGCCACATGGGCGTGCGTCGCTTCTGGGGGATGCGATTGCGCTGCAAGGCGTTTTCTTCGTTGAGCATCGAGATGCGTGCCTCGCGTTCACGCTCCAGAATGCGGGCGTAGCGGGCACGGTCTTTGGCAGCATCGCACATCGCAAGGGCTGCACGGGCGACGACGAACAACTGGACGTGGTTGGGCAAGCACTCAGGCGTGAACGCTCGCCGCACGTTGAGTGTCACGGCCTCGGGAAACACGTAGGTGTTGTCCTTGTGGTTGTAGACGCGGTTGCCGATGATCGACATGCGCTCAAAGGGCCAGTTCTCACCCGGCTCTGCACTGAGCGTGCTGCCGTCAAAGACGAGGTAGCCGTTCACGTCGGGCGTGAGCGTCACGTCGTCGAACATGTTGCACGACAGGGTGAAGGTCTGCTGGACTTCACGCGCGCGACGCTCGATGTGGCTCTGGGCGACAGCTTGCTTGCTGCGGCCCCGTGCCCCTGCCGGATCGAGTGCGGCGCAGGATGTGTTCTCGGCGAGTTCGAGAACATCACGCACCATGTCGAGCATGTCCATTAGGTGTTCGTCTCCACGTAGACTTCAACGTCAGTTGCCGGTGACGCGCCAGCACGCCACACGTCCACATAGATGTCGTAGTTGCCGAGGTCTTCGATGCGAAGCACGGCGGGCGTATTGTCGGCGGGAGAGTGAACCAGCGGCGCAGCCGCACCCAGCGTCGTCAGCAGGTTCGTCAAGAACGCACTGGCTGTGAATGTCAGTGTGTCGGCAATAAAGTCGGTGGCCGCTGCGGGCGACACGATGTTGCCAGCCGTGAATGTGCCGGTGCCGAGACTGATGATGGTGTTGCCACTGATGTCAGCCTGCTGGGCGTTCACAAAGTTGTGCCGCGCCCAGATGGCAAAGTTGCCCGTGGCGTTGTCGGCGTTGGCGGCAAACAGGAGTTGCACGCCGCGATAGCGGATGTTGTTGGGCTTGCTGCCGCCAAGCTGGACCAGCACGCTGCTGGCGGTGGGTGCAGTAATCAGCGGCCCAGTGATGGTTGCCGCCGTCGCCGTGAACGGGCCGAATCGGTTCATGCCCGACGAGTACAAGTTGAATGACATGGATGCTCCTTAGCGGAATCGACCGCGAACGCGGAAGGTCTGGTTGGGGTTCATGATTTCATTCCACATGGTCGCGGCCATGTAGTCCGCGCCGCTGCCAACCGTGAACGAGTAGTTGGTGACAGTCGGGCCGGTCAGGTGGATGTTGTCTGGTGTCCAGATTGCAGGCGAGTTGAGCGCAAGCTGGTACAGGTCGATGAAGATGCTGCCAATCTCTTGTGCGATGCGATACAGCGCGCGCCCGCGAGTTTCGTGGTGAGTCGCGGTGTAGCCCGTGCGGAAGTCGTTCACAAGGATGTAGGTCGGGCGAGGAAGTGCAGCAGCGTCATACGCGGCGTTCATCGCGTCGATAATCAACTTGATGTTGTTGTAGTAGTTGGTCTGGTCGCCAGCGTTGAGTTGTGTCTGTTCCTGCGGGTCTGCGCCAGTCAGCAGACTAGTCGAGTTCTGGCCTGCGCCGCACAGCATTTGGTAGTTTGGCGCGAACATCGCATTTGCCAAGAACCATGCAGCGTTCGCCGTAGTGCAGTAGGCGTTCGCGCCATCGCCACCCCACTGACGGATTGCGTCGAGTGTGCAGTAGCCACCAACGCCCCACGGCGCGAGACAGAATCCCGTCGTGCGATTGCCAGCCGTGCCCCGGTAGTACGACACGGGACCGACCAGCATGCGCGTGCCAGTCTCAACAACTGCCGTGCCGCCTTCAATAAGGCCGCAACCGGGGTCGTCGGTTCCCGCACCACAGTCCATGTCAGTGAACTGCCAGCCGTCCGCGCCCGCCATAGACACGGATGACGGCGTAGCGACGTTGTTGTACGTCGGGCTTGCGTCAGTTCCAGTCTTGCGATACGACCGGAATCGAACCGTGGTCACACCGCCAGCGTGGCGATACCACGGGATGCGGGCGATGGTCTGCTGTGATGCCCACGGGTTGCCACGCACCGAGCTGCCCCAGCCCGTCAGGAACTGCTGCATGTACGGAGACGCGCTCAGTGTCGGAGCGTCGCCGCTGAACGGATAGTCCAGAATCTGCGTCGGTGCAATGTCAGCAATCGCCGCACTGTTGGCTTGGTCAGGCCGGAGAATCGCGCGGGCGGCGGCGAAGTTGGTGTTGGAGAAACCACCCGATGCCCAGAACGCAGAGCCGAGGCTTGCCGCGCGGCACAGGATGCCCGACCACGGCACATCCCAAGTGCGGATGATGCCATGCCACACGGGGCAGTTGGACGCATCCAGTGCCGTGCGTGAGTCGATGCCGATGCCCATGCGAACATCACAAGCGGTCGATGCCAGCGCAGCACGAAGCCCCGCCGTGTTGTACGACGTTGGCACTTGAAGTCGGTATGACATGAAGTTGTCCTATCGCGAAGTGGGCTTCACTTCGATGATCTTGGTTGGGTCGCGTGGGTCGGGCACGCGCATGCCGGGGTTCTCAATTGCCATGCGAAGGGCCTGTTCGCTCGCCTTTTCAAGCGTGAACGAGTTGTTCCACTTCTCTGACATGTCCTTGATCTGCGTGTTGATCTTGCCAAGCGTCTTGGCAACCCACCACGTCGCAGCCACAGCAAACGAAATGACCGCGACGGCGGAGCCGATAGCGACGTTCAGCGTGGAAGCGTCGCTGATGTGCAACCCGCTCGGAACGGCAGAAGCGAGTTGGTAGAGCATCACGGCTTCACCGCCTCGCTGAGTGCGTCATCGAGCCACCGCGACTCACGCAGGTACTGCTCTTTGGCAGCCTGCGAGAGCATGGGGTCGGCGTTGACGTATGCGTCGTGACGCGCGCGGATGTTCTCGGTGGCGGGCTTGATGTTGGCCGCGCTGACCGCACCCGAAACACACCCGCCCAGAGGCAGGCACATGAGCAGGCAGATGATGGCTGACTTCTTCACTTGGTCACCGCCTGTTCCACAACTTTCTTGTCGCTGTACTTGCTCCACAGCACGGAACCAACGCCGACGACGACAGTGGCGGCAACAGCAACAAACGTGCTGGATTGCTCCTGCGCGATGTTGATGCCGAAGTAACCAACGCACACCGCGAGGGCATAGCGGATGGCGGATTCAACCAGAGGTTTCAGAGTTGCGTTCATGTGTTCCTTTCAGGCAAGGGCCACAGCCTCATGCCAATCGACGTTGACGACAAGTTGCCACGTACCAGCAGCGTCCATTGCTGCGGGATTGCGGATAGCGAGAACCTGGCCGGGCTGGAGAACGACGGGGGCACACTCAGAGGCGTGGAACTCCCACAGCATCTCCGCGTAGTTGCCCGCGTTGCCCACATGCACGAGGCTCATCGTGCGGATGGGGTCTGCTTCAAACGTGATGCCCGTGACAGTCAGCGCGCCCGTGGTAGCAACATTCATGTTGCCGCCTTGCGCGGTGTTGAACTCGGACAACGGAGACGTGGTTGACTTGTTGACGGCAGTAGTGATGGCCGTGCCACCACTAGGAGCCGCGCCCGAGCCACGGAACAGTGCCAAGCGACGGCCAGCAGTCAGCGGCGTGGTGTACGCCACAGTGGTCGTGTATTGCAGGCGGATACGTTCAATGAAAGCGAGGCGAGCCGATGACGGATCAAGCCGCATGGCGAACACCGATGAGTTGGCAATAAGTGCTGCGCCCACCGTGCCTGTAACCGCGCTGACGGCGTAGGCATCGCCACGCGCAACTGTTATCGCGCGAGTGTTGCCAGCTTCCACCTTGGCCTGCGTGGAAGTCGCACCGTTTTCGATGATTGCCATGTGTTACACCGCTATCCAGTTGAAGCGAAATGAGCCGACGACGGCACCACTGGAAGTCCAGTGACACGTCACGTTGCGACCAACCACGGTGGTCATCACCTGCACGCTGTCCATTTCCGCTTCGTCCGCAAGCGTGCCCTTGCCCGGATACGGACCAGCCGCCTGCGACAGCATGATGATGCGTGTGTTGGGCTGCATGGCGATGGTGAACACACCGCTTGTGCGTGGTGTTGGTCCAAAGTTGATGTTGACCGAGCCGGAGATGGGCGTGGATGCCATGAATCACACCCTCGTGGAAGTGGGCGGCAGAGGAATCTTCGTGAGTGCCGCAAGGCCCACATCCAGAGCGACGAGCAAACCGCGCTCGAACGCTTTGTAACTGGCCTTGCGACTCTTGATGGCGACGATTTCAGCAGCCAACATCGCGCTGGCGTAGATGCTCGCGACCATCTTCTTGCGTTGGCTTTCGTCTGGCTCCAGCGGCACAGCCGCCATCGCTCGTGCCAGTTCAGCAGCCCGGTTACGAGCGTCACCGGCTGCAACGCCTACCTCCGTGTGCAAGTTTGCGAGAATGTCCTCGTACGCCTTCGAGAAGTCAGACATAAACCACCCCGCACGGCTTTCGCAACATGCGGGGCAGGAGGGGGAAAGGGGACTGATTACGCGAACGCGCGTGCGAGCGTGAAATACACGTCGATGGTGCCGCTCACCGTCAGCGTCGCGTCGGCGGTCATCACGTTGCCGGTCAACGCAGCGTTGAGGCGCAGCGTCTGGGCGGTGATGCCGCCAATACGGCTCACGGACGTGTTGGCACCGGCGCGGAACGTGCCTGCGCCAGCGACGAGGGCCGCGAGCGTGGTGGACGCAACCGCATTGGCTTCTGCGCCGCTCAGCGTGGTGTCTGCCGTGGCAGCGGTACCAAGCGACATTGCCAGTGCAGAGGTCGTCTGCGGGATGCCCGCGCTGGCCTGCACCGTCAAGTCAACACATGCGTTGCTGATGTCGAGAGAGCCAGCAACAAACGTCCACAAGTCAGCCGAGCCAAATTCGTTGGCGTTGGTGATGGCGATGGGGACGTTGGTGAGGCTCAGACGGATGCCGCGATACGAACCTTCGGCACCGATTTCCTGCGCGCTGATCTGGCCTGTGGCCGGAGACGCGACAGTGCCATACGAGGTCGGCGTGCCGAACGCACGACGCAGCGTAGTTTCATGGGGTGAGAATGACATGCTTTGTTCCTTGTGAGAAACCCCGCGCGATCAAGGTGACCGCGCGGGGTGTGTGTCTGTGAAAACGGCTTAGCTGTTGGTGACTTCGATGGTGCCGACGCACGAGGGGTTGGCCGGGAAGACCGTCGCCCGCATCGAGTACTGCGCGCCCGTGAAGAACAGTTCCGGGTCTTCCAAGGCATCCGCGCGGAAGTCGCGGTGAACCGCAACGTGGACCGCTTCTGCCGTGGAGTTGCTGGGATTCGGACCCATGACGATGGCGACGGGCGTGCCCGTGCCAGCAGAGGGAGCGAAGTTGGCGCGAAGGTCGCTGGTGATGCCCGGATAGGCCGCGTTGACCGCCGTGCCGCTCAGGTCGATGCCCGGCAGGTGGCCTTCGGTGCCCATGAAGTTGAAGGTGCGCAGCGCGGGACCGATACGCAGGCCCGCGATGGTGCCGATCTTCATGTACGGGATGCTGTTGCCAGCACCGCCAGCAAAGTCGATGCTGAAGTAGTTGGCATCCTTGCCGCTGCGGAGAGCGTTGAGGAACTGCTGGTGGACCCACACCATGCTGCCTTCCACATCCACACCCTTGTCGCCCATGTTGCGCACGAGCGTTTCAAGGTCAGCAACAGCGTTGGCAAAGCCGGTCGTGCTGCTGGGGTAGCGGTTGAGAATGGCCGCGTCTGCCGTGGTCTGGCCGGTCGTGTTGGTCACGCGCGTGCCGCCCAAGTGGCTGACGAGGTTCTGGCCGTCCTGCGTGAGCGTGAGGGCGGGCTGACGCGCCGCGATACACGCTGCGAGGATGATCTGACGGTCAAGTGCTTGGAACACCTTCTTCTCGGCAGCAACGCGGTCCTGCTGGACACGCAGAAGCAGCGAGGGAATGTCTTCCATGTCGGTGTCGGTGTATCGCAGCGTCTGGCGCAGGAACTCCTGGTTGCGAGCAAACAGGTATTCGCGCCGAGCCGTGATGGCCGACTGGCCGACACCTTCCAGCGCGCGGACCGCACTGGCCGGGGTCATAACCGAGTTGAAGATGACTTGCAGACTTCCGCCTTGACCAGCGGGCATGATCTTCACGCCGGGGATGCTCTGTCCGTAGAACATCAGGTTGGGCGTGATCGGCTCTTGAATGCCGTGAAGGACTTTGGCGAGCAGTTCGCGGGGGTCAGCAGTTTGACCCTGTGCAGGATTCTGCACTGTGTACAGTGACATGGCGTACTCCTTGTGAGCGTGCCATGCCGAGGGTGGACTTTCAGCCGGTATTCCTGTCGTGCGTGACGTGTCCGATTGGATCGGGGGTCACTGCTGACGACATGCGAGGCGGCGCGTCTCTCGACACGACGGGGAAAAATGCGCCACAGCGGCGCAAGAAAAACACACCCAGACGTTTCGGTCGGGGTGTGTGGTGTTCAGTCAGACTTCTTCGCGGACTTGTCAGCCTTCGCGGGCTTCTGTTCCTTGACCGCTTCCAGTTCCGCACGCAGCCGCGCGAGTTCACTGTCCTTGGCGGCAATCACGTCTTCCGCGTTCGGCGGGGCGGGCATCGCCTTGATCTTGGCGATGGCATCACGGGCCGCGTCATTGGGCGTGATGTGCGGGTCGCTGCGGGCGATCATGGGTTCGCTGCTGATGAGCTTTTCGGGCGGGCGACGCTTGTGTGCGGCCACCACGTAGTAGTCTTGCTGACGCTCAGGCGTGCGCCCAAGCACAGACAGGTGAAGCTCAACGCCGAGCTTCAACCCATCGTCAACGATGGCAAGGTCAATCATGGACTATCAGCCTTTCTTGGGCGCGGGCACGTCTTTGAGTGCAGCCGCGAGTTCTGCTTGTGTGAGAAGGCCCTTAGAGAACTTCTCCAGAGCCTGCCGCCGTTCCGCTGGCGTGGTCGGCTTGGGCGCAACCGTCCCCATCGGTGTCGCCGTCACGCCCGTGCCCGTGGGCTGGCCGAGTTTCAAGGCCATGCGGGTCTTGAACAACTCCGCTGCCACCTTCACGGCGTTCACGTCGGGGTCACCCAGCATCTTGCGGAACAGGTCAACCTCTGCCGCACCCAGAGCTTCCTGAGCCTGCGACAGCAACTTGTCCATCTCCTGCTTGCCGCCAAAGACGGGATAGACCTGCGATTCGATCTGGGCGTTGCGGACTGCAATCGCTGCGTCACGCTCGGCCTTGGTCATCTCGTACTTCGTGCGGCCTGCCGTTTCAGCGAGGGCGATGGTGGTCTTGTCCCACCCGTACTTGTCGGTCAGGGCCTTCTTGTCGGCCTCTGACAACTTGCCCGCCTGCATGGCTGCGTCAAAGTTGACACCTGCCGCCTCGAAAATCTGCCGAGGGTCAGCACCGGCCTCGACTTCGACCTTCGCCGGGGCGGTCAGAGCGGCGAAGGGGTTTGCGTTTCCCGTTTGGCCCGATGCCTGCTGGCGTTCCTTCGTGAACGCACGCTGGGCGGTGCGATACAGCACCTCCGCGTGAGCATCAGGCATCGCCGCCAGCACCTCGGGGGTGACAGTGGGATCGAGTTCGCGGATTCCGCTGTTGAGAGCGTCGCGGTTCTCGTACTTGCCCGCCAGCTTAGTGACAGGCGGCGTGCTTGCGGGAGCGGGAGTGGACGGCGTGCCTGCGGGCGTGCCTGTTGCGGGCGTTGTGGGCGCAGGCGTGCCCGGTGTCCCTTGCGGGGCGGGCGTAATGACTGACATGCGTTGTGTTCCTGTACCGGATTACGCCGCCGCGACACCGGCTTGATTGAGAAGCAGTTTCTGTGCACCCTCGGCGGTGATGCGATTCACGTCGATTTCGGATTGCTGGGCGACGGCAGCGTTCTGCTTCTCTCGCTCCATCCGCTGCTGTTCTTCACGGGAGAAGATGATGCTTGTGTCGATGTGGAAGTGCTTCGCCAACTGCATCGACACCGCGCGGCGGTCGATGTGGGAGGGGATTTCCTGCTGCGCCAGCTTGGTTTCGATGTCGATGTAGGTGATAAGCTGCGTCGCGCCCTGCTGGTCAGCAAGTGCAGCCGCGCCCGTCTTCATGCGAAGGGCCAGCATGTCACGCATTTCCTGCGTGAACTGCGGGACCACGCTCATCGACTCGGCAATGCGCTCGTAGCGGCGAATGAGGTGAGGCGAATACTGCTCGGTCAGCGTCTGAATTAGCACGCCCAGCGAGTTCTGGAGTTGCTGGAGCGTGACGCGGGCCACTTCCAGCGCGGTCGTGCGCTCAGACTCACGCACCATGCCGCCCGGCTCCAGAAAGAACTGGCTCATGGACTGCACGGTGCGGTCAAGGCTGTCCTTGCTGACTTGGAACGACGGCACGTTGGTGGGGCTAAACAAAGCCACGTCGTCTACCTGCCCGCCGCGCACGCTCAGTCGCGTGATTTCGCGGGGCTGGAGGGCTTTCAGTCGCGCTTCGTTCGCGCTGCTCTGGTAGTCCACAGCCATGACGCAGAACGCGGCCATCGCAGCGTGGTCACGCATGGCGATGGTCAGTTCGTCGATGGTGCGAAGGTCGGGCAGGGCAATACCAACCAGCGAGTTGCCGTAGTGTTCGCCCGGCATGAGGTTGTCCGCGCTGCACCAGTAGGGCGGCGTGGGGTCAGTCATGTCGGCGATCTGCACGCCCATGCACTCGCTCGTCACGCGCCAACGCTGCGTGCCCGTATCCCACTCCATCTTGTGAAACACGTCACGCAAACGGTCGTAGGCGGCGGACTTCTGTTGCAGGTCTGTCCATTCGCTCGGCTTGGCGACAGCGATGGCTGTTTGCTGGGCCTCCGTCAGTTCCAGCGGGTTGATGCGTTCCTTGACGATGAGGCACAGAATGTCGCCCATCGAGTCGCGATGCACCACCCAGTTGGCGAGCGGGAAAACGGTGATGGCACCTTCGTCGTCGATGCGCCAGCAGGCGTTGCCCGTGATGAGCTTCTGGGCGACAAGGGCGGTGGTTGCCGCCAGCACCGTGCCGCTGCGCCGCCCGCGATTGGGAGCCGCACTCTGCGAGTGAATGAGGTTGCAGATGGCTTCCGCGCGAGTGCGAAGCATCGTCTCAAACGTCTCACGTTGCTGGCGGGAGAGGCGGCTTGTGTTGCCCTGGTACTTGGGCGCGACGTTGTAGGTGAACAGGCTGGCTTGGTAGGGCAGCAGCAGTTGCACGATCTGTGCGACAAGGCCTTGCGTCAGACGGCCACCGACGGCTTGGTTGGCCGCGTACTTGATCGGGTCGTCACTGTTGCGGGTAACATGGTCGTCGTCGGGGCACACCCACGGGAGCGTGTAGGCGGCTGCCTCGCGTGCGCGGGCGAGCGGCCACTCGCGGTCACCTGTCATCGTCTCGTATTGAGATGCGATGCTGGCGGGTGCGTTGTAGGTGTTCATGGCTTATGTGGTGGAGGGCGGGCGCGTGCCCACACCGGCTTGCTGGGCAGGCACATCGCGAGGGATGGTCAGGCTGGCGACGGTGGTGTTGGCTCGCTGGCGGGCGAGTTCACGGCGAAGGTTGGCCTGCTCGACCGGGCCGAGTTCTGTGGGGTCGCGGTCTTGAATGGGGGCAAGGTCCGGCGCAGAAGGGGGACTGAAAATCGCTCCCATGCGTCATTCCTTGGTCGGTGTCACGGAACGCCGGACAAACTTGACAAACTCGTGCTTTGTGTAGGCCCCCGTGTAATCAATCAATCGCTTGTGGTCAAGCAGGTCGCCCGGAGGCGGCAGGACAAGCGTGGCACGTGCTTCCAGTTCTTGCAGAATCTTCTCCCGCACAGGCTCGCTCAGTTCCGCAAGCGTGGGGAACAGTTGCGGCGGCGGCTCGATCTTCTGTGGCGGATTGCGATAGTCGGGCATGGTGGTTTTCGAGGTGGCGGTACAACGCCTGCGGGGTCTGGATGTGCCACGGCACACGCAGATTGCCAAGGGCCAACACGCGCTTGGCCGTGATGACACATGTAGGGCCGACGACAGCCGAGGGGATCATGCTGATGGGCTTGGGTGTGACCAAGGTGATGGCTACGGCGTTGGCTGGTACGCAGTTTTGCGGCAAGCACACTGCACCGTGCAGAGGCACGACATGCAGAAATGACTCGTGATAGCCGACCAAAACGTGCGGGAACAAGGGACTCAATTTCTTGGCAATACGGCCAAACAGCCCGACATGAAAGACGGGCTGCGGCGGGACAAAGAGAAGCGTCAGCGTGTGCAAGGATGACCTCCCTGTATCCCAGAGTGTTAGCGTTTACAAACTTAGCGACTGCTAACTAAAGGCGTAGGTGGCTTTGGCGGCGCGCTCGATGTCCCAGTTTCCGCGTGCGGGCGGGTCGGGCAAGTCGGGCACATGCTGGCGGCAGGCTTCCACAAACAAGCCCATCGGGTCGGCCTTGTGCGTCTCAACGAACGCCGCCGTGGTGATGGCCGCGCTCTCGTCCACGTCTGCGGGCAGCGAACAGAAGCGGTCGAACTGACCGATCATGGGAATGTCCGCCGCGGCGTGGTCTGCCGCCGTCAGCATAAAATGGGCACCATCGACGCTGTGAATGAAGTTGGGACTGGCCGCACTGCCGTTCTTGCGAACTCGCGGCTTGGGGCTGGCGTGGTCTACCAGTGCCAACTGCTTGCCCAGCACGTTCACGTTCTTGTGGACCGACATGTACGGCTGCACCACGGGGAATCCCAGAACCGTGGACCAGGCAGGCAGCACACCCGTATCCGCCACTGCCTTCGCCGACCGCGACACATACTCCATCATGGCGACGGCGTTACCCATCCGCTCCTCCATGACCTTCTGCACCACCATGACGATGGCCTTGCGCACTTTGCTTGCCAGCGCGTCAGACAGCCCATGCTCCTTCATCAGCGATGCGTGCATGTTGTTGGTCGTGCCGTAGGCCGTCACGCCGTACACGCTCAGCATGACCTGCGGCTTTGCAACCTTGGTCGTGACCAGTTTCGCAAGTTGCGGCGGGAGCAGTTGTCGTGCGGCAGCAGCCACCTCCGCATACGGCGCACGCGGGTCGGTTGCGTCGTCACTCTCGCAGAGGTTGACCATCGCCGCCGTCACTGGGTCGCGAGTGATTGCCGCCCAGTGCTGCATCCCGTTGAACGTGCCGTCACGCCCGACGAAGATGCGCCGCCCCCACTTGTCCGGCTCGCACAGGCCCACGCACGCCTGCCAGAACTGCCACGGGTCGTCGGCTTGCTGCCACCACTCGTCATCTAGGCCCATCCGCACGGCCCGCTCCATGTTGGCCGCGTTGTCGTCTGCCCACTTGGCCCGCGTGTTGAAGCTCTTTTTGTCCAGCCCGTCTTTGCCCCAGCAGTTTGCGGCGTGGATTTTCAGCCACCGCATACCACGCTCGGTCATCGGCTTGTCTACCGCACTCACTGTCAACGCACGCACCGCGTCGTAGCCGTAGTGCGTGAGTGACGCACACCGCACCGATGCACGGCCACGGAAGTCCAGCACGTAGTCCTGCCAGAACAGGCCGTCATTCTGCGACGCGATTTCTTCACCCAGTCGCAAGCACTCCGCGTGCGTGACCTGGCGACCGACAATCTCGTACACACTCTCCCACCACTTGCGGGCCGCGCTGCGCCACTTGCGGTTGATGTCCTTGTCTTCGTCTGCGGCTGCCGGACGCGGCGGCTTGTCGGGCGGGTAGAACGGGGGGAGCTTGCCTACTTCCATGCCGCGACTCATCGCCTCGCGTTGCATGGACAGGATCGGATCAAACAGCATGAGCGTCTGGCTGTTCATGGCGTTCATCGCCTTGACCACCAACGGCATCGACGCTTCTCGCAACAGCGTGCGCTGGGCTGCGGTCGTCGCGCTAATCATCGGCGCGTTGATGCTGTGGTATCCGCCACGCTGCGAGATGCGGCCATGCTCGTCACACGCCCACTTCTTCGGCTCTGTCAGCAGCGGACGAAACCGGGGGTGCCCAGCCTCGCGGCTTACATGGCGGCGGTCCACCATCTTCGCCACTTCCGACGTAAACGTGACGGCGGGGATGGCGCGACGCTTGCCGTTCTTGATGGAGACACGCAGGAACGGACGCACGTACTCGGTGACCACCTCGCCGCTTTCGTCCTTGCGTTCCTGTGGCAGCACCATCGCGCCCCACGCCACGCCGATTGCCCACTCGCCAACGGTGTGCAGGAAACGCTCGGTGGCGTTCATCTGCGACCCGTAATCACTCTTGCGGAGTTCGGTGATGACGCGACTGTGCAATGGCACCTTGCCACTTGCGCTGAGGCGATAGAGCAACGCCACATCTTCATCCTGCGACCAGTCGTATTCGTACTCACCTTCCTTCGCCAGACGCTTGCGTTCACTGGCGAGTTCGCGCTGGTCGGCAAGGTCAGCACCCATGAGTGCGTGTCCGGCTGCGGCCACAATCACCTTGCCCACTTCTCGCGTGACTGATCGCATGGGTGCGGCGCGGCGTGAGGTTGCGTCGTCTTCACCGATAAACAGTTCCTCTGCGCGGGCACACATCGACACCATCGTGTTGGCCGTGATGGCACCCAGTTTCGCGTCACTGACAAGGCCGATGATGCCTTGCAGTTCTTCGCGCCAGCGGCCAGACTCCACGCTCTTGCGTGCAGCCGAGAAACCCACCGCCGCCTGCTCGTGCATGAGAGCGATGATCGGTCGCCACACGGGTGACATGGCGAGTTGGTCACGCTTCTGTGCGTCACTCACGCCCTGCCAGTAGCGGTCGATGCCGTCCTGCACCGCCGCGCGTTCCCAGTGAAAGTTGCGTTCCGCTTGTTGTTGCTGCACGTCGTCCGTGACAATGCTCATGTTCAGCCTTTCAGTTGGTCCACCAACTTCATCATCTCGCGTTCAACCTCGATGACTTCGTGCATCATCGCCTGGCCTGCGTTGAACCGACGCTTGATGTCGGTCCACTTGTTGACCGCCTGCACGATGGCGGTGAGTTGTTCCGGTGTTGCGTAGATGGTCACTTGCTGCGTGCCCTTTCAATGATGCCGCTCGTCTCAAACTGCGGCCCCCACTCGCCGGACTTGCGGGAGAGGAGCGTGCGGATGATGCTGTCCCAATCTTCGTTCGTCTTCGTGGGATTCACGTCGTTGTCGCCGATCCGCACGTCGCCCAGCGGCACACGCTCGACACCGCCGCCTTGCGCAGTGGGCGGCATCCACGGGCGGGGCACACCGCGCTGGATGTTGTTCTCGATGATGATCGGACGGCCCAGCATGTACGAGATGCCCCACTGTGCAGGCTCGGTCAAACGCGGCGCGTCAAGCAGGTTGTTGCTTATGAGGGCCGATGTCCACACGTCGTCACGCACGGCCATTGGATGCCCGCCGCCGATGCCCGTGTTGAAGTTGTAGCAGACATTCGAGATGATGGTGAAGTCGCCTCCGCGTGCTTGGATGGATGCGCTACCGGGGCTGATGATCCAGTTGTGTGTGACGATGCGTGTCGCGCCCGCCGTGTGGACGAGGTACATGCCGTGCGAGAACTGGTCGCGGTTGCCCGTGTTGAACAGGACGTTCTGCTCAACGAGCGTCATCGTGTCGGCGGATGCGTAGATGCCTTGGCTGTGGCTGGCGGGGTGGCGTTGGTCGCGGATGATGTTGCGGCGGATGCGAACGGGGCCGGTGCGACGGTCCATCCCTTGAATGGAAACGCCAATGGCTCCACCTGAAAGTTCACAGTCTTCAACCAAGATATTTCCTGCGTCCCCTTGGATAGCAACGAGTGAACCATGCGTCCCGCCCACAAGTCGTAGACCACGTAGCTGGATGTGCTGCAAGCCCCCGACGATGCGAAGTCCACATCCAAGCGTGTCCGGGATTCTGAGCGTTGGCCGCTCACCATTAGGTCCGGGGATGCCACGGATGATGAGAGGTCGGCCAGCGATGCCGCCGTAAGCCAAGCCGTCCATGCCGGGCCAGTTGA
>JBKDBI010000305.1:0-6024 GCA_046314695.1 Bacteroidota bacterium | reverse complement strand
GCTGGAACTGCTGGATCAGAGCGGTCTGGATTATGCGCTTGTGCAGTATCTCCTGGAACCTCCGACGGAAAAGGAGATAGCCGGATTTGCCGCTCAGGTCAAAGGCGGTATCCGCAGCATGGTGCGGGTGAAGGAGCCGTTGTATAAGGAGTTGTTCGATGGCCGGAGTCCGGAGGAGGGGGAGTTGATTCGTGCCCTGTACGATCATCCGTCGTTAATGGAACGGCCCTTGGTGGTGGTGGATGGCTTTCCGCTGATCGTGCGAACGGACGAGGCGGTGGCTGCGTTGCGGGAATTGTTGGGGTTGAAGGGATAAGGAAGAGGTTTAGGAGTGAGGCATTCAGAGCCTCAGATTATGCGGGAGCTTGCCACAAAAATGGCGGGAATCCGTGGCTCTAGGCGGAGAGGCGGTTCCAGGTCTGGTGCTGGCAGGGATTTCAGATTATGCGGGAGCTTGCCACAAAAATGGCGGGAATCCATGGCTCTAGGTGGAGAGGCGGTTCCAGGTCTGTTATTGGCAGGGATTTCAGATTCTGCGCAAGCGTGCCACAAAAAAAAGCGGCAAACGGCACGGTAAAACGTGTAAGGTTGGCTTCATGCCCCGGTTTAGCCATGCTGCCATTACATCCGTTCATCACGGGTTACGCATGGTCCAACATTCTTCGCGAAACGGCCACAACCCAAGACCTCGGAATGAACCGTATGGCAGTGGTCATGATGTTGTTTTTTACTCCATGTATGGCCAACGTCTTTCCTGCCATCATAGCCCGGTATCCAAATTGCGCAACATCCTCTCCCGTTGGAAGCCGCTTGTTCCTGAACAACCGACTTCCATCCATTGATCCGGCAGCTGAAAACCCGGTTTCAGTCGGGCCCGGACACAAAGCTGTGATGCTAATCCCCCTGCCTTTTACTTCGTTGCTGATTGCTTCCGTGAAACTCAGTACATAGGCCTTGGTGGCGAAATATACAGCCATGGTGGGCCCGGGTTGAAACGCTGCCGTTGAAGCAACATTCATGATTTTCCCCCCACCGCGCTGCTGCATCTGCCGGAGATACAGTTTTGTCAGATGCGTGAGTGTGGTGATGTTCAATTGGATCATCCTGTGCTCCTTATCCCAGTCCGTCTCAGCAAACAAACCAAAGTCGCCAAAACCGGCATTGTTAATAAGGTAATCCACCTCGATCTCCATTCGCCTGGTTTCCGCATAAACATCTTGTGCGGCGTTGGTTTCGGAAAGATCCTTGTCAATCGTGTAGACCTTTACCTTGTATAATTCTTCCAGTTCAACGCGCAATGCATCCAACTTGGGTTTATTGCGGGCAACCAGAACCAGGTTGCCACCTTCTGAAGCGTGAATTCTGGCCAGTTCCAATCCGATACCATTGGTGGCGCCTGTGATCAGTGCAGTCTTGTTCATGGTGATTTAAAAATGATGGTTTACAGTTTTTTCGGTTCAGGCAGATATCAAAGGCAATCCCAACAAGGCCTGCACCGCCGTCAGACCCACAGCCTGCAGCCACAGCAAAGTGAACCATTGAACCGGCTGTGCCGATTTCCCTTTGGCAAAAAGCACGGCAAAAAGCGGAATCAATTGAAGGGAGTGGATGCCGAAGAAATGTGCTATCCGCAGGTCGCCGTAATGAAGGCTCCAATTCAGAAACGGAATCCCGTCTGTGCCGTCAAACCCGCCAACCGTATGCTTTCCGTATGATCCGATGAAACCACCAAAGAGGCTGAACACAACAAATAGCAAAAGGCCGTTCTTTACAGCAGCTACATAGGCTACGGATTCTTTGAAAGCTTGCTGCTTGTGCAACTGCCACCAAAGGCGCAGCGATGACAAGGTTGCCAGCATGATCAATACCCCCATCAGTGAGAAGATGGCAATGCCCAAGGGTGATGACGTGTTGAAATGCGATTGCTCACCGCGCAAAGCCTGTCCGGTGATGGCCACCTGTTCAAATCCGAGGCAAAACACCTGCAATCGGCTGTAGCGCCTGGCTTGCCTTTGGTCTTGCAAGAGGGGCAGGAACCAGGCCATCGTCCAACTGAAAACGCCTATGCTCAAGGCAAATTTGATGGGTTTGATGACGCTGTTCAGGCCCAATACTTCCTCGGTATTGAACGGGCCATAAATTGCCAGCAACAAGGCCAGCAGGAAATGGGCCGCTCCGAAAACCGCAAGAAGGGGATTGCGTTGGTAGATTTCGCGCAGGGGTTTCATGTGCCACAAAACTCTGGTATGGAAGCTGTTGTGAACTGAAACCTAAGTTACAAAACGGCTGCAGTCATTGTTGCGACAACCGCTTGCGGATGCGGCTGAGCGAAGGCCGTTCGATCCCCAGGCTGGCACTCAGATGGGTGAGGGAAATCCGTTGCATCAACGCCGGATTCTCTTTCATAAACTGAAGATAGCGTTGCTCGGCCGTGAGAAATAAAAATCCTTCGATTCGCTTTTGTAAGGCACTCAGCACCGCCTCGGCCACCTTCCGGCCGTAGCGTTCAAATACCGGATAGCGCCGGTAAGCTTCTTCCATATGTTCCTTAGTCAGGCAAACCAGCGTGCAAGGTTCCAGGCATTCCAGCCGGTATTGCGAAGCATTTCCTGCCAGGAACGACGCATATTCCGTCGCCCATTGCCCCTCCGCCACGAAATGCGTGGTGATATCGGCCCCCTGCGGATCGGTATAAGCGCTCCGCAGCAATCCTTCGGCAACCCAGGCAATCTCTGTTTGAATCTGGCCTTCCGCGATGTACATGTTCTTTGCCGGAAGCTTGCGCAGCAACAAACCACTGCGGTACCATTCCAAAGCAGCATGGTCAATCTCCGGACAGATCGCCTTCACTGCTTCCAGATGTGCTGATATCGGATCCATAAACGGCTAATTTCAGAAAAAATACAGGTGTTTGGAATCGCTTTTCCTTGAAATACGATGACACTTCGTTTTCTTCGTATGAACAGCTACCCCCTGAAACCCGATATGAAAACCGTGAAAAGTATGCGTAAATTGCTGATATTCAGTATTTGTGCATTCGTCCTGAACCTGCTTTCCATGCAGTTGATCCAGGCGCAGACCCAGACCATCCGTGGCAGTATCGTCGACAAGGAAACGCGTCAACCGCTCTCCGGAGCTAGTGTGAAACTGGTTACCCAGGGAGCTGACACAAGCCTTAAAGCTGTGGCCGATGCAGCCGGAGAATTCAGCATAGACGGCATTCCGCTCGGCCGCCACAACCTCCTCGTTCAACGCAATGAATACAAGGAACTGCTGCTGCAAAACATCGTAGTGATCTCCGGAAAAGAAGTGGTGCTGAACATCGAACTGGAGTCTGAAATACAGGCGCTGGGCGCGGCCACGATCAAAGTCAGGCGCCGGCAAACTGCGCTGAACAATGAAAATGCCCTGGTGAGCGGGCGTCTGTTTACGGTCGATGAAACCGACCGCTTCGCCGGCAGCAGGGGAGACCCGGCGCGTATGGCCAGCAATTTCGCCGGTGTGCAGGGTGCCGACGATTCCCGCAACGATATCGTGGTGCGCGGCAACAGTCCGGCCGGTGTGCTCTGGCGCATGGAAGGCATCGATATTCCCAACCCGAACCATTTCGCTATTCCCGGAACTTCAGGCGGCCCGCTCTCCATCATCAACAACAAAATGCTCGCCAACAGCGATTTCTTTACCGGAGCCTTTACCGCCGAATACAACAATTCCACTGCGGGAGCCTTCGACCTGAAAATGCGCAACGGCAATACCCGGAAACGCGAACACAGTACCCAGTTTGGTCTCTTTGGCTGGGATGTCCTTACCGAAGGACCTTTCAGCAAAAAAAGCAAGGCATCCTACCTCGTGAGCTACCGCTATTCCACGCTGGCCATCTTCAACCTCCTCAATATCCAACTCGGAACCGATGCCGTACCCCGTTACCAGGACGCTTCCTTCAAACTCAATTTCCCTTTGAAGAAGGGGAATCTCTCGTTCTTCGGACTCGGTGGCGCGAGTACGATCGACATCCTCATCAGCAACCAGAAGGAAAGCAGCAGTGAGTTGTACGGCGACGACGACCGCGACCAGTATTTCCGTTCCAATATGGGCATCGTGGGCGGCGTCTACACCCGACCGCTGGGCAATAAAAGCTATCTGAATGTCTCTGTCGCCGGCAGCCGCCAGGCTATTCAATCCTTCCATGAACTCGTATTCCGGCGCGCTACCGATACTTTCCTGCGCGACGGACTCCCGGCTTACCGCTACGAACTCGATTCGCTGGTTCCCAATCAGTACTATCGCTTCCTCACCAGCACACAAGGCACCCATATCTTCATCAATACCAAATTCTCTTCCCGCCTGTCGATGCGCTACGGAGCGCAGATTACGCGCTACGGCTTCAATTTCCGCGACAGCGGGCGCAACTTCGATTTCGCCGATACAGGCGTGAACGGCAAATACTGGAAATGGTTCGACCGCTGGAACAGTGTCGGGTCCGGACTCATGCTGATGCCTTATGCACAATTAAAGTGGAAGCCGAATGTGCATTGGCAGGTGTCTTTCGGTCTCACTTCCCAGGTATTCCGCATCACCGAACAGCGCAGCGGGCAAGCGCATACCAGTGCCGATGCCATCCAACCGCGCCTGGGAATCCGGTACCAGATCAACCGCAGGTCGTCGGTCAACTTCGGCACCGGCCGCCACAGCCAGATTCAACCCGGATATGCCTACTATTACCTGCTTCCCGGCAATAAAACGCCGCATAACCTGGGCATGGGCCTGACCAACAGCAACCATTTTGTGATCGGTTTCGACCAGGTTATCGGTAAGGACAAGCGTTTCCGGACGGAAGTGTATTACCAGCAACTGTCGAACATACCCGTCGGCCTGCGCTCCGGTGCTTTCAGCCTGGCCAATACCGGCAGCGGATTCAGTCGTTTCTTCCCGGATACCTTGCAGAATACCGGTACCGGGCGCAATTACGGCGTTGAATTCACCTTCGACAAAGCCTTCAACCGCGGCTATTTCTACATGCTGACGCTGAGCCTGTTCGAAGCCAAATACACCGGCAGCGACGGCATCGAACGCAATTCAGACTTCAATACCAATTATGCCTTTAATGTGCTTTTTGGAAAGGAATGGAAAACCGGTCCGCGCAGCACCATCAACGTTGGGGGCAAGCTGACCATGGCCGGTGCGCGGCGTTTTTCACCCATGGATACCCTGGCCAGCATGCGGCAGCGGGAATATGTGGAGGTGGATGCGCTGAAGAATACCCAGCGTTTTGGCCGCGCTTACAGCCGTACCGATATCCGCATCGCCTACCGCATCAATGCGAAGAAGATCTCCCACGAAATCGCCTTCGACCTGGTGAATGTGGGCAACCGGCAGAACATACTGAAATACAGCTATACCAGCGATGCACCCTATTTCCGCGAAGAATACCAGCTCGGTTTCCTGCCGGTGTTCTACTACAAGGTGGATTTCTGAGGGCGCTCAGGCGTTTCCGCAGCGGTGGTTTTAGCGCTACTTTCGTTCTGCCTTTGCCATGCGATTCCGAATCCCGCTCTTCCTTGCCGCCTGTCTATCCATTTTCTCTTGTCGGGTATTCGATGAGGCATCCAGGCATGGGTTTCAAAGTGGTTACTACCGGATGGATACCGGTAAAGAAGGCCAAGCCGACCGGGTCTATGTGGATGTGCTGGATACTGCGGTCTGCGTCTATCGGAACCCGGCTGCAGGTTTGCAGCGGCCTGACCTGGTTTTTCCGCTGGGTATAACCCGTCTTGCCAGCCCCGCTCCGCTTGTATTCAGGAAGCAAAGCCTGGATATCGATATTTCCACCATACTGCTGAAGTACCGACCCAACACGGAGGGCATGCCTGCGCAATTGCATACCGACATGAATGTGGCCCTGTTTGCCGGCTGGCGCCACGACCGTTATCGCCTGGTTGTCAATACCGATCCATTGGGGAGAAGAGAAGCAGCCTGGAACAGCCTGGGGTTTGATTTCGGCGGCTTCCTCGGAACCGGCAGCAC
>JBKDBI010000304.1:0-8345 GCA_046314695.1 Bacteroidota bacterium | reverse complement strand
GTGGAAATGCGCATTCAGCTTCCGCTTATGCATGCCATGCCTATGTATTATCATGCGGCAGATGAACAGGCCGCGCAGCATTGGCGACAGGCCAGTGAAGTGCTGGGAACGGAATGGCTGGGTTGGCAGCTCGAACCGATCAGAGCAGCTTTTACACCACGCGCAGGCCGGGTGGATATCCGGGCATTTTGTGAAAGCCTGGCTGCACGCTTTCAACGGGAAGGCCGTTTGATCCGTAATCCATTTTCATGGGACGATGTTCATCGAGAAGGTGCCAACTGGCAGTGGGGCGGGTTCCGGTTTCGGCGGATTGTATTGTGCCAGGGTTATCGGGCGGCGCAGGAGGGGCCGTTTGGTTTTCTGCCTTTTCAATTAACAAAAGGAGAATTGCTGACTGTTCGTTGCGCGTATCAGCCGGTTCCTGCTGCCATCCATAAGAAAAAGGCTTTCGTAATTCCATTGGGTAGCGGTTTGTACCGCATCGGTTCTTCCTATTCGCGGTTTTTTTCTGATGATGTACCCGAAGAAAAGCGCAAGGAGCAATTGTTGGTCCAGGCATTGGAAGTGCATCCATGGCTGGAAGGCGCGGAATTGGTCAGCCACGAGGCCGGAATAAGGCCGACTACCGGAGGGCGTCGTCCGTTCCTGGGTGAACACCCTGAACTGAAGGGCGTGTTTGTATGCAATGGATGGGGAAGCAAGGGTGCAGCACTGGCCGGAATCCTGATCCCGGCAATGCTCGAAGTGCTGGCCGGCCTACAGAATCCTTTGCCTGAAACAGATATCGCCCAGTATTGGAACCCATAAATTGCCATTAGGCGCGGGAAGCAGGAGGAAAACTCCGGACATAAAAAAAGCCGCTGCCCGAAGACAGCGGCTTTTTTAGTGCATATCGGCGTGCTTACTGCACGTTCATTTTGCGGGTAACGGTATTGGCTCCTGCAGTAACAGTGTAGAAATACACACCGGGGGTAAGGCCGGCAGCATTCAGGGTAACAAAGTGGTTACCGGGTGTTACATAACGGGGAGATTCACTGCGAACTACCTTGCCGTCGAGTGAACGGATTTCAACGTTCAGTTTTGCGGGCTCATCAAGGTAAATCAATACATCAGAAGTGCCGCTGAAGGGGTTCGGGTAGTTCTGAGATACCACGAATACCGAAGCAGGGCGGTTGGCTTTGTGCACACCAAGCCCCCACTGATGTCCGACTTCGTTGTTGCGGATTCTTTCGGTTGGGATGGCTGCGTATAGAATTTCGTTCAGCACAGTTTCGTGGTTGTTAGCACTGGCACTGTTGTTCTGAAGGGCAGTGCCGGGGATAATATCCTGCTGCCATACCATGTGTACGAAACTGTCTGTACGCGGTGAGAGACAAGCGAAGTCGTCTTCTGCGCGCATGGTCTGGGTAAGGTTCTGGGCTGGCTGCCAGGTAACACCACCGTCGGTAGAGTAAACCATTCCGATATCGCGGTAGTTGGCATCGAGGTCGCTTACGTCACCTTCAATCGGCACGGAAAAGCTCACATAAATGTTGCCATCTGCATCGATAGCAGCGCTTGGCTGGCGCATGGCTGAAGTATTGCCAAGGCGGGCTACGGTGTTGAGGTTGCTGGGCACGTTGCCACTGGTCAGTGCAGCGGTTGTAGCGCCAAGAAGGCTGTTGCCTGCAGTTTCGTCACGGCCGAAAGGTGTACCGGAAGCAATGATCTGGCTGGTATTGGTTTCTTCGCTCCAGTGAACAATGTTCTGGAAGCCGGGGAAGAACGAGAAGCTCTGGTCGGAGGTGTCATCGTCGAACATGCGGCTGAAGCCCCAGAACGCGTGCAATTTGCCGTCGTTGTCGATTAACACATGCACCGATCCATCGTTGGAGAAAGGAGTATCAAGCATCAGCTTGCTAGAAGCGTAAGGCGCGTACTTGAAGCTGTCAACGATGGTTTTGGTGAAGGTGTTACCGTTATCGGTTGATTTCCAAACGGCTACGTCGTCAGCCAGACCACCGAAGATGATGGCAACGATCGAATCGCGAACGTCGATGGCATAACCGTCGGCACCTGCACCTGTGATGCGGCTGGAGTCGAAACCGGGCAGCATTTGAGCAACTTTATCCCAGGTTGCACCGCCATCTGTGCTGCGGCTGTAAACCATTGGCGCAAGTACACCAAGGCGCGTAGGAGCGCGGGGTTCGCCCGGCTGCGAGCTGTCGGTGTACGAATAAATTGCGTGGATGTAATTGCCGCTGCCTGCTGCACGCGCCCAGATCGGACGAAGATTGTTTTCCTTTAAAACAGGCGTGCTGGTCCAGTCATTCTGGCCTTGGCCGCTGTTCTTGGAAAGCACGAAACCGCCAAGCGTGGCATCGTGAGCCAGAACCCATTCGTTGCCATTGGCCAATACGCCGATGCTGGGCCAGCCGAGGCGGGTGGATTCAATGCGGTTGTTGCGCACAGCACCCCAGTTTCCGCCCTTACCGGTCTTGCTGTTATAACCTGTACCGCGGTTAGGGAAAGAAGCAGAGCCTTCATCGGGTGAAGTAGTCCAAACCAATGAAACCGAACCATTGTCATACAATTTGATGCGGTTGGAAATCGAAGCATTGGTCTGCAGGTCGTAGTAAGAGGTTCCTACCTTGATGAAAGAATACGGAACAATGCCACGACGCAGCATGTCTTCGTTGCGGTTTGGACGGCCGCTCATAAAGCCGTTAACATTCATGTCTCCGCGAACTTCGGGAGCCGGGCGCATCGCCGGTCCGTTGTCGCTCAGCATGCGGATGTTGCCGAGCGGTGCCTGTGCGGTCACCGACAGGGTCGCAGATGCTGCAAGCAATGTAAGTATGTGTTTTCTCATGGTTATTTGGTATTCAGATTTTTACAAATTAAGGGGCTTTACAGAGAAAGGACAAAGTTTTCGTGAAAGACCTGTTGTCAGTTTTTTAACAAATTGACCATTAACTCTATGAATAACTGCCCGTCGGTGGCGTTGCCTTTATTCATCCCCTTGAAACGTAAGTCGTAGTATTTGAGATACCCGATCGCCTTTTCCGCATCCGCTAAACTGAAATGGTTGGCCGCTTCCTGCAAATCGCGCAATACGAAATCCAGCGCCTTTGGATTGTTGCTGATGCCCAGGTCGGCAGCAAGATCCTCCTTCTTCTTGCCGCGGCTATTGTGCATCACCGCAATACGGGAAAAGAAAGTGTATAAGTTGGCCAGGGCCGCCTGCACCGGACTCCGCGTGTCGTTGGCCATGTGATGCGCTATATGGATCGTGCGGTTGAAATTCCGCGTGCCCAGCGCCTTCTGCAATTCAAAGATGCTGAACTCCTTGCTGATCACAATGTTGTCCTGGATGTGACGGGCCTGAATGAAATCCTCCTTTACCGTCAGAAACAGTTTTTCCAGCTCATTCGTCAACTGAATCAAGTCGGTGCCGAGATAATCCACCAACATTTCGGTGGCTGCAGGGTCCAGGCTCTTGTGCTGCTTGCGAACCCATTTATCTACCCAATCTTTTACCTGGTAGTCGCGCAACTTGGCCGATTCAAATACCAGAAAACCTTTGCGGCTAAAGCTCTTGCCGAACTTCGTGCGCATGTCGAGCTTCTTACCCCGGTAACAAAGAACAAGAATGGTTTCGGGTTGCGGACTGTTCAGGTAGGCTTCCAGTTTATCAAACCCATTCATCATCTGGGCTTCGCGAACAATGATTACCTGATACGGTGCGCCCATCGGATAGCGCCGTGCAGCCATAATCAGATCGTTCACCTGGGTGTCGCGGCCGTAGAGAAGGGTTTGATTGAAACTCTTCTCCGCATCGGTTAGGATGCCGTTTTCAAGCGCCTTGGACGCAGCATCTATAAAATAAGGCTCTTCGCCGTGCAGCAGGTAAACCGACGCAAACTGGCGTTTGCGGATATCCGCTATCAGATTTTCGAATGCACTCACTGCCGATACGCTGCTCATCTTTATACTTGCGGTTGTTCCCGCCGCTTAACCTTCCGCCTTTCGATTACCGACTCAAGCGAGACGGGCAAAAAAACTATATTTTCGACACAATCCGAAAAAAATATGTCCGCCTTACCCCTGAAGAATGGGTGAGACAGCATGTTATCCACTGGTTGTGTACACACCATGGCGTCGCTGCCGGTTTGATCGGCGTTGAAAAGCCACTGATGGTGAATGGACTTTCCAAACGCACCGATATCACGGCAGCCGCAAACGACGGTACGTTTCGTTTGCTGGTGGAATGTAAAGCGCCTGAAATTTCTTTGAATCAAGCTGTGGCAGACCAGGCACTGCGCTACAATATGGCCGCTCAAATACCCTACGTGTGGATTACGAATGGAATTGTGCATTATCTGTTTGCGCTGGACAGGGAGAGCGGGCAATACCGTCGTCTTGATTCCTTGCCTGCATGGTGAGTTGAATATCAAGACCAGATGCCCTTACCGGCCCTTATCAACTGCGGTTCAGGTCCGGAACAGTCTATCACTGTTGAAGGTTCTATTCCACATAAACCGCTGTCGATAAGCAAGTCTGCCTGCCCGGGCTGATGCGCAGCAATCACATCCGGGTCGTTTTCATAATCAAGGATATGATCGTCGCTATGCAAGGAGGTTACCATCAAAGGGCCATCAAAGGCTTCAATCAGCGCCAGACAAACAGGGTGCTCCGGTATCCTGAAGCCTATGGTCTTGCGCTTGCTGTGGAATGCTTTTTCTACACGCGAAGCCGCCGGCAGAATAAAAGTGTAAGGCCCGGGTAAATGCGATTTCAATAGCCGAAACACCGCGCCCGAAAGCGGGAGGGTATAGTCGGTGATTTGCCTGAAATCAGCACAAAGCAATGAGAGCAATGCAGAAGAGGGCTTTTTCCCAACTGCACGGCAGAGCTTTTCAACCGCCTGCTTGTTGCCCGGGTCGCAGGCCAGCCCGTACACGGTGTCTGTGGGAACTATCACCAATCCGCCATCGCGCAATATGCCGGCGGCGCCATCCAGCACGGATTTTTCAATGTAGTAGCTGGCTACTTCTGCGCGTTGCATCAGGGTCTTTTATGGCGGTTTTACATCTTGTAGGAAAACCCTACACCAAACACCTGCGACAACTGCCAATTGTTGTCCTGGTCTTTATCAAAGATAGAGATAGCTGTGAAGTTTGTTGAAATGTACTTGGTGATTTTTGCTGTGGCGATTACGTCGAAGCGGCTGTCAAATCCGCTGTTGAGGTTGTTGAACGGGCCGAAACCGAGATAACGCATCGTAAGGCGAATATTTTTATGGAATTCTTTGGCAAATTCGCTTTGTACTTGCAGCCCTGCCTCGTTGATGACTTTTGTGCCGCGGGGAACATTGGAAACCACCTCTTTATCGGTGGCAGTGTACACATCCTGGTTCAGCATGAAGGTTTGGCGTGTGGCACCCAGCCCTAGCTTGATCCACCAGAACTTGACCGGTGTGTATTTAAAACCAAGCGCTTCAATCAACGTGCCCGGGCTCATGAAACTGCTGATTAAAGTGCGTGTATTTGCGCCGGCTGAATCTTTGTCAAAATTGTACCCGTTCGCAACCTGGGTCTGTAGGGTAATGCCTCCAAAAGCCTGCAGTTTTGGGGTGATCTGGAAGTTATAGTCGCTGGTTAGCAACAGCAAATCCTGGCTCTTCCGCAAGTCTTCACCCTGGTTCTTGATCATCCCGTACATCACGTTGAACTTGTTTTCCCAGCTGTGCTTGCCTCGGGTGTACTTCGCCCTTGCGTTCATATAGGTCAGGATGCTGAGATTGTTGACGCCCCCACCTTTCCAGTTGTCGGAGAAAGAAGCCTGTGCAGCAGTAAAGCCAATTTCCATTCCGCCTTTCCAGGATGTATCGCGGGCCGGATTTGTTTGCGCCGTTGCCGTCACAGAAAAACAGATGCCGGCAATGATCAGATGACTGATGTATTTCATACAGGAGGTTAGATCAGAATGAAACAAATACGGGGAACCGAAGCTCCCCGTATTGTATGCGCATGATGCCAATCAGGCAGCAGTGCGGCGGGTTTTGTTGTAAGCTTTGATAAAGAGGAAGAGTACGAATGCAACCACCAGGAAGACGATGGTTTGCTGTATGAAATTCCCGTACTTCAACTCTGCATCTCCTACTTTGACAGACAGTGCAGCGAAATTGATGCCGCCTGTGATGATGCCGACAATCGGCATGAGGATGTCGTTGACCAGCGAATCGATGATTTTCTGAAACGCGGCACCAATTACAACGCCCACTGCAAGGTCAACCACATTGCCCTTCGCAATGAACTCTCTGAATTCTGCAATCATTCCCATTTTTTTATTGGATTAGACAGGGAAATAACTGGAAATTTTATGGAAATGCAAAGAAGCTTTCTTAAGAAGCACTTTGTTCAGCAAGCAAACGCTTCACCAGGTCGGCTGCTTCCTTCAACATGATAGCCGAATACACCTTGAGGCCTGATTCGTCGATGATCTTCTTCGCTTCTTCGGCATTTGTTCCCTGCAAGCGCACAATGATCGGAATGCGCACATCGCCGATTTTGCGGTAAGCTTCCACCACACCATTTGCCACGCGGTCGCAACGCACAATTCCGCCAAAGATGTTGATCAGGATTGCCTTCACGTTCGGGTCGCTCATGATGATACGGAAACCGGCTTCCACCGTTTCGGCATTGGCAGTTCCTCCTACGTCGAGGAAGTTGGCAGGCTCACCGCCCGAAAGCTTGATGATGTCCATGGTGGCCATCGCCAGGCCTGCACCGTTTACCATGCAGCCCACGTTGCCGTCGAGCTTCACAAAGTTCAGGTTGAATTTACCGGCTTCTACTTCGGTTGGGTCTTCTTCGGCCAGGTCGCGCAGGGCAGCGTAATCGGCATGGCGGTAAAGTGCATTGTCGTCGAGACTCACCTTGGCGTCAACGGCAATGATGCGGTCGTCGCTGGTTTTGAGCACCGGGTTGATTTCAAACATGGCGCTGTCGGTGCCGTCGTAAGCATTGTAAAGCGCTGTAACGAAGGCAACCATTTCCTTGAATGCTTTGCCGCTCAAGCCGAGGTTGAAGGCAATCTTGCGCGCCTGGAAAGGCTGCAGACCAACTGCGGGGTCTATCCATTCGCGGTGGATTTTCTCGGGATGCTGCTCTGCAACTTCCTCAATGTCCATTCCGCCTTCGGTCGTGTAAATGATTACATTCTGTTTGGTGCCGCGATCGAGCAACACGCTCATATAATATTCCTTGGGCTCATTCGGGCCCGGATAAAACACGTCTTGTGCCACAAGCACCTTGTTTACCGGCTTCCCTTTTGGGCCGGTCTGGATGGTTACCAGGGTTCCGCCGAGTATGCGACCGGCTATTTCTGCCGCCATGTCTGCGTTCTTCGCAACCTGAACACCACGCTGTTCGGTGCCTTCGATTTTGCCTTTACCGCGACCGCCGGCGTGAATCTGTGCCTTCACCACACACCAGTCGCTGCCTGAAAGTTCTTTTACCTTCTGTGCAGCTTCGCGCGCCTGTTCGGCGGTTTCGGCTACAAAGCCTTCCTGAATGGCTACACCGTAAGTGCGCAGAATCTCTTTTGCCTGATACTCGTGAATGTTCATGTTCCGATTAAAGGCGGCAAAGTTACATTACATGGGGTTATCTTTGGCCCTCATTCCGGCCCTCTTTTTTGGTAACATGATCGAAGTTCAATCTGTACACAAGCGTTTTGGTAACCTGGAAGTCCTCAAAGGTATCAATCTTCATATCCCCGCCGGGCGCATGGTTTGCGTAGTCGGCGAATCGGGCGCAGGAAAAACCACCCTGCTCCAGATTATGGGCAGCCTGGAAAAACCAAGCGAAGGAAAGGTGCTGATCAAAGGCGAAGATATCCATGCCCTGCGCGGAAACCGCCTTGCAGCATTCCGCAATACCCATATCGGATTCATCTTTCAGTTTCATCAACTGTTACCCGAATTCACAGCACTTGAAAATGTGTGCATTCCCGGCTGGATAGCAGGAAAATCGAGAGAATCCGTGCGAAAAGAAGCCCTCGAACTGCTCAGTTTTCTAGGCCTTGAACAACGCAGCCACCACAAGCCTGGCGAACTTTCCGGAGGAGAACAACAACGCGTTGCCGTTGCCCGTGCATTGATCAATAAACCATCAGTGGTTTTCGCCGATGAACCTAGTGGAAACCTGGATAGCCGCAATGCGGGTGAGTTGCACGGCTATTTTCGCCGCTTGTGCGACGAAATGGGCCAGACCTTCGTAATCGTGACCCACAATGCGGCACTGGCTGAAATGGGAGACACGGTAGTGCGCATGGCAGACGGTTTGGTTGGCAGTGTGGAA
>JBKDBI010000303.1:0-2563 GCA_046314695.1 Bacteroidota bacterium | reverse complement strand
TCAACCTTGTCTTTTGTGAAACCAAGTTGCAGGAAATATGACAAAGGTCAACGGTGGTCGCGTGCTTGAAGCGCCGTGACCCTATCGCAGGTAGGGGCGTATCAGCTTGCCCCGACACCTTCGTCGGGGAAGTGATACTCGAAGGCAGTGAGAAAAGAACACGGAAATCTGCAAGTGTCACTTCGATACGCCGCTAATACTTCCTAATCTGTATTTTGTTCATCAAGCGGCTACTCAGTGACCGGCGGTGGCTGCGTTGGGGCAGGTGGCTTTAGTTTCGAAGAGGAGAGGTTTTCCTGACTGAAGGAGTCGGGACGGCTTCGCTGCGCTTCGCCGCGGTATGACGGGAATTCGACATCCTTATCATGCCAACCCCTAACTTTGATCGCTCTATGCTGCGCCGCAGATTGCGTTGGGGTTTGTGTTGGCTTTGCTTCGGCAGTGGCCTGCATGGCCTTTTCGCCCAAACCGATACCGCCTTCTGGTTCGCGGCGCCGGATATCAATGCAAACCACAACGAGCGGCCCATCGAACTGAAACTGATCGGCCTGAGCCAGAATGCAACGGTGAAAATCTACCAGCCGGCCAATGCGTCGTTTACGCCGATGAATGTGTCGGTGGCGGCCAACAGCGTGGTGCGCGTCGATCTGACCAGCCGGATCTCGTCAGTCGAAACAGGCATCGCCCATGGCGTGAACAAGAGCGGACTCAAGATTGAATCCAACCGCGCCATCCAGGCCTATTACGAAGTGGTGGGCGATAACCGCAATACGGATATCTTCACCCTCAAAGGGCGGAACGCACTCGATACGCTGTTCTATGTGCCGGGCAATAACCTGCTGCCCAACTGGAGCATCCAGCCCGGACAAACCTATTACAACGGCGTGCTGATCCAGGCTTCGGAGAACAATACCGTGATCCGCCTGCGTTCGCCGGTGGTGGTGAATGGCCGCCCGGCCGGAACTACCATCCAGGTGACGCTGCAGCGCGGTGAAGTGTATTTCCTCCGCTCCACCAACAATACCCGCGGGGCGAAACTGGCCGGTACGCGCATCGCATCCAATAAACCGGTGGCAGTGACCTTTTACGACGATTCGGTCTTTCCGCGCGATTGGAACAGCGCCGTGGGCAGCTGCGCCGATCTCTGCGGCGACCAGGCCGTGGGCGTGTCGTTCCTCGGCAATACGCATGTGGCCATCCGCGGGCCGGGACTCACCGCGCCGCTTAGGGATATCGTATTCATCACGGCGGTGAAAGACAGTACCCGCCTGCAGATCAACGGAAGCTTCGTGCGCTGGATGCGGGAGTCTGAAACCTATACGCACATGATGGCGGCCTCTGAAACCGTCACCCTGGTCGAAACGAGCCAGCCGGTTACCGTGGCACAGATTTCGGGCTTCGGCTGCGAGCTGGGCATGGCGCTGATACCGAACCTGGAATGCACCGGCAGCCAATCCGCCGCCTTCACCCGTTCCGACGGCACCGCGGGCACTACATTTTCCATCAACCTGCTCGTGCCCGCCGGCCATGAAAAGAGCTTCCGCATCAACGGGAACCTGCTCTCTGCGGCGCGGCAGGCGCTTTTTGCCTTCATTCCGGGCACCAATAACCGCTGGAAATACGCGACCATCAACCTTACGTCCGATTTCGGTGCCAACGCCAATGTGCGCGTGAGCAACGATTCGGTGGTGTTCCACTGCGGCATCATCAACGGGCAGGCTTTGGGCTCCGGTTGCCGCTTCGGCTATTTCTCCGATTTCAGCCGGGTGCAGCCGCGTTTCAACCTCGCCGGATTGGTGGCGGCATGCGCCGGTGAACCTTTCCGCCTGAGCTTCAATGTGCCGGGGCGCGCGGGTACAGAATGGATCCTGCCCGATCAGCGGCGGATTCAATCGCCCTCACTCTACCTGCCACGCGTAGGCCTGCGCGATTCGGGCCTCTATGTCGGGCTGTTCAATAATCCGGGTTGCGGCATCCAAACCCGCGATTCGGTGCGCTTGCGGATGGACAGCATCAGCCTGCGCTTTCAACCGGCCGATGCCTATTGTGCCTACGATTCCGTCCGCATCCCGGCGCAACTTTTCAGTCTGTCGGGCATGGCCGGCTGGTCGTGGTCGTACCGCGGCAGTCCTTCCGGTGGAACGGTGTTCCGCGCCGGCCCGCAGACTCCGGGTTCCTATCCGCTGCTTCTGTCAGGCTCGAGCCGCCTGGGCTGTGTGGATTCCTACCGCGATACCGTCCATGTTTTGCCGGCGCCCGATCCGCGCATCAACCTGCCCAACTTCCTGTGCGTCGGAGATACCCTGCGCCTGGCCCATACCGGCGGTTTCGGCTTGCCCGGCCTTGGCGGAACGCGGCGCTGGTTCCTGAACAATTCCCTCCTGGGAAGCGACAGCAGCCTGAACCTGCCCATGACTTCCGCGGGCGCTCAATTTGTTGCGCTGAAGGTTGAAAATGATGCCGGTTGCAAAGACAGTTTCAGCGGGAAATTCCCGGTCCATGCACTGCCTGCGGCTACCTTGAGCATGAACAACGCCTGCCAGGGCGAGGCCGTGCCGATGCG
>JBKDBI010000302.1:0-2357 GCA_046314695.1 Bacteroidota bacterium | reverse complement strand
CATTTCGTATTCCATAAGCCCATCAGCCGCGAAGTGATTATGCGGCGCATTAACTGAAAGGATAGGAGGGCTATCAGCCGCGCCAGTAGAGGAAGGCGGCAAAAGCCAGACCCGCTGCAATGCGGTACCAGCCAAAGGCGGCAAAACCGTGTTTGCGCAAGTATTGAACAAATCCCCGCATCGCCAGCCAGGCTACCACAAAGGCCACCGCATTGCCGATCAGCAGATGCGAAATTTCCTGCGACATGATCAGGTCTTTGTTTTTGTACATTTTGTAAATGCCTGCAGCGCTCAGGGTTGGAACGGCCAGGAAGAAGGAATAGGTAGCGGCTGTAGTGCGGTTCATGCCGGCAGCCATGCCTCCGACGATAGACGCTGCCGAGCGCGAAACCCCGGGTATCATGGCCGCACATTGGCTCAGACCTGCGAGGAAGGCTTGCTTGTGAGAAATATCCTGCACGTTTTCATCGCTTTGTTCACCGAAGATGCGGTCGGTGAACAAAAGGAAAATCCCAACCGATACCAAGGTGAACGGAATCACCCAAGGCATGCCCAACAGTTGTTCCAGGTAATCATCGAACAGGTAACCCAGGACAGCTGCGGGAATAAATCCCGTAACCAGTTTGGAATAGAAAGGGATATCGAAGCGGAAGAATTTCTTTGGATAGAGCGCAACCACGCTCAGAATGGCACCGAATTGCACCGCTATGATATAGGTTTCGCTGAAGGCATCGTTGATACCCAGTACTTCGCGGGTCATACTAAGATGACCGGTGGAAGAAACGGGAAGGTATTCAGTGAGACCTTCCACGATGGCCAGGAGGATGGCCTCCCAGGTACTCATGCTTTATCGGAGCTGCTTGCTTTGCCTTTGTGCATGATGGCGTAGATGCCGATGCCAAGGCCTGCCAGCACCACGATGGGAGCAAGGGTGGTTTTGCGGAAGTCGTAGATATCAGTAGTGCCGTACATCAACGCAAAGCCAATTACTACCACCACAAAAGCGATGAGGGTGAGCAGGTAATTCTCTTTTTTGAAGATGAAGTTGCGCTGTACTTTGGGAGCGCTTGCGGTGTTGCTCGCCTTGGCAGCGGGCCTGGTAACGGGCTTTTTCTGGGCCATAAGGTATCAGTAGAGTTGTTCGATTTTCATGCGAAGATACTTGCGGGCACCAAACCAGGCGCTGAAAACCGCAAGAATAAGTCCGATCACCAACAAAATGCCGGCTAAGAGGGCAAATTGCGGTGCGTGTTGCAAAAGGGTAACAGCCGTTGAAAATGCTGTCAGATACCAGGCAGCGGCGATGGCGCCGGCCAACAGTGTCATTGCGAGCAGCCAGCCCCAAAGTGCATATCCTGCGAATTTGCGGATGAAAGGCATGATGATGAAGGTTTCGGTGGCACCCACCAATTGCATGCTTTTGATCAGGAAGCGGCTGGCAAAAACGCTGAGACGCAAAGAGGAGGAGATCAGTGAAACGGCAATCAGCACCATGATGGCCGAAATGGCCAGCATCACCCATTGCGCGGTCCGCAGGTTCTTCGTGATTTGATCGAGCATGTCTGGCTGATAACGAACATCTTCGATCAGCGGATTCCGCCTGATTTCGGCAGCGATGCGCCCCACTTCTGCGGGTTTGGTGAACTCGGCCCTCAGGTGCAAATCGGTTTTATGCGGCAGGAAATTGGTTCCGTAATACTGGAGAAAATCTTCCCCGATTTCGTTTTTCAGCCGCTCTGCCGCCTTGTCTTTGTGGATAAAGGTGGCGCTCAAAGCCCAGGGCTGCTTGGTCAACTGGGCGGTGAATTGCTCGGCATCGATGTCTTGTGCGCTGTCGGCGAAGAATACTTCAACCAGGAACTCCTCTTTCAGATAGCGGGAAACTTCACGTGCAGCGAAGACGGAAATGCCCAGCAAGCCCAGTGAAAACAATACCAGGCCGATGCTGACAACGGAGGGCAGACCGGAAGGCCGGCGGCGTCGGGTTTTCCGCGATGCTTGCATGAGTATGGCGCAAAATTCCACCCTGCAGCCTTAAAAAACGAAAAAGTTATCGACGCTATCCAATGTTTGTCCGCTTTCATTCATTGAAATATAGTAATATTGCAATCTGTTATGGGTGCCCTGAAGGAAGATGTGTATACAGCCGCGCATATGCGGCTGGCAGAACTGGCGAAAGCGATTGGTCATCCTGCCCGGGTGGCCATACTGGAATACCTTTCTGAAACGGCCGGTTGTATCTGTGGAGATATCAGCAATGCCGTTCAATTGGCACAACCCACGATTTCGCTGCACCTGAAAGCCCTGCGCGATGCGGGTATCATCCGCGGCACCGTCGAAGGCCGGGCTGTTTGCTA
>JBKDBI010000301.1:0-7176 GCA_046314695.1 Bacteroidota bacterium | reverse complement strand
AAAATCAATAATAGTCATAGAAAAAGAATGAAATAGTGCACAAAAATCGCGCTGAATCCTTGATTGGGCAAGGATTGTGTAGGCTTCGACACAATCTTACTCGCGTAAAAACGTTTAGCTTAACTCATTGCCTGCCACGACGCCTTTCACAACGCTAACCCCCTCAAAACAAAAACACCCGGCATTGCCGGGTGTTTCGTCGCGGTGAGGGCGGGATTCGAACCCGCGTTACGCCGTAAAGCGTAAGGCAGTTTAGCAAACTGCTGGTTTCAGCCGCTCACCCACCTCACCGTGTTCTGCACATCGTCAGGGTGATGCTGAACGAGGGCGCAAATATAACAGTAATCAGAACATTTTTTCAGCCCCGCCGTTGAAAAGTAAAAAAGCATTTCCGCTAATATTGAACCCGTAACCATGGCAACAGGCACAGATAACTATAAGTTTAGGGAAATCAAGACCTATAGCAGCACCGAATGGCTGGCCAATAACAGCAAAAAGTACCGCTCTGTCTTCGATGAACAGGAAGTTTCCTATATCTATTGTGAAGTCTCCCTCCACAACAAACGCTTCGATGACAAAAACTGGAAGCTAAAAATGCAGCTCAAGTGCTTCGATGCAGACAACAACGAAATATGCGACCTGAACTGTGATCGGATGGTCGAAAAAAAAGACCCCGTAGTCTTCGTGCGCGAAGGTTGGGGTGTCAAAACACCTGGCACCTATTGGCGGGCTGGCCAATACCGTTGGGAGGCATGGGTGGATGGTGAATTGCTCGAAAAGAAAAATTTCTATATCGAGAACCAAGGACTCGTGCGCAACGGCGTCAACCCTTACTTCAAAATCGATACTGTCAAACTCTACGAAGGCCCCGATGCCAACATCAAGGAGGATGACCGCAAATACTATGTGAGCTTTTCGGCCATGAATACCCGGTACATCTGGGTTGAACTCAATGTGCAGAACGTGACCCGTAAAAGTTCTGACCTGGCACTGGAATTCATTTTCAACTTCAGAACGGCAAACGGATTCCTCAAAGGGAGCGTTGGGAAGCTGGTGTTCGTGAAACCGGAAGAAGACAAATACTCCGTCACCGTTGGCTGGGGATCTGATATCGTCGGAACCTGGGCCAGAGGTGAATATTATGCCGAAATCATCTTTATGGACGAACTAATCGCCAGCATGATGTTCGAAGTGGGTGATGATTACGTCGAAGCAGGGGAAGAAGATTTTCAACCCATGCTGCAGATGGAATTCCTCGGCGATCCTTTCGAAGAAACACCCGAAGAAAAAGAAGGCGATAACAAACCGGTTCCGGTAGCAGCTGTGCAAACTCTCGACGATGTGATGTCGGAACTCGACAGCCTCATTGGCCTTAATCCCATCAAAACCAAAATCAGGGAATACTCCAACTACCTGCGTTTTGTCTCTTTGAGGAAAGAAAAAGGTTTCAAAGAAGACGAGCGCATCAACCTCCACGCCGTGTTCAGAGGAAACCCCGGAACAGGTAAAACAACCGTCGCACGCTTGCTCGGTAAAATCTATAAAGAGCTGGGGCTGCTGAAAAAAGGCCATGTGCACGAAGTAGACCGCGGTGACCTGGTGGCTGAATTCATCGGTCAGACTGCACCCAAAACCAAAGAAGCCATCAAAAAAGCAAAAGACGGTATCCTCTTTATTGATGAAGCCTACTCTCTGGCCCGAAAAGATGAAGACAGCAAAGACTTCGGACGTGAAGCCATCGAAGTGCTGCTCAAAGAACTCAGCGATGCGGGTGATATCGCCATCATCGTGGCCGGTTATCCGGAGGAAATGGATGTCTTCCTCGAATCCAACCCCGGTCTCAAAAGCCGCTTCAATATGTTCTATGATTTCCCGGACTATGTGCCGCAGGAACTCATCCAGATTGCCGACTTCTCCTGCGAAAAACGCGGCGTGAAGTTCAGCAATGACGCAAAGGACATTCTGTACAAATACTTTGTAGACCGTTACCGAGATCGCGACCGTTTCTTCGGCAATGCCCGTATGGTCAATTCCATGATCGATGAAGCCAAGATGAACCTCGGGCTCCGGATCATGAAAACCGAAAAACCGGAAGAACTGACGGTAGACCAGCTCTCACTGATTATGCCCGAAGACATGGAGAAAATCTTCAAGGTGCATAAAGGCTTGCTGCCGGATATTCCGATCGATGAAGAACTGCTTAAGGAAAGCCTCTCCAAGCTGAAAAAGATGATCGGTCTGGACAGGGTCAAAAGCGATATCGATGAACTCGTTAAATTGGTTCGCTTCTACAAAGACCAGGGTAAAGACGTGCGCAAGGCATTCTCCCTGCACAGCGTCTTCAGTGGTAACCCCGGTACAGGTAAGACTACCGTAGCCCGCATCCTGGCGCAGATATATAAAGCACTCGGCATCCTGGAAAGAGGTCATTTGGTGGAATGCGACCGCCAAAGCCTCGTGGGTGGTTACATCGGCCAGACTGCCATCAAAACCTCCGAGATGCTGGATAAAGCCATGGGCGGTGTGTTGTTTGTGGACGAAGCCTATTCGCTTACAGAAGGCGGTGGGGGCGACTATGGCCGCGAAGCCATCGAAACACTGCTGAAGCGGATGGAAGACAAACGCGGTGAATTCATCGTGATCGCTGCCGGTTATACCCATAACATGGATCGATTCATGGAATCCAACCCCGGTCTCAAAAGCAGGTTCGACCGTATGTTTGTATTCGAAGACTTCAAACCCGATGAGCTTTACCAGATCGCGGTTAACCAATTGGCTGAAAGCGGAATTACACCCGAAGCCGACGCAGCTGCCCACCTGGAAGCCTATATCACCTATATCTACACACACCGCGATAAATACTTTGGCAATGGCCGTGCTGTGCGCAAGGTGATCGAAGAAGCCGTGAGAAACCAACATATACGCCTGAGCGAACTGCCCAAAAACAAACGCACGCCCAAAGCAATAGCGGCACTCACCATGGCCGATATAGCTGAATTCAAAACAGACGGTAAACCCACTACACCGACTACAGGAATCGGCTTCAAAACACGGCAGTAATGGACCTGCCTTTAGGTACCGCAGACCTGTACTTCCTGGGCATTGCACTCTGCTGCTGGCTCGTGGCGGCCTGGTTCTATTTGTTCCGGTTTACCGCGGCTGCCAGAAACATTTCTGTCAACCTGCCTGCAGAACAACTGCCCGTGAGCATTATCGTGTGCGCACACAACGAATGGAAAAACCTGGAACAGCTCATTCCGACGCTTCTGGGTCAGGATTACCCGCATTTCGAAGTGGTGATTGTCGACGATGGCAGCTGGGACGGTACAGCCGACCATGTCCGTGAATGGTCCGGACGCTTTCCACAGCTGAACCTCGTGCGCCTCGACCATGAAAAGATGCGCAAGACAGGCAAGAAACTCGCACTTACCCTGGGAATCAAAGCCGCCCGGTTTGACCACTTTCTCCTCACCGATGCCGACTGCATGCCCGCCGGTGACCAATGGCTGAAAGGAATGGCCGCCGGTTTCAACGATGGGAAATCACTCGTGCTGGGCTTCTCTCCTTATCGCAAAAGGGCCGGATTACTCAATCTGTTCATCCGCTTTGAAACCCTCGTAACCGCCATGCAATACCTGGCTTTCGCCGTTCTGGGGAAGGCCTACATGGGGGTCGGACGAAACCTGGCTTATACCCGTAAGCTGTTTTTCGATGTGAAGGGATTTGCCAGCCATCACCACCTGCCCGCCGGCGACGATGACCTCTTTGTTCAGGAAGTAGCCACAGCTACCAATACTTGCGTCGTTACCCAGGCCCATACGCATACCTTCTCCGAACCACCAGCCGGCTTTGCCGCCTGGTGGAAGCAAAAGCGCCGGCACCTGCATATCGGGAAGCACTATGCAGCTAAACACCGTTGGCGCCTGATGCTCCTCGGAACCGTACAGATTCTCTTTTACCTGAACCTTTTCGTGTGGCCTTGGTTCACAGCTTATTTCTGGTTGCCAATGGCCGCTTACCTGCTCTGGCTGTTGCTCCGAATTCCGGTCCTGCTGGCCACTGCTTTGCGCCTCAGGCAACAGGCATTACTCTGGGCCTATCCATTCCTCGACCTGCTTTATGCCGTCTATCTCCTGGCGGTAGGATTCAATGCCTGGCTGGCTAAAAAAACCGTATGGTGAACCACGCTGAGCTTCTCAACAAATATTTTCCCGACCTCGCCGGGGAGGCAGTGGAAAAACTCCTGCAACTGCCGGCCCTTTACGGGGAATGGAACGCTAAAATCAATGTGGTGTCGCGCAAAGACATGGACGATTTCTTCGAACACCATGTTATCCATAGCCTGGCCCTGACACGATTTGTAAAACTGCAGCCTGGCTGGCGTATTCTCGATGTAGGAACCGGTGGCGGTTTCCCCGGCATCCCCTTGGCCATCTGTTATCCTGAAGCACAGTTCATACTATCCGATTCCATCGCCAAGAAAATCAAGGTGGTGCAGGAAGTAGCTGCCAGCCTCGCACTGTCCAACATCGACGCCCGGGCCCTGCGCGCCGAACAAATTCAAGGCCCCTTCGATCTCGTGGTAAGCCGCGCCGTCACCCGCCTGGCCGGTTTCTACCCCTGGGTGAAAGGCAAAATCAGGCAGAATGGTGTCGATGGCCGCGGTATGGCTTTTCTAAAAGGCGGTCATCTGGATGAAGAAATCCGCGAATTCCTGACCGCTTACCCGAAATGCCATATCCAAGAGAAGTCCATCTTTGAGCAGATAGACCGACCGTTCTTCGAAACAAAAAAAGTGCTCTTGCTTACCTGAAGGAGGCTCAGCGCTTGTTTACCGCGATCACCACCAGCAGCGCATTTTTGTCGCCGGTATCTGCCCGCATCCCAATCTGGCCTTCTAAATCGCGGAATTGAATATTGCGCGTCAACTGCCCCTGCAAGGCCATTTCCAGCGCCCGCCCGAAATCGCGTTGCCGGTTGCGGTTGATGGCAGCATTGATCTTCCGGTAATCCACAGGCTGGCGTGTAATCAGAACAGCCATATAATCACGTGTACCAATAGCATCCGGCATCAGGCTTTCAAAACGGGGGAAAACGCGGTTGCCCGTCACACCGCAATAAGGTGAATGCTTTTCGGTATAGGGGAAAAGCACATAACTGCTGTCTGTAGTCTCTTGTCCGAAAATGTAGGTGTAACAAGGCTCGTTGTTCTTCACCCGAACCTTGAACCGGGTATTGGCCGCCAAAGGCCGGGCCGTCTGAAATCGGTTTCCACCTTCTGATACCAGAGGAATCGTCTGACCATTCTCGCTTTGTACCAGCCCGAACGCTGCCTCAAAACGCGCCGGTGCCGACAATCCGGCGGCGCCCATAGGCTCCAATCCGTATGCTTCCTTATTGAAGTAATTGAAATCCTTGTAACGCACCCAGGCTACACCGTTCTCTCCCCATTCCGGTCCCCAGCTGTTGAAAATCTGAAAACCGCCGTCGGTGGGAGTAAGGTTGTCGTCGTAACCTACGATACACATGGCATGCCCGCCAAAACCGGGCATATCGTAATCGCTGCGTTTGGGAATCCAGATCTTCTTGCCGAGCATTTCCTGCATGAAACTGCCGCCCACCATCATGCCAATCACAACCGGAGAACCGGCACGCAGATGCTGCTTGATCGATTCCGGATCGGTCTTCAGGTCATTGGCCGTCCGTCCTGTCGTCAACCGCGTAAACCCTTGGATCTTAAAGGCAGCGGCCTGGCTGCGCAAGGATGCCCCGGGCTCACGCTCGCATTGGCTGGGATCGTAAGGAAAATCAGCCATCCGTACGGCTCCGACTTCCTGCATATTATCCATCGCCCGCTGGATATAACTGCCCTGACAATCGGGCAGGCGAATCTGGTTATACAAAAAGGCCGGACTGAAAATATGGGTATTCGGATCTTTGCCCGTCTGCCGCGCCCACAAAATGGTGCGTGCCGCATAACCACTGGCCCAGGCCACACAACTGCCTTGTGCGCCTTGGTTGCCGGCTTTCGGCGCGTACGGCAACAAACTGATGGCGTCGGGGAGCTGGTTGTCGCTCAAGGCAGCGAAAATCATCGCCTCCTTGTAAACGTCTTCCTTCATCTCGCAGCCTTTCACCAAAGTGCTCTGCGCAGTCTGATCCAATCCCGCTATGGGCAGATTGCAACCGCCGCGCCACAAGAAGAATCCGCCGATCAGCAAAGCCGGAATCAACAGCTTCGGATAACGGAACAGCAAGCCGATCAGCATCGGAATCAAATTGCCCGCACCGCCGCCTCCGCCCGTATTGCGGCGACCCGGATTGTTGTCTTCTGGCCCACGGTTCTTTCCGGGGTCATCTACCATGCGTATCGGCATATTCTGGGAATTGAATTGGTCCGGTAAAAGTATGCATTAACCCAAATTATGCAGCAGAAAACTAATTCGGGCTCGGGAGCAAGAGGGAGAGCCGGAAGTGAACGGTGGTTATTGGTTTCCCATTGGAGAGCTGTTGTTTTTCGTTAGGGGAGTGTCTGTTCCGAAGGGTGTGGGATGTGTGATTGATTGTGTGACGAAATTGAGAGCCGCGAAATGGGGTGAAAGGGGATGGAGGCGAGGAAGGAGTATGGAATGAGGGGTTTGTTTTTTAATAAATGAATCGTTAAACGTTTATAAGCGTGTAATTTTAGGTCAGATTAGGCGCAAGCCGTCCATAGGCCTTTGCAGGGCTTGATTTTACGCCTAAATTGCACCCGTATATTAACTGTTTTAGATTATGGATTATTTAACTTTTATTCAAACGTACAACACCGAAGAAAGCTGTATCCTTTTGTGGAAGAACTTGAGAGAAAAGCATGGTGTATTCTGTAACCGCTGTGGCAGCAAAGAACATCTCTGGCTCCCTTCAAAGTTGAGATACCGATGTAGACAATGCCAGTCTGAGACCTCGTTGCGCAGTGGAACCTTGTTGGAGTATTCAAAACTGCCTTTCCGTTATTGGGTTTACGCGATTGGTGTAGTTGCGTTCCAGAAGAAATCGATTTCTGCATTGCAGGTCCAGCGCCATCTGGGACACCGGAACTATCGCCCCATCTGGTTGATGATGCAGAAAATGAAGGTGATGATGGCTGATCTGGTTGATTGGTACGCGATGCTGGACCATCTAACGGCGGGAGTA
>JBKDBI010000300.1:0-4851 GCA_046314695.1 Bacteroidota bacterium | reverse complement strand
AGCCGCTTCACCTGGGGTCTTTACGGCCGCTGGGGACCATTCATCCTTGGAAGCGACAACCTCGGCGGACTCAGTGGCATGGCATTCAACGGCCAGTTCACAGGCTCCAGTTTTTACGGTGGTATCCGCTTTAAACTCAATCCCTGTTGGTTTACACCCAACGAATATGTTGATCCTGTCGTCGACACCACCTTCAAGAACGATTCCACCTATGTTGCCGATAGTGTCTATAACGAAGAACCCACAACACCCTCTGATACCGTCTATATTGAAAAGACAGTCCGCGATACCGTATACATACAGAGCAACAACACCGTGCTCGTAACACGTGAAGCTGAACTCAAGCGCCGCGAAGACGACCTGAAGCGCCGCGAAGCCGAGATTCTCGCCCGTGAAAACAACAATAAGACCGGAGGTGGATCTTGCTGTGGCGAAGTAGCCACGCTGCGCACCGAACTGGATCAGACCCGCAACAACAACGCGCGTTTGCAGGCGCAGGTGAATACCTTATTGCAGGAGAAGAAAACCTGCGAAGACGGCAGCAAAGGCCAGGTTACAACCATCAACACCTATAAGGAAGAGAACGCCCGCATCAATGCACGGCTGAAAGACTCGCGCGACGAAAACGCGCGCCTTCAAGCGGAAGTGAACCGCCTGCGTACCGTTCAGGCCGGCACGCCATGTGGCCAGCAAACCAGGACGCTCGATTCATTGCTCGCTGCTGAGCGCAAAGAACGCAGCCGTCTGGCAGCCGAAGTGAGCCAGATCCGCACAGACCGCGATATCCTGAAAGGCGAAAACAACACCCTTAAGACCCGCATCACCGATCTCGAAAAGCAGGTGAACGATTGCCGCGGCAGTTCTACCGTTACCGCCGAGGTGAACCGCCTGCGCAACGAGAACAGCGACTTGCGCAACCGGAATATCCAGCTCGAAAACGACCTCAGCCGCGAACGCGCAGCCTCTTCCACTGTTACAGCTGAAGTAAACCGCCTGCGCGGAGAAACTTCGCAACAGCGCCTGCGTATCAGTCAGCTTGAAGCCGACCTGAACCGCTGCCGCACCGAAGGAAGTGGCACTGCAAATCAATCGGCTGAAGTTGTGAGGCTCAAGAAGGAAAGCGACAACCAGCGCCTGCGCATCGGTGAGCTGGAAGCTGAATTGAAAACCTGCGGAGACCAGCGTTCAACTGTTACAGCAGAAGTAAACCGGCTCAAGACTGAAAACGGTCAGTTGAGCAATGACCTCACCCTTTGCCGCACCAACGGCGCTTCCTCTACCATTACTGCTGAAGTGAACCGCCTGAAGAAAGACAACGACGACCAGCGCCTCCGCATCAGCCAGCTCGAAGCCGATTTGAACAAATGTGGCCAGGAAAGCAGCACCGTGAAAGCAGAGGTGAACAAGGTGAAGACTGAAAACAGCCAGTTGAAAGCCAATGTCGCCGATTTGGAGAACAAGCTCAAAAACAGCAGCGGTAATACTACGGAATTGAACGATTTGCGTTTCAAGAACGAACAACTCACTACCCAGTTGAACGCAGTGAAGGCTGAATACCAGTTCTGTATGGATGAAAGCAAGACCCTGCGCAGCAAGATCACCGAATTAGAAGGCAAACTGAAAGCAGCCGAAAGCAATACCGGCGGCAGCAGCGAACTCCAGGCCCAGGTGAATACCCTGAAGAAGGAAAACAGCGACCTGCAAAACCGCATCACGGCAGTGATGGCTGAATACAAATTCTGCAGCGATGAAAGTAAAACGCTGAAAGCCAAAATCACCGAACTCGAAGGCAAACTGAAAGCGGCTGAAAGCAATACCGGCGGCAGCAGCGAACTCCAGGCCCAGGTGAATACCCTGAAGAAGGAAAACAGCGATCTGGAAAACCGCATGACCCAACTCTCGGCCGAGAATAAAACACTGAAAGACCAGAGCGCACAGCAGCTCGCCCGTGTTAAAACACTCGAAGCCGACGTAGCGAAATACAAGCAATGCTGCGACAACGCGGAGAAAACCGGCGGCAACAGCGAAGCCATCCAGAATGAGTTGAATGTGCTGAAGCAGGAATACGAACAGCTGCGTTTACAGAACAACAGCAACCGCGACAAGGCGCGTAACCTGGAGAGTGAAACCAGTGTACTGAAGGCGCGCATTTCTGCCCTGGAAAGCCAACTCGCCGAGTGCCAGAAAAACAACGGCGGCGGTTCGGGTGAAGGCTCTGCTCCCCGCGAAGGCGGCAGTTCAGGCAGCCGCGCCATCGGCGAAATCATCCGCAATTCAGGAACCGGCACCCAAAGCGGCAGCCCCATTCGCCGCCCCACCGGCACAGGAAGCCAGCCGCAAAGCTCCGGCAGCCAGAACAATACGCCCTCCGGAAACGGAGGCACCATTCGCCAGCCACAGCCTTCCGCCCCGGCAGGCCGCCCTGCTCCCGGTGCTCCGGCCAATGCGCCGAGTGCCAAGCCTGAAGGTCGTCCGGCACCCCCATCCGGCAACCCGACCAACGACCGAGGGTAAATTTTTACTCAATCAAACTAAAAAGCTCCGATAATTTTGTAGGAGCTTTTTTATTTTTGTGTAACACAATCACAATTTACCATCAACTTAATTTAAAATTCTATGGAAGATCACTTCAAACGTTTTTGTTCTATTTGCGGTACGCGCATCACTGGCCGGGTTGACAAGCGCTTTTGTGGAGACGGTTGCCGCACGGTACATCACAACCGAAGCAATTCGGAAACCAATCGCCATGTGCGGCTGGTAAATGGCATTTTGCGGCGCAACCGGCGCATCCTGGAAAAACTGGTACCCGGCGGCATGCGCACGGTGCAGAGCACTTTGTTATTCGCGGCAGGATTCGATTTTGCCTACCACACGCGATACGAGCAGGATGCGCGGCAGAGCAGGTTCTATTGTTACGATTTCGTGTATGAGCCGGCCGGAACAGACAAATGGAAAATCGTCAAACTCGACGAAGCCATCCTTCACGGGCCTAATTCAGAAGGAAGGGGAGTTGCAGTTTGAACCGCGGTATCCGCACTTCGAAGCGCTCACCGCTCTGGCATTCTTCAAATAAGTAGAATCCCTCCATATTTCCGTAGGGCGATTGCAACTGGCATCCGCTCACATAGGTATGTGAAGCACCGTTTAACAGCTCCGGCTGTTCCCCAACCACTCCGTCTCCTGCAACAGTGCGTGCACCGTTTAAGGCATCGCGTATTTCCCAGAAGCGGGAAAGAAGCCTGACGCGTGCGCCGCTGTTGTTGTGGATGGTGATACGATAGGCCCAGACGTAGTTATCCGTCACCGGCTGGCTTGCATCTTCGCGGTAAAATACCTCAACCGATACCCGAATTCCGTGACTGACTTCGCTGATCACGGGAAATGAACAAGCCATATGACACTTTGTTCATTAACTGCATCAGCAAATTTTGCTTACGCTCTGTGCCGCAAGATCATCCATCCTTTACCGGATTGCAATTGCAGTGTTCCCGGCCCTAGGTTCGAACGCTGAACTAAATTTTAGTCGTCGTCGCTGTCGCGCTCCTTCCGGTTGTTGTCTTCATCTTCCTCGCTATCGTCGGCTACTTCGTCGTCACCCTCCTTGTCATTCCCCTTTACCATCTCGTCCATCTCTGCTTCTGTGAAAATCTGGCGCTGCTGTGCGCTCACCTTCACGAGATAGATGATGTCATCGGTTTCCAGCCGCACGGCTGAAATGATTTCACCTTTCGAATTGGGGAATTTGATGTAGTGACCGTTGAAACCGGTAGGGTATTGCTCCTCCAGCAATCCAAGCATCTCAGGCGTGAGATTCTTGTAGTCGATCGCCATCTTTTTCTTTTCCACGTTGGCCATTTACCGGTCTGTTCTTGATGCTGCTAAATTATTGCACTGAATTGCGGCTTGTCAAGTGCTTTTTTTGAAAAAATATAGATTCAGTCAAAGCGCGCAATTTTCTTCCAAACCCTTTGCCGCACCTCGCGTTCGGTCACGTCATCCGGCCGTGGCATGCGCAGGTGCCAGGCACAATAGGCATGGCCTTCCCTTATTTCGCGCACCTGTAACCAGTCTGCATCGCCCGGCAATGGCCCGGTGATGAGTTGCACATCCCGGCGGATTTCCGCTTCCAAACCTTCCAGTTCAGGTACGCGCGAGGCCGGCACCGAAAACTCCACCATGATCGTATGGTAACTGCCCTTGCTGTAGTTCACCGTTACCAACTGCAACACGAGGTTGTTGGCGATCAGCACCAATTCATCGTTATCTGTTCGCAACTGCACATTCAGCAGGTTAATACCTTCGATTCGGCCTTTGTGGTTGCCGATCCGCACCAGGTCACCCACGGTGAATGTGTCGCTGAACATGAAAATCATGCCGTTCAGTGCATTATTGACATAGTCTTTGAAAACCAGGGCCAGGGCTGCCGCCACCAGCGACATAGAGGTCAGAAACTCGCGGATGTTCACCCGGAAGAGCAACAAAACCATGAAGAACAACAAAACGCCGGCTACCAGATAAGCCACCTGGGTGATGGTCACCACAAAATGATCGCGTATACGTTCGCCCTTCTTCCTGAAGTAAACGTGGAGCATGGCGCGGCGGGCGATGAATACGCCGATGAGCAGCGTAAGCACAAGGCCCATCTGTACCGTATGCTTCGAAAGATGAATCCATTCCGGCAACATGCTGGCAAAATAAGCGCCTGAACCTGCATTTTTGCCGCCCCATCAGACATGGAAATAGATTTTGGCGGCGAATGCATCGAACTGAACCCTTTGCGCTGTGCGTTCATGCGCCAACGCAATATGCTGCTGCTGGCCGACCTGCATCTTGGCAAAGCCGCGCATTTCA
>JBKDBI010000299.1:0-12422 GCA_046314695.1 Bacteroidota bacterium | reverse complement strand
TGCATCTGGCACCACCTTCAATTTCTTGGAGGATTCGATTGCATGACGGAGGATTGATTCCCACGGGCGGAATGGATCAAGCCACTCAAGCGCGCCGCTGCGTATGGCATTTAGTGCAGCACCAAAGGACTCGAGCCAATTATACGACCTGGCGTTTTGTTTGAGCGCTGCAGCAAGTCGGCTGAACTCACGCTCGCATCCCTCAATGCCAAGTGCGTCCATTTCATTCCGAAGCTTGTTGCATCCACATCCCTGCTTGGGCTTGATGCTGAACACATCCTTGAGAATGCGATACAGCACGCTCCCTGGTTCGTTGGTGGTGTCGGGCTTGGGTTGCGGTGGATTCTTAGGTGTTGCCGATGACTCAATCCTAACTGTTTTCTTTTGGTCAGTCACAACGGATTGCACAAGAGTTTGGCAGCATCCAAAAAAATCGACTTGCCTTTCGGCTTTGTGAATCATTCCGCACTGCGGGCAAATGCTTTCAACTAGCTGCATGATATTGTAACCGTGACGGTATCGGCAGGTTCGTTCGGCAAATCAATGACGGTTGTTGATGGAGAGATGGAATCATCAACACAGCAATCGTCGTGGTATCTTTGGCACCAGTCAATCGGAAGCGGGGAGGCCGGCAGACCTTCTGCATCAGCGAACCAGCAGGATCCTGGGCTTGTTACTGAAGTCGATTCTGCCCATGTCTGATTGTATTGGCATTGGCATCCGTAAATGTCTTCATCGCCACTGCAATACAAAACCTCTGCCATAGAGTCGCTTCGCTGAACGGAATAGGTTCCGCAAATGTTATTGCACGGTCTATTAAACGCCTCGTTTGGATCGTCATACTGCCATCCCGCCGAATGTACCTTTGCAAAACATCCACAAGTTTTTGGTTGAAAAGTAAAAATTAAAGGATTTGGTTCAGTGCTAAGGCTCTGCACGTTTCCACACAAGCAATCAAACTCAAAACATGCTTCGCATGGTTCAAAAAATAAGCTGCACGGTGAGGCGCATTGAACAACATACGAAGACTCAACCCAGTTTGGGGTGTCGCTTTCGCAATCAAAGTATGCTACATAAAGCTCCTGCAAAAACGGATCTCTTCCAAAGCCGACGCATTCTGGAATGTCGCAACGCCCATTGCATCCAATGCTGCTAGTCGGTGTAAACGTAGCGCAATCCAGCGTTTTAGGGCAGTTTGTGTTCAAGAATTCTGCAAGCTCAAAAGACCAAGTACCGCAAACCTTGTATTGCATCAACGATGATATCAGAAAAGATATGTCTGTTGTGCCGTCTCCTTTGTCCTTAAAACATACGGAAAGGGAATAGGACTCTTCAACACGCACTTTTACATTGATTTGCAAGTCCCTGATTTGATACGTTTTGATTTTGTATGTGTCGTCGCACAATACATTACCAGCATACTCTACGCACGGGATGCAAACCCCGGCAGGTATTGGTGGACCACCTGGCCCACCACCACCTCCACCAGTCGATCCACTACAGCAATCAGCGCCGTTAAATGCTTTCCAGCATTCGCCGGAGGTTCCGTCCCAGGCATTTGCGTTGTAATAGTCAATAACGTCATAAGTAGTTGAATACCCAGCGTTAAACAACAGGCAACATCCGTTGTTTTCGTTTATGTTTTTGTTGACTGACCATGAAAACGTGCGACCTCCAAGCGTCACCGATATGGTTGTGATTGTCTTATCGCACGGCGTGCATTGCCCGCCCTCGCAACAGGTACATCCCGCCCCATGCTTGTTGCTCATTCTCAGCAGTCCTCGAAGTCAACGAACCATTTCCAGCTGACATAGTCACGCTTGCACATGACGTATTTGCCAGCAACGATCGCAGCGGACGATAGATTGTACACTGTGATTGTCTGGCTGTTGTAGTGGGCAAGAGTGCCGCTGTCATTTACATGGTAGACGTTGATGGTCCCGGTCCCCGGTGTGGTGCCAGCCCTGGCCGTTATACCTCCGGTCGCCACCACGCCAATCAGCGTCCACGGATCATTGCTGTCCATGGACGGATTCCTGGCTTGGATGCCACCATCCAGTTGCTGCAGGATCCGATTCTTGTCGGCCTCGTTGAACGCAAAAAGCGTTTCCACTACTACACCTGCGCAAAAATCAGGGTGATGGTCCTTGCAGCGCCTTCGGCCGAATTGCTGACGACTTTCATCCAGGTCGGGGCTGTGGCTGGACCACCGAGAACCGATCTAGTTGCCGTCGCATCCAGTGCAATGTGCCGGCTGGTCCCAACGGTCACGCTGTACTGCGTACTGCCGTTGTAAAGCGGCTTGTAGGTCGTCCCGTCGTCGTCAGACACCTCAAAGGTAAAGGATGTGCCAGTAAGCGCTGCCGGCGTTGCAACGGCAACCAGGGTGCAATCCTGCGGGACACTTACGGCAGCGCTCGCAGTGGCTGCACTTGCAATGGTGACTGCCGCTCTTTGAAGGGTAGATGCCATTTTAGATGGTCCTGAATAGGGTATTGAAGTCGACGTCTTCGTATCTGCGAATCTGAACCTTGCCAATGTCGCTAAGAGTAGGAGCGGTTCCAGTCACGGGGTTTCCGGCGATGCCTCCGGTAGCGTTCAAATACCACTCAACTTGCCGGCCTTCCTTGTCCTTGATTGGCTTGAGTCCATTGACTCCATCAAGAAACCAGCGGTCCCTTGCCCAGTAGTATTCAAGCCAGCTGTTCCTCTTCCATTTAACGGTAAGATCCAGTCGGCATGCAGAAAACCCGTTGTACGTCCCGTACTCGGCTGCATCAAGAATGCATAGAAGGTGATACGGATCTGCTTCTTTGTACGTCGATACGTTAATGACAGAAGCAAAGTCTGTTAAATACAGTGGAGACGTTCCAGGAGTTGTTGCAGCTGGCCTAATTTCTTTAATTGTGGCTGGCATGTATTGAGAAAACTTTGCAACAAAAACAGGTGTCTCGACTGTTCGCTGCTCAGAAAATGGTCGATGGTTTGTGTTTTTTATCAGATCCTTGTCGTTGTTGACGTCTGGCTCCCTGGTGTACTCGGTCGTCCATCGCCAGATCGGAATCCAGGTCGTTGGGTCAGGATTGTCCTGTTGCCCAGGAGGGGTCTGCTGCGAAGGTCTTTCATTGTTGAACTGGCAGACTACATTCCACCAATAGGCATTCTTGTCGTCCCTGTAAGCCTGGACCGATTTGCAGATCGCACCGGACGAAAGCAGCGTAATCCCTGCAATCGGCAAGCCTGGAGTCAGAGCTACTTCTTCGTCCAAGATGGACTTGGAGTTCGTCTCAACTCTGTAGGTGCGTGTTTGCTGGACGTTGATCTTGCCATCATCGAACGAGTAGGAAAAGTTCCTTCCTTCTCGTTTTTCGCCTCTCAAAACTCTTCCTGCCATTATGGGCGCGCTCCTGCCAAGACGACACCACCTTCAAGCTTTTGCCTGAGCAAATCAAGCTGATCTCGGGACGTCTGGGAAATGTCGGTCAGAATCTCCGAGGTGTCTTGCTTTACCTGGAAATCGTACAACTTCTGGATTGCAGCGCTTGAGCCAGACTGAACCGCTTCCCCCAGGCGATAGTCAAGCGAATCGCCTTGCCCAGCGCCAGCCTTGCTGCCTACGACTCTCTTGATGTCGTCCATTGTAACGCCGAGGTTCTCGAGCCCAAACATGGAGTCCATTCGGCTAATCTGGGCAATGACTTCCTCCACGTTCTTAGCCGCCTCGTCTTGAGGACGAAGCTCTCGCATCAAGTCCTGCATGCCCTCTTGTTCTTCCTGCAGCTTTTCCATTGCCTGCTGGGCGTCTCGGACTTGCTTTTCAAATTTCTCAATAGCTGCAGTTCTGTCGACGATGCCTTTTTTGTGGGCATCGCTCAACTTGATCCCACGGCTTTCAATTTCAGCGATTTTTAATTGAGCGTCGGTATACTTGCCGCTGCCCTTCAGTGCTTCGTCAAATCGCCCTGAAAGCTCGTCGTAATACTCGTTTGTGGCATCGCTTGCCGCCTGCGTAGCATCGCTCAATGCCTTGTATGCGTCTGCTGCCTTTTGGGCCTGCGTCTCTTCTGGGGTAGGTATCGGCTCATCAAGCAGCTTTTCTGTTTGCCTTAATTGGGCAATGTACTCAAAGACGCTTGCAATTTTGCCAAAAAGGTCAGAGAGCTTAAATCCAGACGGGAGAAACGAATCGATCGTTTCCTGCAGGCTTTTGAATGCAAGCCCCCAGCCCTTTAGAGCCATGTCAACGACCTGAATGCCATCAGAAAACATGGAAGTCAGTTTGACAACAACTGCAAGCACAGGAGAAATTGTTTTTGCAATGCTGACAAAAGACACGACTCCGTCAACAATGTTGCCAAGGTCGAAGCTCATCATTTTGCTGAAGTCAATCAGAGACGCATTGATGTCGGCAATAACTCTTTGCAATTTGCCAGACATGGTTCCAGAAATGTCATCCAAAAGTCTTGCAAACCTTCCTCCTCCGCTTGTTGCTTCTTCCATGGCTTGCCGAACCATGTCAAACGAAATCCCGCCTTGTTCCATGCGCTTTCGCAAATCAAGCATAGACATGCCAGTCTTGTTGCTTATCTGCTCCAGCGGATTAAAGCCGGCATCGATCATCTGTCGCAACTCCTGTCCCATAAGCCTTCCGCCAGCGCGGATCTGGGCAAAGGCAAGCGACATGTTTTGAAATCGCATCTCATCGCCACCAGTGACCTTGGCGATCATTTCGACTGCTGCACCAGCTTCCTTGGCGGAAGCGCCGAAAGACAGCATCGTCCTTGCCCCGCCTTGCATTGCAGTAATGGACAGAGGTGCCTTAGCGGAAAGCTCAAGAAACCCTTCCATCATCTTGCTGGATTCTTCGATGCTTCCAGTTAAAGACGCAAACGCAATGGTCTGCCGCTCAAAATTAAGCACAGTCCTAATGCCAGAAGAAACTGCCATCATTGCCTGCGAAACTGCGTAATACTGCAGTCCAAGACTGCGGAGCGATGCAGTCAGTGATTGGCCTTGAACGCCACCTGCGCCTCCGCTAATAATGCCGGCTTGCCTTGCCATCTCATCGTTAAGCTTCCTTGTCTGTCTCCAATACGTCTCGGAATCAAGGCCAGCTGCACGAAGGGAATCAAGCTCCTTCATTCTTGCGCCAGCGACTTCATCAAAAGTCATCGACTCACGCTGCAATTGAGCTATTCTGTCTTTTCTTGCGTCGTCTTCCTGTTTTCTTTGGTTTGCAAAAAATTCAGTCGAAGTCAGGATTCCAAACTTTTTCCTAATCCCAGCCTCTCCCGTGGCGATGTCTTGAGAGCCCGTCCCGGCAAGTGCTGCATCCTGCTGAAACTGCTGCAGTTCTTTTTGATACCTGTCCCAATTGGACGTTCCAGACAGAACGGCAGCATCAACGCGACGGACAGCTTTCTCAAGTCGATCTGCTGCTTCAGATGCAAGTTGAAGTTGCTGGTCTTCAAAAAACTCATCTGGAGTTTGGATGCCGAACTTCTTTCTTACTGCAGCCTCTCCTGCAGCAAACTCCCTAATGCCCATGCCAGCCTTTGCTGCTGCATCCCTGAATCGATTCAGTTCTGCAATGTACCTGTCCCAATTGCTCATGCCTGAGGCAATAACTGAGCTTGCATAAGCCGTTGCAGCCTGCAGTTCTCTTTCTGCCGCTGCTGCCTTCTCTGCCGAAGTCGCAATGCCGAGATACTCTTTGTTGAGTTCCTCGATGCGTTTCGTATATGCCTCAAAGGACATGGTCCCGACTCTTTGCAGTCGCTCCGCTTCGGCAACGGATGCGTTGTACTCAGTCTGCCTTCTTTCGGCGGTCCCGATGCTAAGTTCAGCGCCTCTCTTTAAGTCGGCAAGATACTGCTTCTGCTCGTCGCTAAATTCTTTTATGGCATACTTGCCTTGCTTGAACGAATAATTGACTTGGTCAATCATTCTTGCATAAGCCTCTGGATCACCTTTGTGGGTGACAAACCATTGATTTACGTTCTTGATTGCCTCGTTGTATCGATCGAGCAATGGGACCGAGTCCCTAGCGATCTTGTTGAAGTTCCTCCATGCATTAATGCTGCCGTCAACGCCCTGCTTGAACTTCTCATACTGAAATCCAAGCTGGACGTTGACGCTAGTGATCGTTCTCGCCACTTGCAGCACCCCCTAAAGCCATAGACTGAAGAACACTCTGCATCGATTTGATCGACGCTGGCGACTTCTTCTGCTCGTACTTCAGATACCGTGGAGGCATGCAGTCGTCTGGCGTAATGCAGTCTGTGCGCTGCCCACCAAACGCAAGGACCGCTTGGCGAATGCTGTACAGCATCGCCTCGATCCTCGCTGACTGCCAAGCCGACTCGCCTATGGGCTCGATCCGGTCAAACGCCATCCAGAAATCAAGCACTTGTGGAGGCGTGGATTCAAGAAACGATTCAACGTCAGGAATACCCCAGGCGAAGCACAGCCTTGCAGCCAGCATTAGCCTCGGGTGTCTCCTTAGTTTTTTTCCGTTTCCTCTTCGTCTTTCACTTCGTCGTCGTCTGCAAATCCGGCATGAGACATCGCCGCATCGTACAGGTCACCAATCCATTTGCTGTCGAGCCCATCGAGTTCTCGATAGTCTGGAAACATCCGCTTCCCATCCTCATCGACAACCATCAGGCTCAAAAGCTTCGGCCGAGAAGTGACAATCTTCTCCTTGGTGACCTTCCCCTTGGCGTAGTCAATCCGATCCGCTTCCCACTCGAAGTACTCCTTGGCGGTCAAGCTTTGGAGGCGAACACCTTCATGTTCGGTGTATCGCCTTGAACTCTTTGCCAGGAACTGCTCCTTACTCATCGCCATCGTCGACATCCTCCTGCTCGTCTTCCGGTTGGTCCATAAACACCACGGTCGAAAAGTCCACAACCTTGGGCTGGGTCCAGCCCTGAAGTTGCGGCAACTTCATCAACTCATCGGTGATTTTACCCCAAACCGAGTCAGGAAGCGAGAGAATCGGCTGGACTTTGCTGCCGGGGGTCTTGCACAGATACCCGACTTGTCGCACCCGATCCTCTTCAACTCCTGCCATGACGATCCACTGATCGTGTTCGACGTCGACGACTCCAAGAGCGGTAGCCATCTGTCCAATATGCGGACGCAATTCAACAATCATCATGCACTCTTTGTCCAAGTGGGACCAGTTGTCCCGTCAAAGGAAAGCACCATACTTCCCATCTGAACGGAACCATTTTCCAAAGTCGGCCAGGTAATCGAGCGAATAAAGCCAGTGCCGGCATAGTTTGCGGCAGTAGCTTCACCACCATTCGTGCGTATCGGAAACGTAATGGTCATCGTTTCCGGCGTTCCCCCGATCGCGGGACGGGCAAGCGAGGTGTCCCAGTAAAAGTTGACGGTGATCTCTGGGGTTTCCTTGAGATCCGAAGCGATGTATCTCTTGAAGGAAGTCGTGGCAAGCGTCGAAACTTCAAGCCGCTCGACCTCTTCGGTCCAGCCTTGAATGTTCTGCAGGCCGACAGCAAACGCAGTGGTTGCAAAGGTCAGCGTTGCCCCATTCCCGGTATCGCCTGAGGTGGATGTCACGGGCATTGTCAAACTCCTTCTGTGTAATGAACTAGCATATCAAAACTAGTCAGGTAGCGATGCTCCTGACTTCCATCTGTTGGTGGTTCCTGCAAATACTGCTCGCCGGAATCTATCTCGATTCCATTGAACATGATCGATGCTGTGATTCCACGGTACTCATCGAGCTGGCTCGTCCTGAATGCCTGAGCCACAGCATTTGCCTGGCTACGAGTCATTGCGTAGCAGTCGATTTGGAACCTGGAGTGTGCAAGCCTGCTCATCTTGCCGATCAGTTTTTCTCGCTCGGTGCTGATGATGTAATACGCCACGGCAGGCATCTGCGACCCCTGAACCAGGACGTCAGGGTACATTCGCTGCCCGATCAGGTTGGTGATCGCTGTTTTGGTCAGGCACAGAGTCCTGAATGCAATGCCTACGTTAGCCACTTTCGATAGCCTTCTTCATTTCAGCGACGAAGATGTCGACGACTTCTTTCTTCTTTTCGTCCAGCGCTTTATCCATGAATCGGTACACAGGCTTCCACAATGTCCCATTGCGTCTGCCCCAAAATACCTCTTCACGCCCCTCCTTGTTGACTGTGTAGTTGAAGTTGCCCTTGTTGCCCTTTGGGTACTTCAATCCAACAATCAACAAATCCTGGATTTTTCCGACGATTGCTTTTTCGCCAACATGATGCTTGATGCTGATTCCAGTCCACTTTGGGTTGTCCCGGTACTTCTTTCCCCACTTGTCTCTTGTCGGCCCATCCGCTCTTCCGCCTGCGGTGATATTCGACTTGGAGTCAGGCGCTAGCTCTGTAGCTCGCTTTACGATTGGCTGTGCTGCCTTTACTGCGGACTTCTTTCGTGCGTCATAAACTTGCTGCTTCAGTTCGCCAAGGACTTTCTCAACCTCTCCAAGGCTCGTTGCGTCCATGGAGACGATGCCCATAGTCCTGCTTGGTAGCCTAGCCATCGGAGTCCTTTAAGCTGATTTCCAGGTAGCGACTGCCACCGTTGATTTCTCTAATCGCCAGGATGCCATACGCTACGCCATTCCTGACGATCCGCATCTTAGTGGTCAGTCCTTGGATGTATCGAGTCATCAGGATCGCGGAGGAGGTTGCCTCCACTTGCCGGCCCCTGGTCGTCTCTCCGCTCCCCAGCCTCGCTGGCTCAAAGCTTGCAGGCACACTTGCTAGGTGCGTCGTCCAGGTCACTACTGGTTGCCCATAGCTGTCCTGCGACTCGGTCGGCTTTTGTATCGTGATGCGATCACGCATGTCCGATACGGCAAATCGATTTGGTCGGTATTTCATGGGTAGCTCGGGCGAATCCAGCGCCGCCTCAGCCGTTCGTATGTCGCCTCGGTCAGCATCCCCTCATTGGCGATCTGGTCCCGATTCTCAAAATCATGCCCGATGCAAAGCAGCATGGCTCGCCTTAGGCTTGCCGGCACCGTAGATGCCTTCTGGTAGCCTGCGACGTAGGTCACCTTGACTGCATCCCAGCGGTCGGCGGTTGTCGGCCAATCTTCTTGGTACTTTAGCTCGATGCGTTCCTTCGCTGGGTTCAGGTGCCATATCGAACTGGACAGCGTCTGGAGCGCGTTTCCGTCGTCGTAATACTGAACTGTGGTCACGGACTGAACCGGCCGGCGCTGCAACTGGATCGCCTCCGTGAAGCCTGCTTGGACATGCTCCACGGTCTGCGTCAGCAGCGCCAGCCCACAGTCTCGTTCAACCCGATCTCTTGCAACCTCAATCAGCAACTGGATCTGCTCGTCGTGAGAGTCATCGCTTTCGAGGATTTCGAGATGCTTTTTGGCCTCCTTCAGACTGATTGGCTCGCTCACCGGAGGAGTGAGAATTCTGGTATGCACTTCCAGTGGATTCCACATCTTCCAGCCTCTTAGCGAAACCAAGATCGATCATCAGCAAGGCCTGCCCAAGGGGAGGTCGCAGACGGTGTCCCGCCTGCAACCCATTCCACCCTTGGACCAGCTCAACGTCCAGGTCTTCCATGACTAGCCACGGATCACTGAGCCGTTGGCGATCCCTGCCACCGTGCCATCGTTGATGCCATCGCGGGACAAAACAGCAATTGCACCAAGGTAGGTTCCAGTTGCTCCATCGCCAGCCGTTGCAACGATGTTCCAGTATCGCTTCTTCCCGCGAAGATCGACTTGAAACACGAAGACTTCATTGTCATCGGTAGCCGATGGCAGGCTGGTTGCATTTCCGGCGATGTCCGTTCCACCCGAGAAGTTCAGCCCAGTCACATCCGTCAGCGTGCCAGAGGTGTCGCCACTCTGCAGCTTGAGCGCCGCCATGGCGATGTCGGTCGCACCCAAGTTGCACACCACCGTTAAGTAGCTGAAACCCTTGGTATCAATCTCAACCGAAGTAAAACTGGCGTTGTCCCTGATCACTGCAGGAGGAATCAGGTTGACGTACCTTTGATCTTGCCCGTGGTTCATGTTTTGTTTCCTGTGCTTTGAATTCGATGAAAGAAAAGCCAGCCCAGCAAGTCGCTAGGCTGGCTACGTTTCAGAAGATGGACTAGGCCATCTTGAGAGCGACAACTGGACCTGCGGCAGCAGAGGTTCCAACTTCGTGAACAACGATGTCAATTCGCTCAGTTGCCTTCAGGGCAATCTGGTCAAACTCAAAGTACCGACTGGAGTCGGAGATCACGGAGACGCCACGGCGACTTCCCATTGATGCCGCAAGAGACAGGTCGCCAAAGAACCCGTAGGTCGCGCCAGATTGCGCTGCCAGGGTGCTTGGAAGCACCTGCGAAAAGACGACTGGGTAGCCCATGAATTGCAGAACTGGACCATTGCCCAGGTCGACAACATTGTTGCCACCAGCGGCAACCTGAAGCCGTGCCATTGCCGCATGGTATCCGGCCGAATGGACAAACCACGCTGGACGCATGCCGGGATAAACCGGAAGCTTAGCAATCGCATTGTGGAAGTCAGTCAGCACCAGCGCACCGAACGACGTAGCCGAGGCGGCAGTTGCAATCGAGCCGGCAGCGAGGGCATTCTTCACGCCAACAATCCCGCCATAGGTCGATGTACCATCGCCCAAGAATCCGCATTCGTCTTCCTTCACCGCAAAAGCGTAGGCCATTTCGTCTGCGATCATATCGGCAATCGACACCAAAGCGTCTTCGCTCAGTTCGCTTGAGACACGGGTCAACGCGCCAAGCTTTCGAGCGACAAGCTTGGCATTGCCAACGCTTGCATCCGATGCAGTGATTTCGGCGTTTTCACTGACAAAATAGGCAGTCAATCCGCCAAGCCGTCGAGGAATGTCCAGCGTGTCCGAGGTCATCGGAACAACGCGAACATTCTGACGAAACACGCCATAGGACTCACGCAAGTCGACAATGGCCGACTCCATTGGAGACGGCACAAGGAATCCACCCTTGTTGTTGTCGCCTTCCGACATGGCAGCTTTGAATGCAACGCCATGATCCTCGCACCACTGCCTTGCGCCAGCGTTGCCAAGGTATGCGCGAATCGCCTGCCCAGAAGCGTAGGCGTCTTCTTCGCTCTTGAAAGCCTTGAGGGGAGCTACCTTGCGAGCCACGGCAGGGACCGCAATCTTTTTGGAGGACTTGCCCTGCTCTTCGATTTTTGCCGAAGCACTGCGAGCAACGATTGCTGCGCTTGCTGCCTCAACCTTTTCGATGCGAGCCAGGTCGGCTTTCAAAGACGCAATCTTGCCGGAGTTGTCGGCCGAACCCAGGATGCCATCAACCTCAGCCTTCTCGTCATCGCCAAGGTCGCGGTTTTCGCTCGCCGCAACGTCGTGAATTGCCTTAGCGCGAACGGTCAAGGACTCAATTTCTTCCAGAATCGCCTTCTTGTTTTTCATTTTCTTGCCTTTGCATTTGCGTCGGCAGGAAAACGAAAACGGCGATCTCCTGCCGACTGTGTCGAAGTTCACACACAGTCTTGCCGTAGATCGCCGCTAACGAGTTGCGATTTTTAAGCGTTCAATTTTTGGGCGAATTTACCCGCCACCGAAAATATACCCTCAACTATTTTCGTGTCAAATTTGCAAGCTTGACTCGCATGTCCCATAGGCGAGGCTTCGCCTCCGTCCGTGTGCCAGCCTCCACTTTCTTAAGCAGTGCCGATGGCGTCTTAGCGAATCGCCCTTCTGCAACTTGCATTGATGCTGACGTTGCATTTGCGACTTCGTCTGCAAATCCTTCGGCCACAGCATCGACCGCTCCGTACCATGTCTCGTCACGCATGATTTGCTTGATCTCCTCTTCGCTTTTGCCGCTCTTGGCGACATAGGCTGGAAGCATCGACGCTGCGTAGGTATCCAGGACGTCTGCCGTCTTCCTGAGGTCGGTGGAATTCCCCATGGCGATCGTCCATGGATCATGAATCATCAGCTTGGCATTGGCTGCAATGGTCACCTTTTTGCCAGCCATCGCGATGTAGCCAGCAATCGATGCCGCAATGCCATCGATGGCGACATCGACTCCACCGGAATGCCGCATGATGGCATTGAAAATTGCAGCACCTTCATCAACGGATCCGCCAGGGGAATTGATTCGCAGCAAGATCCTTTTGCCTTCCATGGACTTGAGTCCAGCAATTACGCTTGCCGAGTCAATCATTCCCATCCATGCTGGTCCGATGTCGTCGTACAGAAAAATCTCATTGGTCTGCGTATCAACGGCAAACATTTTCTATTCTCCCAGGATGTCGGTCGCAAGTTCTTCTGCCCTTACCGCTGCCCACGAAGCAACAGTCTGAGATACTTCACTTGACAGGGTTTCAATTGTCGCCCTGCCACTCGCCTCAATCAGTTCGCTTTTGCTTTT
>JBKDBI010000298.1:0-2572 GCA_046314695.1 Bacteroidota bacterium | reverse complement strand
GGCGCAGTGCTCGAATACATCGTCATCAGCCGCGTTCCATTTCAGGCCTTTTTCGAATACGCCTGGAATCATCCCGTGGCAGCGCAGGCAAGCGCACAACTGATCATCCCGGAGAACTTCACGTCTCAATATCGCGCCTATTTCACCCAAACCACTTTTGAACGCAGCGTGCGCGATGGCAAGCTTTTCCTTACCAGCCGCCTTCCTCCCATGTCGGCCGACGTATTCGATGAGAGCGGCGCCTTCGGAACCTATACTCCGCGGCTGCGTTACACGGTTTTCCCGCCCGGCTCCACTCCCAAAGATCTTTGGGGCCGTGTGCATCAATCGGTGATGACACAAATGGATGAAACGCCGCTGATTCCGCGCGGACAGAAAAAACCGATCAGCACCGACCGCGTGTTGCGCAAGGCCGGCGTCACCAAAAAGACCACGGTAATGTGGATACCCGGCATGCTCCAGCGGCATATTTCCAAAGACCCGACGCTCGAAAAACTTACTTCATACCAACGCATCAACCTGTTGCACCGCTGCCTGGCGAAAGTGGGCATTCCGCACCGCTTTTATTTCGGCAGCCCCGCTCCTGCTCCGCCCTTCGACACCACATTCACCTGGTTTCCCGATCTAAACAACCTATTGGTTTACCTGCCGGTGAGCGGCGAATGGATTCCCTGGCACATGATGGGCATCGCCAAAAGTCCGCCCGACCTGTATCTCGGCAGAACCTGTCTGGTGATGGATGCCAATATGCCGGGCAAGCCTTCATCAGGCTATCGTTTCGAGCCGGTGCCACACCCTTGCGATTGGGGAAATGAAGAAAGCAGCGATTTGTATTGGAATGGCGATTCGGTGATGCGGTTCATGCGGCATTACAAAGGCTTTCCTGCGCGTGAATTCACACAATACGGAAGTCTGGAGCCGGAACTGCGCAGCAATCTCGACATCGCCATCGCACGCAGTTTCGCGCCCGATGCCTGGTTATTAGAAGCCAAAGCCGAGAGCTTGGGCTCACCGGTTCCGGAACACATGATTTTCAACGGGCGCTTCTCCAGCCGCAGCATGGTGGAATTCCAGGATTCGGTGATCTATTTACATGCCGGCCGTTTCCTCGGCTTTACGGATACCACCGATCATCCCCAATGGCGCAGCACACCAATCGACGTTTTGGGGCGCTTCAGCCGCGTTAAAAACCTGTATATCCAAATACCCAAAGGATGGGAACTGGCCGAAATGCCCTTCAAAGACACCACTTTTCAATACATGTCTAAATCAAGTTCCTGCCCCTTGCAGCCCGACCTGTACTTCACGTTGAGAATCGAACCTGCCGGGAAAGACCAGATTCGCATCTACAGGGGTGATAGCTATTTGTACTCATCCTACAGCGGCGAAGGCGCGGCACAGTTCTGGCAACAAAGCAAAATGGGGAACGATTTGCTCCCCATTGCCCTCAAATTCCGAAAAAAACGGTAATACTTTATTCTGCTTTCTTCAGCAGGTAACGGCTGATAACAATGCCGTTGCTCATAGCCTGCCCGTTGGGTGCGCCGGTGAAATTGGAAGTTACGCTTACTATTTCCCAGCCGTCGTTGGCATACGATTCAATTTTTGAAGTGATCTGCGCATCGTTGAAGCGGATGTTCTGGAAATTGATGCCTGAGAGGCTGTAGAAATTTTCCAGTTTCACTTCTTCAACAGCCCCTTCTTTGTCGGTGGCAATCATGCGTGAACGGGCAAAGCCGCCGGCTACCACGCTTTCAACGGTGGTGATCTGCATGTAGCGATGGGCAACCACGTTGTGGGCCGAACGGAAGCTCATCATGGCCAGGGCAGCGCCGCCCAGGGTAACAAGCGCGAGGATGGTGTGTATTCTCTTCATGGGGAAAACGATTGGTTCACTTCATTCCATCAAAAGTTGTGCCACTGGCCTGTAATTAAAGGATTTCAAAAGGTTGAAGCGACTATACACTAAATTCGGGCGACGAACGTGATAATTGTATGATGAACCATTGTCTGGTGCTCCTGCGGGAAGAGATGTTGATGATTCCGGAGGAGTGTATTCCTTATGGTCATTGGGAAGAAAGGTTCGGCGAACTGAAGGAATTGGCTGTGCGCGAAGGCAGGAACCTGCGTGTCTGGTGGTGGGCACATGAAGCGGAAAAACGAGGCCATCCTGCCTTGTATTGCGAAGCCTGGTACGATGAAGGTTACGATCATATGTTTATCAAAGCCTTACAACCGGCACATTGCTTTCCGGAAGAAGCAGATGGGAACCAGGTTCCCGGTTTCCTCTTGCCTTACCGCAAAGAGCCGGATAAGGAGCTGTTCCTGCGCATTACGGATCTTTTGAAGGAAATCAGCGAATTCGGTCTACCGGAAGTGGGCAGTGCCACCTACTTCCCTGAATATCCGGGTCTTGAAGGTGTGGATATACCCGTTGAATTGCGCCTGGAACTCATCCGGTGTGCATCGCTTGCCGAAATACACGAAAGACTATTGCCCTTGCTGAAACAGGAAGTGGACGCCCTGCACAGCACGGAATACCTGCTCGGGCTGCTGCGCGGCGATATGTATC
>JBKDBI010000297.1:0-8114 GCA_046314695.1 Bacteroidota bacterium | reverse complement strand
CCGATCGGAGGTCCGTCTTTCAGGCTGAATTTGATCTCAGGTGCTGAAATACAGCTTGAATCTTTGTCTGCAATGATAACTGCCTTTACATCGAATACCTGCGCTGCAGCAGTGAAGGTAAAGGTTTCTTTACATCCGAATTTGCTGGTAACAGTAAGCTTTGAATTGTAGGTACCGGGACCGACAAACCACTTACAGAACTGAGGAATACCCCAATTGGTGCTGTTGGTAGTGCCGTCACCAAATTCCCAAAGGAAGCTCTGCACATCGCTAAGCTGAATAGCTGAAAGGTTGTTGAAACATGCTTGTGCTGAATCGCATCGCACCGGGCGGTTGCTGGTAAAGCGGATGCCGAGTTTGGCACGCACCAGACCAACTGCCTTGAATGTATCGCGGCGGATACAACCATTGGCATCTTCGAGTTCAACAGTCAGATCAACCGGACCACCGCGGTCGTCTTTCCAACTGAAGCAGAAAGTGCGCGGAGGCTGGCTTGAGTAAGTGTGGGTGATAAACTGACCGTCGCTCACTACCAGGCGCATCTCTTTCAAATTGCTTCCGGGTACGGCGATGCTGCTGTCCACAAAGCAAAACTGGTTGCCTTCGAAACACTGCGTGTTTGCACTCAGCAAACGCAGGTTAATCTTTGGCTTGGGTTTGATTTGCAGGCTCAGCGACGACTGACATGGATTTCCGCCGATCGTGGTGGTGTAACGCACCAGGTAGGTACCGGGTGTGTTGAACACGAAGGTCGGAATCTGTTGCGAATTCGTACCCTGACCGCCGAAATCCCATGAATGGGTGGTTCCGGCCGGGCTTCCGAAGAAGCGGATCGGGTTGCCTTCGCACAGGGCACCGTCGTAGGTGAACTGACACTGAGCGGCCGCTTCACGCGGTGTCGCCAGGGCCAGCACCGCTACGAACAGCGCGGCGATGGTTTGTATATACCTCTTCATAGTGTTGTTTTCTCCCTTTTTTTCAAAGTTTTCAAATATAGGTTCTCCATTGTTTTTCTCCTTATTCCGGGCTTAACGTTTCAGCATAATGACAACCGTTTTGTTCTGCGGTTGATGGCCGTAAAACTGCCATTCCACACGTGCAATGTAGGGACCCATCGGCGCCGGCTGTCCGTTAATCGCGCCATCCCAGCCTTCCTCGGGGTCCGTGCCGGTATACAATACCTTGCCCGCACGGTCGTAAATGCTCAGTCTGTATTTCTCCTGCCCCACGATCAAAATGCGGTAGGGATCGTTGATTCCGTCGGCATTCGGGGTGAAAACGTTTGGAATCAGAATATTGCCTTCCAGCTCACTGCCGTTCAGCACTATTTCGCGCTCGGCACGACGCAGGCATCCTGCTTCGTCCAGCAGCTCCAGCGTTACCTGGAAACGCTTTCCGCTGAGGAAGGTATGCCGCACCTCGTTTCCACTGCCTTGCAGGCCGTCTCCAAAATTCCAGCGCACCTGTTGCCAATTCCCTTCGCCGACGCTGAAATCTGCCACACCGGGCTGCACTTCGCGGTAAACGATACTTGCTGCAGGCAAACCGGCACAGGGATCTTGGTTCACCATTTGCGGCGCATGCGTTTCCGGGGCAACTTGCAGTGGCTCAGGATTTTGGTTTAAGGGTTGTACCCCACCATGACCCACTTGTGGTTTGTTGTCCGTATGTTGGCCCTGATGCGATGACTGGCTTGTCTCTCCGCCTTTCCTTCCACTTGCAGGCAAACGCTCAGGCTTTGCGGGTTGATCCGCGTTTACAGATACAGCCGATTCAAGGTCAGATGTGGCGGGTGTATTCACTGTTTCCTTCGCACTGCTTTCGGTTCGAACCATCGGCAACGGAGATGTTGTTGTTTCCTTTTCTTTCAGCAGAGCCCAGCCTCCGATCGCTGCGCCGCCTAACGCCACAATGGCAACGGATGCCTTGATCCAGCCCATGCTGAACCAACTTGTAACCGTGGTGCTTGCTCCGGCTGCTGCGCCGGCTTCGATACCGGCAGCAATGCCTTCCCAGACACCTGGAGGTGCGGGCAGTTCTGCCTTCTCAAGGGAATGGCGGAACAGTTCGTCCAGCGCGTTCTTATCCTCAGGCAAACCTGCTTCCTCCTTTCTCTGCAATCAGGCGCTGCAGCATGAGCCGCGCTTTCAGCAATTGTGTTTTGCTGGTGTTTTCGCTGATACCCAGTTGTGCGGCTATTTCCTTGTGTGCATAACCTTCAATGGCATACATATTGAAAACCGTCCGGTAGCCATCGGGCAATTGCCGGATCAGTCCAAGCAATTCATCCAAACCAAAGTTGCTGAACGTATGGTCGTCTGCCTGGATTCCAACAGCCTCATCTACATCGCTGAACCAGGGTTGGTTGCGTTTGCTGCGGTAATATTCAATGCAATTGTTCACAAAAATGCGCTTCATCCAACCCTCGAAAGAGCCTTCCTTCCTGAAACCCGGCAGGGCCCGGAAGACGCGGATAAACCCTTCCTGCAGCAAGTCTTTTGCTGTATCGGGGTTATCGGCGTAGCGCATGCAGATGGCGTACATTCGGTTAGCGTAGGTTTCGTAAAGCGTTTTCTGTGCACCGGAGTCCTGCTGCAGACAACGTTCGATAAGGGCTTCTTCTGCACTGCTCATCTCCCGCTTCATGCCTGCATTTCATACTCCTGACAAACCAATAGTCGAAGTTGCCTGCCTTCCGGTTGCCCTATGCCAGAAAAAAACACCACCAATTCTACTAACAGACTGGTATTCAATTGGTTATTTTTGAACGAAGACCTTGTGCATTTCGTTCGACAAATCGGCCAGCACCAACTTGGCCTGCCCGTTTCGCTCAATCTGGTACATGCTGTCGTTGAAGAGTTTATACGCCTTTTCGATGGTCGTCGGATTGAACTGCCGGCTGAGTTTCGACACAAATTCTTGTTCTGCCTCGCCGAGTCTGGCCTTCTCTCCCAGCTCGGGAAAAACCAGGCACATGCGCAGGATATGCAAGCCATAACCCAATAGGGCCTTGATTTCTTCACGGCCCGATCCCGCTGCCTGTGCAACCCAGTTGTTCTGCGCTGCTTTGTTCCCGCTGAAGCACATGAGCAGCCATTGGCGGAACGGCTGTAACAGGGGCTGATCTACTTCGCCGAGCAATTCGAGTGCACGTCGATAGCTGCCATCGCTTACATAGGCCAGGGTTTCCGCGCGGGCCGTATCCAGCGAAAAACGCTGTTCCAAAGCGCGGCGCAGGTCTTCGCCATCGATGGGCGGAATCCGCACCAGTTGGGTGCGTGAGAGGATGGTCGGTAAAATCTGATCCATCTGCTCGGCTACCAGGAGGAAAAGCGTCTTTTGCGGCGGCTCTTCGATGATTTTGAGCAGTATATTTCCTTCATTGCCCAGGAATTCAGGCAACCAAAGCAGCAAGATCTTGTAATCGCTTTCGAAGGGTTTGAGGGAAAGGGCGCTCATGATGGCGCGGCATTCCGAAACCGGGATATTGCCTTGCTTGTTACCTGCATCCATTTTTGCCAGCCAATCGAGGTAGCTGAGGTAAGGGTTTTCTCCCAGCGCGGCCATCCATTCGCGGATGAAATCGGTTGCCAGCGCTTCCTCCGTTCCTTTTTTAATGACCGGATAGGAAAACCGCACATCCGGATGCGAGAACTTCTGGTGCTTGACACAGGATGGGCAAACCCCGCAACTGTCGGTTTCGCTGCGGTTCTTGCAGCCTACATATTGTGCATAGGCGAGGGCTATCGGCAAGGCACCGCTTCCTTCCATCCCCACAAAGAGCTGGGCATGCGGTATCCGACCGGCGAGCACGCTGTCGCGCAACTTGCGGATTACGGCTTCCTGCCCGATGATATCGGCAAACTGCATGCTTACCTGACGATGGGGTTGCGGCGGAGCCGGAAATAAAAAAACAAACCAACGCCCAGCACAACGAGCGCTATGAGCTGTGAATACGATAGCATGCCACCGAACAGGAAACCGCGTTCTTCATCGCCCCGCAAAAACTCCGTAAAGAAGCGCCCGATGGCATACACTATGGCATACAGGAGGAATAGTTGTCCGTCGAAGCGCTTGCGTTTGTGCAACCAGGCAATCACAAGAAAAAGACCCAATATGAGCGCTGCGTCGAGCAACTGGGTCGGATACAAGGGCACGCCAGCCGGATCGGCATGGGTTTTCGGATGGTTATACACGATGCCCCATTTCGGGTCGCAGACCTTGCCGTGGCAGCAACCGGCCAGCAGACAGCCAATCTTCCCGAAACCATGTACCAGCGTTCCGCCGGCACCAACAATATCGAACATGGCCAAAACGGGGAGTTTCCTTTTCCTGAACCACCAGATGAATACCGGCACTGCCACCAGGAAAGAGCCATAAAACACGAAACCCGAGCCGGGCGATTCGAGCATGCGCGCCGGGTCTTGGAAATACCGCATCGGGTCTTCGAGGTAGAAAAAGATCTTGCCGCCCACGAAAACTGCGATGAAACCATAAAGGAAGAATTCGGAAATATCTTCACTCCCAAGTTTGTACACGCGGGTATGCTTGTACATATACCACCAGGCGAGTAAAACGCCTGTGAGAATCATAAAACCATAACTCTGTACAGTAAAGCTGCCTATCCTGAACAATTCCGGGTACATGCTTGCGAAGGTAAAAAACGCAAGGGAAAGGCAGTGGTTTTTAGCTAAAGTCGCCTGCACCCGACAACACTTCGTCTATCAGGTGGGTTTCAAACCCTTTCCGCATCAGAAAACGCAGGGTATGTTGGCGGCGTTGGAGCGCATTGCCTTTGTCGCGCGCAAGCTCCCGTTCGGCCAGGCGCTGAATGCAACGCATATAGTCCTGCTCGTCGATGGCGGCCAATCCTTTGCGGATCAGATAGTCGTTCAGGCCCTTGCGCTTGAGGTGTTGCCGTATGAGCACCCTGCCCCAGTCTAACTGCCTGAATTTGCCACCGGCAAAGGCGCAGGCAAAGCGCTCTTCATTCAGAAAGCCTTCTGCGATAAGGCCGCTGATGATTTCGGAAGCCGTGTCGCCGTAAACGCCCAATTCCCGCAATTTCGATTCCACTTCGCTGTGGCAACGCTCCTGGTACGCACAATAATGGCGTACTTTCTGTCTTACTATCTCCAGGGTTGGGCGGCCATCCTGCGGCATCCTTCAAAAATACAGCCTGCCAGAAAAAAACAGAAGCCGGATCGTGAGACCCGGCTTCTGCGCTGCATCTGCGAATACAGCTTTGTCTGTCTTTGATTAGCGGTTTACCACAAACCGGCCGGTGGCGCGGGTGGTTTCGCTTTGCATTTCAAGGATATACGCTCCGTTGCTAAGGCGCCCGGTGCTGAGGCTGTTTTCACCGGCCAACATGCGGCCCTGCATCACGGCACGTCCATTCAGATCCCGCACGGTATAGGAGAGCGTATGGCTGAAAGGATTCACAACTGAAATGCGGTCGGCAGCCGGGTTGGGGTACATGCTCAGACTGAGGGTTTCGAAACGGCGTGTGGAAAGACTTACAAAAGGAAGCTCCAGCACATTGCCATCTGCCAGCGCAGCGATCACGCGGAAGGCCGGAAGCCCGCCGGCTGCATCCAGGAAACCGCTGGCCAGCAAGGTGGCAGAACGGCCTGTAAGGCTGCTGAGGTCGGCGTTCACTGCGGCCAATACCACGTTATTCGAATCGGCTTTGGTAAGATTCAACACGTAAGCGGCCGGAGGCACAGAAGCGTAGGTGCTGAAGTCGCCGTAGAAGAGGTTGTCAACCAAAGGGTTACCTGCTACTACCACATCGACACCCATGATATCGGTGGCGCCGTGGAAAGCCACCACGTCTACCAGGCTGCTGTTGTTGGCTGCACGGCGCGCGGCGGGATTTACAAAGAGGTTGAAGGCAGTGGAACGGCCGTCGGGATTGGCCTTGAACGACATTGGGTTGAGTACGCCATTGGCTACTACGATGTAGTTACCACCTTCTTCGAGGGTATAGTTGAAGTTCTTCAGGGTATCGGCTGCGCCGGAAGAAGTACCGGGTGCCACACCAAAGCTGATGGGTGTTTCAGCTGCAACCGATACAAAACCGGTGGCTTTGCGGAAACCAAAATCATTGAGCAGGAGACCGCCGTTGTAATACACGTCTACCGAAGCGGCAGCCGGATCAGCCGAGTTGTGAATCACTTGAACACTGGCTGTTGCATTGTCGAGTTCTTCCACTGTACCGTCGGGCAGGGCTGCGAAGATGCCGAATGCGGGGCCATTGTTGTTGGCAGCAGGGTTGAAGTAACCGGAAGCGAATACCACAAGGCTGGCGCCTGCTGCTCCGCTGAGGTCGGCCACCTTGGCTGCAACTGCAACCGGACTGCCTGCACCGTGGATTTTGAGCACGTAACGCGCGGCAGGAACGCTCACATAGGAGGAAGCGCGGTTGTAGCGCAGGTCTGAAATCAGCGGGGCGCTGACACCTTTGGCATAGATATCGACACCCGGAGCGTCGGGGCTGCCATGGATTACGATCAAATCGGTATTGCCTGAAGAGGAGGCGCTTTCGCGGATACCGCCTACGGGCAGGAAAGAGAAAGAGGTGTTGATGCCGTTCGGGTTGGTGGCATAACCGCTGGTGCTCACATTGCCCTGGGCGAGCAGCAGGTAGCGCTCATCATAAGTCAGGTTGGCTGTGATGCTCAGGCCGGCAACAGTATCTGCAATGGTGCGGCTGCCGGGCAGGGCAATGGCCACAGTCACCGGAATGCCGGCAGGCACATCAACAAAAGGCGTTGCCTGACGGAACTTGAAATTGGGCAGGAGTTTCACGGTACCGAGGGTGGAGGTAACCCAAACATCGACTGAGTCGGCGGTTGGATGCGGTGAATTGTGAATGGCCTGCAGCTGTGCGGTGGCGTTTTCCAGCTCTTCCACGTCGCCGTTGGGCGCGGCTACGAAGAGGCCAAAACCCGGACCGTTGTTGTTGTTGGCAGGATTGAAATAGCCGGAAGCAAAAACTACCAGGCTCGCATTGGCGGCGCCGCTCAGGTCGGCTACTTTGGCCAGCAAGGGCGTGCTGCTGCCCGCACCGTGAATTTGCAAAACATATTCATCGGCTGGAACGCTCAGATAAGAGGAGGCCTGGTTGTAACGCAGGTCAGAAATCAGCGCCGTGCTGACACCCGCTGCATACACATCCACGCCCGGAGCGTCGGGGCTGCCGTGGATCACGATCAGATCGGTATTGCCTGAAGTGGAAGAACCATTGCGGATACCACCTACCGGCAGGAAAGCGAAGGCTGTGTTGATGCTGTTCGGGTTGGTGGCATAACCGCTGGTGCTCACGTTGCCCTGGGCGAGCAGCAGGTAGCGCTCACCCGAAGTCAGACTGGCTGTAATGCTCAGACCGGCAACGGTATCTGTGATGCTGCTACTGCCCGGCAATGCAATGGCTACTGTTACGGGAATACCGGCAGGCACATCTACGAAAGGAGTAGCCTGTCGGAACTTGAAATTGGTAAGCAGCTTTGTAGTGCCAAGCGATGAAGTAACCCAAACATCGACTGAGTCAGCAGTGGGATGGGGTGAGTTGTGGATGGCCTGTACTTTGGCTGTTTGTGCGCTCAGCGCCGCAACCGACACAAGGCCGATGAGGGATAATAGTACTTTTTTTCTCATGGTATAAAGTTGTTGAACCCCCTACTAACAGCATCAAGATGTTACGGATTTGTGAAAACCATGTTACTGACAATCGCCTTACACGAATGTCATGAAGCTGACCGGGCGCTTACAAAAGGCCGTCACAAAAAGGCGGCTGGTCAAAAAACAAGGGACTTTGCTTAAACCGATACGCTGCAGGAAATGTCCGTCCTTAGTTTTGCTTTATATCCGATGTGCCGCCATGTAATCTTAACCCTTTTCTTTGGGTTGGGGCTCAGCCTATATGGGCAGGCGCCCTATGCCGTGCATTACGGGGCAGCGGATGGACTGGGCTCGGATGCCTTTTATGACTTGCACCAGGATCGGCGGGGTTTTATCTGGGTAGCCGGTGCCGCTGGTCTATACCGCTTCGACGGCAACGAAGCCGTTCCTTTCCGCCATGCCGAACAGAGCTCACTGGCGGGCAGTAA
>JBKDBI010000296.1:0-2931 GCA_046314695.1 Bacteroidota bacterium | reverse complement strand
AAAACTGAGATTTCTCCTCGTTCCGGTTACGAGTTCAGTAAAAATCACCTGGTCTTAGTATTTGCTGCTGCAAATACTGGCATTGGCAAATTATACAACGGCTGTGGTTACGATACAATAATAAATTACAAAAACGGTGAGCTGGTTACTATCGGAATTCCTCATCCAATGGGCAGACTTTTTATTCAAGACAAGGAGAAAGTAACCAACTGTAACTTCATATTGGAAACTTCCTCACCTGTTCAGTTGAATTGTTACCTTACAGCCCCTGAGTCAACTGGATCTTATTCTGTTTTGGAAAAAAGTGAAACAGGCTCTAAGTACCATGTTGCATTTCCTCCTTATCATATTTACAGTCCTTCTAATAATATACTCAATTGTAGGAACAGGCTTGGAACTGACTCAGCGAGCATGGGCGTAAATACAACTATTTGCGCTTTTGAAAACAATACAAAAATCAATGTTTACAGTCCATATTGCAGTGGTCATGGGAGCCTTAATACAGGAAAGTTGAGTATTGTACTAAACAAAGGACAATCGTTTACATTTCAACTTGGTTCAGTAAAACAGGTTTTCCCTCGCATGGCAGGTACGGCTGCATTTGTTGGACTATCCGGAGGTGTATACATAGAAAGTGTTGATAGCTGTAAACCTATTGCCGTATATAATTTCGAAAAGGATCGAAGCCGACTTATCACATTCCCGCAATCTACTCCGCCCTCTTGCGATCCATATAACGATTGTGTAGACGGTTTTTTTGGTAACTTTGCACCCTTCTGCAACCTGGTTTTCCAACAATTACCGGATCGCCGGCTCCGCAACGAATATCTGTTGGTTCCAAACCGAATGAACCTGATCAAGGATCCCAATATAACCTACCGCTGGTACTATCGAACCAATCACTATTATATCCAGACCTCCGTAGACAATGAGATATGGCTCAACAATAAGCGGTTTGTGGTAAAAGCGGATAGCTTTTTGTGTGATTCATTCGTTACCCCCATCCATGTGCGTTCTGCCAAACCCGTGCATGTGCTCAATGTACATATGGTGCCCCGAGATCCGAACAGACCAAGAAGTACCAGCAATACACTTGAGTATCATTTATGGCGTAATTCCAATATATATGATGTTACGTACGCATCAGGTTTAACCGGAACACCTGAATTGCAACTCGCCACACCACCCAACCTGGTAACGGTCAGCAGTGGCAATTGTGTACTGGCTTATGCCTGGAACAGCGATACCGTGAATGTGAATGGCAAAACAATCCATTTGCGCTTTCGGCATGGAAACAATTATTATGACACTTTCGGAACCCGGCAATCAACAACTCTTTACACTATACGCAACCTTGGTGGTGTAAGCGCGGTTTATATGGCACTTGCGCTCGAACACATTAACCGGCCCACAGGCGGCGTCCACTCCCTCGACCCCGTCCCACCCGTCTGGCAGAACCGCATCGCCATCAACCGGCCCGCCGCCAATTGGGAGGGCTTTGACGATACCGGCCGGGCTTTTGTTTGCCGCAATAACCCGGCCCGTTTCAGTGCTGAAACAGGCCTCGACAGTCCGTACAAGGTGTATTGGTACCTGCAGAATGTCCTCGTCGATTCCGGCGCGGTAGTTCACTATACGTTCAAAGACACCGGTGCTTACCGCCTGCGCGGGCGCTTCCTTTTCAAAAGCCAGGGTTGCTATGCCGGCCTGCGCGAAGAAAACCTCTACCGCAACATCAGCGTCTACTCCGATCTCCACGAAAAACTGCCCGATGATACCCTGCTCTGCGTAGGCAACAGCCTGCAGATTCAGCGCCCCTTCAACCCGCGCGACCGCTACCGCTATTTCTACAGCGGAGGCAGGCTGGCCTGCGATACCTGTTCAGCCCAGCTGCTCCGCCCCAACCGCAACAACCTGATGCTGCGTATGCAGGTTACGCGCACAGGCTGCAAAGACGTATTCCGCGACACCTTGCGGCTGTTCCTGCGCGATAGCCTCAGGCTGCAGACCATCCTGCCCGATACCTTGTGCCATGGCTTGTGGAATGGTCCGCTGCTGCGCGCCAAAGGCGGCGACAGCAGCGCTTACAGCTTTGTATTGGCCGTGGAAGGTCAAACCGTGAACCTGCCTTTTGCGGTGGATACGGCATTCACCTTGCGCCTCAGTGTTGGCGACGGCTGTTCTGCACCTGCCGATACAGTGTTCAAACGCCTGGCAGTCAGGCCTGCGCTCAGCTTGCAGGTGCGCGCCGATACCACACTTTGCCACGGCACAGCGCTTCAACCCGGTTTTACTGCCTCGGGCGGTCTTTTGCCTTATACGGTGAACTGGTTCCGGGGAGAGAACCTGCACAGCGATACGCAAAAGCAGTTCAGCGATACCACGCTCATGGCTATGCTGGAAGATGGCTGCAGCCGGCCCGATACCGCTTACATGCTCCTGCGGGTGGCGCCCCGGCTCACAGCAGCCTGGCTTGCGGCTCCTCCTGCCAGACTTTGTACCGATGGCATGTTGCGCTTCAGCGCCACTGCTGCCGGTGGCATGGGAACAGCCCAATGGCGTTGGCTGCGCCAGGCTCAAGTGCTGCGCAGCGATACCGGTATGCGTTTTGTGCAGGCGGCAACAGCGGCGCCCGGTGCATATTCCCTGGTACTGCGCGATGCCTGTCCCGACAGCGCGGTACTCGACTTTGTGCTTTCAGGGCCTGATACATTCAAGGTCCGCTGGAACTTACCCGATACCCTTTGCCCGAACAGCAGCTGGGAGCTGGGACTTGAAGCCCAAAACTCTGACAGCCTCCTGAGGTTTGAAAGCCATCTCATTCCGGCGGTAAACCCGTTCTTCGCAAGCTTCCGCAGCAGCGATACCCTCATCGGCATGCAGGCCATGGCGCCGGGCAGCTATCGTTTTCTCTTCAGCGCCGGCGATGGC
>JBKDBI010000295.1:0-3203 GCA_046314695.1 Bacteroidota bacterium | reverse complement strand
GGAATATGCTGTTCCTGGCAGAATTCCAGCAGGTCGTAATAACCCTGGATGCAATTCCGTGCCTTCAGGCTGCCGGGTTTGTAATAGATGCCGGAATGGATTACACCGCTGTTATGCCCTGTCTGGTGGGCCGCCGGTCCGGATTCCTTTTCTACCACCGCCACCTTCAGTTCGGGGCGCTGCTGCTTGAGGCGCAGGGCTGTCGATAACCCGACGATACCGCCGCCTATGACCACTACATCATGGTTGCTCATGTCCGGCAAAATTAAGGAATGGAATCGTGGGCAAGCCCGATTTCTAACCAGTGCAAATGGTCGACTTTTCCTATCAGGCTGTCGCGGTATTGGCTGCGGATGCGGTTGAGGTGTGCTTCATGCCAGACCAGCACGCGTTCACCAGCCTGAACCTTGTCGGCATACCGCAAGGGAAAACGTTTGCCGCTGCGATCGAAGAGCTGCTCGTTGTAGAATAGCAGCAGCGGACTGTAATCGCCTTGCACGATGGCCCAGCCTTCATTGAGCTTGCGCATGGCAGAATCAGATTGCAGAAAAAGGCTGAGCTCGTCTTCCGGTCCGGGTTGCACTGTGCCGGGTGCTGTCCGGATTTCCGGCCATACCTGCAGCCACCAGATCACACCGATGGCAGCGATGCATACCCAAGCGGCACCGGCCTTCCATCTTTGTACGAAAGTTTGACACAACAGGCCATATCCAAGGGCCAGTATCGGGTAAACAGGGTTGGCATACCATTCGATTTTGGTGGCCGAGATACTGATCATCACCATGAAGACCAGGCCGCAAAGGAACGCGGCCCGGGCAAGTACGCTCTTTCGGTACTGCAGCAGCAAACCGATGATGGCCGGCAGCCAGAGCAGGAATCCTTTTTCATGGATATAGGCGGCGTAAAACCACCAGAGTCCGGTATGCGCTTCGGCACTCGCCGCAATGCGTCCGGCGAATTCATTGTTCCAGACGGCCTGCAGGTAACCCGGACTGAGCTTTTCATGCAACAGGTACCACCCGGCCACACATGCAGCGCTGAGCAATAAGCTGAACCAGAAGGTGCGGCGGCGGAGCAAGTGGATGAGTTTGCCTTCCAGCAAAAGGAATAGCCCGATGCCCGGCACGAAAAGCAAGCCGGCCACGCTTTTGGTGAAGAAGGCGAGGGCCGTTGCCGCTGGCAATATCCACACCGCGGGCAGATGTTCCTGTTCAGCCCATTGCACCGCAGAGAGCAGGGAGAGCAGGAGGAAGAATGCCAGCAACGCGTCGTAGTCGCCCGTGCGGCCGGTATGGTATCCACAATAGGCAGATGCAATCAGTGCTCCGATGCTGGCCATCGCCTGCCAGGGTTTGGCACGCAGGTGAAACCAAAGCAGCAGGCAGGCCCCCAATACGGCCAGGGCGGAAGGCAGGCGCAGGGCCCAGGTATTCATGCCGAACAGGCCGGCAGAAGCCGTTTGGAGCCAGATGAGCAGGGGAGGTTTGGTATTGAAGAAATCCGGTTGCCCGAGGAAGGTGGTATAGGCCCAATTGCCCGAACGCAGCATTTCGAGGGTGTTCATGGCCTGCCGCGACTCGTCCCACAAGCGAACCGGTGAATCGCCCAGGCCTGCAAAACAAGTGATAAGCACCCAAGAGGTGATGAGCAAGCCCGTACCGTATTCCAGCCACTTTTTCATCCGGTGCGCTGCGTTAGTCCTAAGGAAACCCAATAAGCGCCCGCCGGACAATCCATACACCAGCGCTCGCGGCACATGTGCTCGCGCTGCCAGATGAGCGCCTGGCTGTCGCCCGCATGCATGGGCTGCACACCCGCCTGCATCCAGTCGCGGATGATGCGGTTGTTTTCAGCCGCGATGCCCGACAACATGCCGAGGGCCTTCTCCATTTGCGCTTTGTCTTGCCGGTACATCCCGTATGCAAACATAAACGGCGCCACGGTATTGATGAGGAGATTGGATGCGGCGTCTTTGCCGATGGCCTTGCCCTGCACCGGCGCTTCTTCTCCGAAGCGGAAATGCTGGTGCCAATAGTCCGAAGCTTCAGCCTGCAATAGCTGTATCGCCTTATCCGGCTTCTCGCTTTGCATCAGTGCGGCAAACAAGCCCGCCTGCGATTGCCAGAGCGCGGCAAACTGGGCGATGCGCAATGTGGGGAAGTTGAGCGGGCGCATGCGCATGAATTTCCAGACCGAGGCTTTCATGGGCCGCAAACTGTATTTGTGGCGCAGGAAGCGGTATTCTTCCGCGAGCTGCTGCCGGTATCCGTCGGCTTTGCGGCCGGTCAGCAAGCCGCTTTGACCGAAAAGCAAGGCTTCGAGCTGGAACAGGTTATGCCGGTGCCGCGACAAGAGGTTCGGATGCAGGCTGCGCGCCAACTGCTCGAAGGCGTCGGCATTAACGCGAAAACCCATGTTCCGAGCCAGGCGGATGAAGAACGCATGCTCCCAGTCGCCGCCCAGTTCCTTGACCAGCTGTTGGATTTGCAGGCTGCGTTCGGCCAGTCGGTTGGCAAGGGCCTGTTCCATCATGGCGCGGTGCTGTGCAGGCGGAATCTGACGGATGACGCCGCTGCAGGCCAGCCAGTCGAGCCCGCCTTGTAAGGTCTGGATGCGTTCCTTTGCCCGGTCGCCAATCAGATGCTGCAAGGCCAGGCAGGGTATGGCACTGCCGTCGCTGCGCAGACAGGCTTCGGCGCCGTATTGCCAGACCACATGTAAAATCACGTTATCGTAAGCCGGATCGCGGTCGTGTTTGTGTTCGTACCATTCCTCCTCGCGCACGTGCATTTCCACATGACCGGCCCAGAGTGTGCCGTTGATCCTGAGCATGGCCTCGCTGAAATCAGGCCCTGCATCGCGGTTATAGGTGCCGTTTTCAATGATTTCCAATGTATCGCCGCCACGCAGGGTGAGCGGTCCGGGCGGAAGTGCGTTCCGTTCCCATATCCAGTGCAGCCAGGCTTCGCGCAATTGCGTCATCCGTTTTCTCCTTTCCGTAAAGGCGAAATACGCAAGGCTCAGACAGCCGATTCGTTCGATAAACGCTTATAAACGAATAAGTTGAAATATTCAACCAACAAGCCTCAGCCCCTAACATGATGGGAACTTGGTTGTCAGTTCATTGACGCTGAATCAGCAGGAAATTGAACCGTTGAAATGAAGAAACCTGAGGATACTTGGCAGCAAGATACGAACCCCGG
>JBKDBI010000294.1:0-4031 GCA_046314695.1 Bacteroidota bacterium | reverse complement strand
AACATCGTCATCAACTGCGCGCGTATTGAACAGATCAGCGACGAAGAATTGTTTCAGATCAAGGAATTGTATCACCGCAACAGCCAGCAGGCGGGCATCATCGTGATCAGCGAGCTGCGCGATGAATTGATTGAAAAAATGGAAATGACCGGTCTGCACTGCATTCCGTCTGACGACGAGGCGGCCGATTATGTGTACATGGAACAAATCGAAAAAGACCTGCTGAAGAGTTTCGACGAATCGGAAGGATGAACATCCCCTTCGATATCACCATACTCGGAACCAGTTCAGCCACCCCCACCCGCTCGCGTCATCCCAGCAGCCAGTATATCAAGCTGGACGGGCATCATTTGCTGATCGACTGCGGCGAAGGCACCCAACGGCAGCTGTTGCGGCACGGATTGCGTGCCGGTCGCATCAGCCATATCTTCATCAGCCACCTGCACGGAGATCATTTCTTTGGTCTGCCGGGTCTGATCAGCACCCTCAACCTCAACGGGCACCGCGAAGCGCTGCACATCGTCGGCCCTGCCGCCTTGCAGGAAGCGATTGAATTGTTGCTCCGGCTTTCGGATGTCACCCTCGCGTTTCCCTTGCATTTCATCCCCACCCAAACCGACGGCATTGAAACGGTGTATGAAACGGCCGAATGCAAGGTGGAATCGGTGCCCTTGCAACACCGCATACCCTGCACCGGCTTTATTGTGCGGGAGAAAACCGCGGCGCGCAAACTGAACAGGGAAGCCTGCAACGAACACGATATTCCCTACCAGGCCTATGAAAGCCTGCTCCAAGGGGCAGACTTTTACCGCAGCGACGGCACCCTGATTGCGAATGCCGCGCTCACCTTTCCCGGACGCAAGGCGCGCAGCTATGCCTATATCAGCGATACGCTGTATTTGCCCGAACTCAGCAAGCAATTGCGCGATATCGACCTTTTGTACCACGAAAGCACTTTCGACAGCAGCCGGAGCCAGCGCGCAGCAGAGACTTTCCACAGCACTGCGGCCCAGGCGGCGGCATTTGCGCGCGACTGCGGGGCGGGGCAATTGTTGCTCGGGCATTTCTCTGCCCGTTACCGCGAAACGGACATCCTTCTTGAAGAGGCTCGCGCTGTCTTCCCCAACAGCCGGATTGCGGAAGAGGGTGAGACGTACAGCCCGGGGGAATCAGCGGTTTGAGGCTTTTTCCAATGCGCTCAGCCGTTCTTCCAGGCGGCGGATGGCGGCATCTTGTTCCTTGATCACTTCAAGCAGATACACCGGTAGGCGGTCATAACGCACCGACCAGGGACCCATGCGGCCCGGGTTAATCAATTCGCGCCCGTCGGGACCTACCGCCGGAATACCGGTATTGCCGACCCATTGCCTTTCCGGACCGTAAATCACCAGGTCAGGCACCATGGTTTCGACTTCCTCAGCCACCAGGCCTATTTCACGCTCACCGCCCAGGGCTGGTTTGAGGTTGTAGCTCACCGGGCGCAAGGCAAAGAGTTTGGTTTTATCTACTACCAAGGTTTGTATGTTGTCTTTCACATGCACGGTAGACGACTGGGGCCGGAGTTCTCCGGAACTGGTGCGGATGACCGTCGTACCGGTGCCGGTGGTACTGGAGTTCATGGTGTAGCGGCTGTTGGTTTCTATCATGCCATTGGCCATGATGCCGCCGCTGGCGGGTGAAGTGGTGGTTCCGATGCGCAGTCCGGATGTGAGGTATGCATCGCCATCTACCTGCAATTCATAGCTGCTGGAAGATGATGAACCGATGCGAAGGCGACCCAGGATATTTGAAGTAGTGGTGCTTCCGTTTACGAGAAAACCCGAAGTGCCGACTGTCAGATCGAAAGAAGTCGATGGAGAGGTTGTACCAATACCTACCTGCTTGTTGCTGGTAATCCAGACGGCATCGGTGCATTCCCAGCCGCCGCTGCCGGTGCCGCGCACAGCATAATTGCTGTTCGAAGTGGTGCTGCAACTGATACTGCTGCCTGTGCTTGCACGGCCGGGTGTCCACGCTGTCCCGTTCCATTTGAGGACATCGTCCGTTGCCGGCGAGCTGCTGCTGATGGCATTGCCTTGCAGGCTAGAGGCATTCCAGATAGCGGAATTGCTGAGGGCATCGAGGGTATCGCCCGACTTGCGGAGGCCGTTGCGGGCCACAACACCGCCGGCGGGCAAGGTTGCAGGTGCCCAGGCTGTGCCATTCCATTGCAACACATCGTTGCGGCCGGGCACGGCGGTGCTGATGGCATAGGATTGCAATTGGGCAGCATTCCAGAGTGCTGTTCCCGTGAGTGCGCTCAGGGTGCTGCCGCTGCGGCTCAATCCGGTTCCGGCGTTGAGCTGCAGGGTAGGGGCTGAAGCAGGTTTCCAACTGCTTCCGTTCCATTGCAGGATATCGTTGGCAATCGGTGAAGTGGTATCGACCAAGCGGGATGCCAGGGCGCGGGCATTCCAGATTCCTTCCGTGTTGCGGGCAAACAAGGTATCGCCTGAAGCCCTGAGGCCGGTCCCCGGGACCATGCGGCTGCCACCAGTGCCTTGCAGGTCGTTGGCAGGTGTCCAGGCTGAGCCATTCCATTTCAGCGTCTGTCCCGCGAGGGGAGCAACAGTCGCTATGGCACGGCCGCTCAGTTGGGCGGCGTTCCACCGGGCCTGTTGCTCGAGTGCATGGATGCTGTCGTTGCGGAGCAAGATGCCATTGCCGGCGCGATACCGCACGGCATTGTCGGCTGTTTTTGCCCGCTCTGCCTCCACGGCTTTGCCTGCACTTTTCGCGTGCAAGGCATAGGGAACGCTTAATAGTTGTACTGCATTGCTGAGGGTATAATTGGTGCCACCACCCAGATCGAGCGCAGCTTCGAGGAAGTAGGGACCGGCTACCCAATCGATACCAGCCAGCGAACCACGCAAAACCGTGCCGTTGCCCACCACAACGGTAAGTAATCCGTTGGCGTTGGTAGTGACGTTGTGTTGTTCCTTGAAAACTTCCGTACCCGTGGCACTGCCCTGCAGGATGCGCAACTGCAAACCGGTAGCCGCTCCGGTGTGCAAAGCACCGGAAGAATTCCGCACCACCGACTGATAGGTGAATTTCTCAGGAGCCTGGGCGCGGAGACATGGAATCAAAGTCTGCAACAAGCAGCAAACGGTAAGGATATATTTCATAGGCGAAGATGTGCATGATGGAAATATTTATTGCCGCAGGAGGGGGATGGCAAATGGAGGTTGACCCTCAACAGCGAGGGTAAGGAAATACATACCGGCGGGCAAGGGCTCCAGCATAATCCGTGTATCCGGATATTGGAAGCATCCATGGCCGCACAGACGTCCGGACATATCGTTGAGTGTCCAGGATCCGGAATACGGGGTACGCAGATTCAGATTGCGTTCGAAGGGATTGGGATACACGTGCCAGCCGCCTGTAAATGACCGGACCGAAGTGGGGCCTACGGCTGGAAAACCTTGTTGGACACCAGCCTGAACACTGCCGGTAGTTCCGGTGAATGCAGATCCATCGACTTGCCCCAGGCTCCATGAGAAAGATCCGCTACCGGATGCGTCGCCGCCAGCCGATAGAACATCCGACTGGGCATGCAGCGACGATACAAACAATGGGCAGGAAAGCCAGAGAATGGCCGGGAGCAGCAGGCGATTGGACAGCATGGTGTTATTCAAACATAACAAAATACTTGAAACGGATTGTATTCAAGGGAAAAACCGGGGAGTATTTAACCCCCGAGATCCAAGTTCTTTGGAGTGTTATGTAAACGCTGTGCATAATACGTGCAGGAAGGAGTCCATGAATAAGGCCATTCACGCTTGCGGAACTGGGTTACAGCCGACCAACCACACTGCAGCGGGAGGTCTTTGCGGCAGCATTCGCTTGCATTTTGCGGCTCACAAGACCTCAAACCTGCCTTCGGCCAAGTGTTCGATGGCTTGTTTCATTTCAAGTTCGCGGGCAGTGCCGATGAGCAGCTTGCGGCCATCTTTCAGCACGAGCTGGATACCATAGTCACCGCGCAGGCT
>JBKDBI010000293.1:0-2556 GCA_046314695.1 Bacteroidota bacterium | reverse complement strand
GTTCATCCCCGGCCCATCATCAGTGCCATCCAAGGGGATGCCGTAATCTGTTACCCGAACCTCGGTCCTTACAATTACAGCGTCAACGGTTTCCCCGCAAGTACTTACCGCTGGACTTTGTCGGGTGGAACATTCCAGAATCCGCCAGCAGGGCCTGCAGTGAATGTAACCTGGAACGATATCCAGAACGGCAGCTTGTCGGTAGTTGAAATCAGTGATTTCGGCTGCCAGGGCGACAGCATTGTATTGCCTGTATTCATTGACAAGCCTTCTATCCGGTTGCGCCGTGTGACCGTGACACCGCCTCCATCAGACGACCGAGGTATCATCGTGGAGTGGGAATTGATCAATGCGCCGCGGTACAACGACCTGTTCTTTATCATGCGTCGCGAGGCGGGCAGTGCCGGGCCGTTTGTGCTGGCCGGAACAGCCGCTGCGAATGCCGGTTCATTCGTCGACTTCAACGTCCAGACCGACCGCCGTGCCTACGATTACCGCGTGCTGGCCGTCAACCTTTGCGGTGATACCTTCAGCACCGGAATTCATACAACTGTATTATTAACCGGCGAACGAATCGGCCGCTATGGTGTAGGAATGAACTTCACCGACTACAAAGGCTGGACGGCAGGTGTGCGCGACTATGAATTGCTGCGGCAACTGGTGGAAAGAACCGGTTATGAGAACTACGCGAATTTTCCGGCTCCGGTGCGTTCAACCTACGAAAACGGATTGGAATGGTTCAGCCAGTGCTATCGGATACGCGCGCAGGAAAACGGCGGGGATCAGCTCGAAAGCTGGAGTAACGATGTTTGTTTTGATTTCGAACCGACGCTCTTCGTGCCCAATGCTTTCAGCCCGAACGAAGATGGTAATAACGACCGATTCGGCGTATTTGCCGGCAGTATCCGCACTTTCCGGATGGCTATTTACAACCGCTGGGGTGAGAAGATGTTCGAATCCAGCGATATGCAGGCCAGTTGGGATGGTAAGTTCAAGGGCCGCTATGCGCCTGACGGCGTCTATGTAGTGTTGGTGGATTATACCGATTACAAGAACCGCAGCTACAGTACCAAGACTTCCGTCCATTTGTTGCGATAATACGTGAAGGTAACGGCCTCACGTTTGACCAACAGCTGAACCGTTTAGACGTGTATAAACGTGTATCTGCCTGCAGGTGCACGGATGAAAGAATCCGCTCAGTTAATTTTGTGATATGGCAACATGGAATCAAAATGAGGAAGCTACCAGCACCTATGCAGAAGCCATGCGTTATGTGGAGAATGCAAAGGAGTGCCTGAAAAAAGCGGGTAAAGAAGGCGCTTATTACGATGATCCCAAGTATGTGAAGATGGCAGGAAATACCCTTTGGAATGGTGTGTTATTGGCATTGGAAAACAAAATACCCGTGAAAGGACGCCCGGATATCCGGAAGTACCGCGAAGAAATAGCCAAGCAGAACAAGAAGATGCTGCGCGTACTGAATAGTGGATACGCTACTTGTCATCTTTCGATGGGTTATGATGGCAATGTGAAAGTATCGATATGCAAGGAAGGTATCAATCTGGCTATGGAGCTGATCGCATGGGCGGCACCGGAAGAGCGGTAGCATTTGCCTGATTTTTCGAATCTGGTCAGTTGCTCAGGATTGAATCAGGTAAGCGGACGTTAGTAGGGGTGAAGACAGCAGGGATGTATTTCGGGTGTTATGGGCCAAGATTTTATACTTGCCTAAACGGGTATACACGTTTACGCGTGGCGGTAAATGATGTTGCGTTGTAATTTCGTACTATGGGAATAGTGATAGATAAAAAAGATAATATCAGCACCTATGCAGAAGCGATGCGTTATGTGGAGAATGCGAAAGAATGCCTGAAAAAAGCGGGTAAAGACGGCGCTTATTACGATGATCCCAAGTATGTAAAGATGGCGGGAAATACCCTTTGGAATGCGGTATTGATTTCACTCGAGAAGCGTTACCCCATGCATGGAAGACCAGACATCATCCGGTACAGGGAGATCATTGGGAAAGAGAGCCGCACGCGGTTAAAACAGCTCAATGCAGCGTATACCGCTTGCCATCTGAATATGGGTTATGACGGCGATTTGCGTGTAACCAATGCCAAAGACGCCCTGGCCTTAACCAGGGAGCTGATCGCATGGGCGGCACCGGAGGCCGGTTGAATACCGCGTTTTAATAGTACGTGATATAGATTCTTTCCGGTAAAGATTTCAACCCCGTTCGAGAAAGGCATTGTATCGGCTGCGTGCGGTAGCGCTTTCGAAGAGGGCCTGATGCCCCAGGCCGGGCAGCTCGAGGATTTCGACCTTTTGGCAATCCGTACATTGCTGCACATCCTGCCTGAAGGTCGGCCAGGAGTACATTTGTATCGGGCTGTCGTTCAAACCCTGCACGAATAGGATATCCGACTTGAATCCACGGGTAAAGTTGAGCAATGAACGCTGCATATACGCATCCGGATTGCTGTCGGTGCGGCCGTAAACGCTGCGCAGGCGGTTGCAGGTGATACCGGCAGCAATCTTGCCTTGTTCTTCCAG
>JBKDBI010000292.1:0-3940 GCA_046314695.1 Bacteroidota bacterium | reverse complement strand
AAATTGCTCACATTGCTCAGTCCGCCATTGCTGTGAAGGTCGAAATAACCTTGGGCGGTATGGTCGGGAAGTTCATCATGGCCTTGGTAAAAGGTGTTGTACATCTTCAGCGGGTTCCAGATCATCTCCTTCAAAAGTGATGCGTGGCTTTGGCCAGTTGCGCGTTCAATACATAATACTACGAGCACGGTGTTGGTATTGCTGTAATATGCTTTGTATTTGTCAAGCGGATAACCCGGCTTGCCATAAGCAAATGGCAGCAAATCCATCGGTTCCCAGCGCTTTATCGGATTGTTTAATACAGCCAGGTAGTAATCAGGGTTGGTAGTGAGATCGTAAATACCTGTGGTGTGATTAAGGCAATGACGTATTGTCTTGTCTTTAGCATTTTCAAGTTGCTCCAGCACCTTGCCGTCAATGTATTTGGAAAGAGGATCGTCAAGGTCCAGAATACCTTTTTCCTGCAACATGAGCGCAAGGGTTCCGGTCATCAATTTGGTGATGCTGGCAGCCTTGGATACATGGCAACTGGTAAACGGTACTCCTCCTGCAATGTCAGCCATTCCTGCTGTTCCTGTGAAGCGGCCATTTGAATCTTCTACTAAGAGCGAAATGCCGGGGAGTCCATTTTTTACATACTTGTTCAGAATAGACTGAAACTCGCCTGCCCGCGCATGGTTTTGAACGAAAGTGTCGTTGCAGCTGAACGTGTTGGTTGGAATTATTTCTGCCCTTTTACAGGATACGGTAAGAGAAAGGATGAAAAATCCGACGAGGAAAAAAAACGGGAGCTTCATGACTTGCCTCCTTTCTTGTTGCTGATTGGTGCAGACAATCCCAGCATCAGTGCATTGGATGGGAGCATCGGGATATAACTGCCTGCGAATGGAAGTTGAATGAAAGACCTCCATCGCATTTCTATGCGCAGCCCATTGGGTTCTGATTTGCGGAATGCCCGGCTTATGCCGATGCCGGCTCCGGCCAGGAATTGCGGGCGGCCGTAAAGGGTCGGAACTTTTTCCCAGCCCCCGTCTGCGTCTTGTTTAAATCGCTCATAATTCGGAAAAGCATGCAAGTAACCTGCACCCAGACCTGCGTGGAATTGCCAAACCTGATTTGGTTGATAACAGTAGTCTCCCCAGGCATACAGGCGCAAACCGGTCTGGAAAAAGCGATGGTATTGGATACCCGCGCTCACATTATAAATCAATTGATGGCGCAATCCAGCTTTCGGAGTCTTTTGAACGAAAAAGTCAATTCCAGGGTGGAATTGACTATGAACAGTGCTGGGAGCTCCTGAAACCGGAAAGGATACGGTTTGATTTGAAATCAGAACGCCCATTCGATTCAGCTGAGCCCGTGCGTCGCCGCCAAAACTGAGCAAAAAAAGCGGGAGGCAGAAGTATTTCATATGATTTGGTTTCGCCAATATTAGCGACATTTTTATACACTTTCAAGGGGCTCGGGCGTGAGACCGGTAGTGAAGTATGGTTTGGATAAACTGCCATTTCCGACGAAAAAGTCGGGGCAGGCGGCTCAACCACCGCGCGCTATCCCTTCAACAGCTCCAGAATTTCACCCTGCAAATCGGCGCTGTTGTTGTGCGCGTACCATTTGTGCACGCGCTCCGCATAAACATGGTGGTCTTCACCTGCAGCTTTGGCCGCCAACACCATAGCCTGAGCCTCGGCCGGGCGCGGTCCCCAGCTTCCGGTCACTTCGAAAGCCGCATCCAGCTGTATCAGCTTGGGAATGCTGCGCCCGCCATTGGTCAGCCATTGATCCATCAACTCCGTGTTTTCATCGCGCAGCAACACCCGCAGGTGGATTTTCCCGTGGCTGTGTTCTGCAATCTTCTCGAGCGCCGGTAGGTTCTGTGCCGCATCGCCACACCAGCCTTCGCTCAAAACCAGCCAATGCAGCGGCTCGCTCAATTGGTCAAGCTTTTCCTGCAGTGCCGGCAGCATCTGAAAACGCTTTTCCACGCGGTCCATGCGGTGGTCGTTCAGCCGCGCATAATCCAGCATTTCCGGACTTTGGTGGGTTCCCGTCGTAAGCCCGCGCGCCAGCAGGTCGCTGACCGTGCTGCGGTACATCGCGTAAGACATGGCTTTTTTCCAGTAGGCGCTGTAAGTGAATGTTGCGTTTTCGCTGTTCATGGTTGATTGGTATGAAGGGTAAGAATTCAGGATTGGAAATAGAGTGACAATGGATAGGCAATGTAGGCCAGGAAAAACAGCAGCCAGAACATCATGTAAAAACGCTTGATGGCTTTCTTGTCTTCAACCATCACACGACTGGCAAAAGCCCAGAAGAACAGAAGCAACGCGCCGTGAATGGCGGAACCGACATAATTCTGTTCCACGCCGATGCCGAGCCCAAAAGCAAGGATCAGCACCAGGTAAGCGAGGCTGAGTAAGGCGCCGGCAAGCCTGAAAACCCGCAGCGCGCTGAGCCTTACCGTGAGTGTATGGATGCGGAATGCGGCATCGCCTGCGGCATCCGGAATATCCTTATACCAGGCAATGGCGATGCTGAACAAGGTGATGAAGAGGGTCAAAGGCCACATCCAGTTTGGGAAGGGCGCTTCACCGGCAAACAGCACCAGGCGGAAATGGATGAACACACCAATGTTCACCATCAGCCCACGCACGAGGAAAATGGCCGTGGCTGCGCCGAAATGGTGTTTCTTGAAACGGAGGGGCGGGAGCGAATACGCCGTGCCGATGGCCGAAATCAGGGCAATGAGCAGGAACAGCCAGGGCGAAAGGTAATAGGCCAGTCCGAGCGATATGCCCAGCGAAACCAGGCAGATTTGCAGCGCTGCATTCCGGCTGAGTTCGCCGGAGGCGATCGGCAGCCAGGGTTTGTTGATGCGGTCGAGTTCCACATCGGCCCATTGGTTCAGGCCGGTGATGTAAATATTGCAGGCCGCGCAACAGAGCAAGGTCAGGGCCCAGATGCCCAGCGCGGGCGTTTCACCGAGACTCGCGTTGAAACCCGGATTGCCGAAGCCCGAAAGGATGTACAGCGCCGAGATGCTGAAGAAAGTTCCGACCAGGGTATGGGGTCTGGAAAAACGCCAGAGTATCGATACAAAACGCAGCGGTTGAACAGGTGCGGGCATGGCTGCAAAGTAACCGCATTCTCCGGCTTATGTTTTGCGTGCTGGCCAGGCGATGAAAAGCCGGACAGGCAGGAACAAGTCGCCGGCATCCAGAACGATTCCCTCACCTCCTGTCTGTTCCGCCTGTTCCTTCCAAAGCGCATAATCGCTGCGTTTCGGACTTTTCAGGACGCTCACCAAACCATCCCAGGTGACGGTGAACAGGTTGACCGGCAACAGCCAGGTGAAGAGGATGCGTTGCCAGCGAAAGGGTGTTACAAACGGGCAGAATAAAACCTGGCCGATGGTGGTAGCGAGCAGGATGCGCAGGAAACTCAGCGGATTGGGCTGGAGAATTTCAGCTACGAAAACAGCATGCCCGGCCTTGAGCTGCCTGGCGATGATGTCCCTTTGTTCCTGCAGGCTGAAATGGTGGAAAGCATTGAAGAAGCTGATGGTATGCGGGGTGTCCAGTTCCAGTTGCAGGGCATCGGTTGGTTTGGGTTCGTAACGGCAGTTGGGTGGAAGCTGATGGGCTTGCTGCGGATAAAGATCACTGAGGGTGATGGAAACGGATTGCCATTCGGGGCTCCGTGCGAGGGCTGCCATCGGTCCGCCGCTGCCGGAGCCGATATCCTGCCATTGCTGAAGAAATTTGGATGGTAAATACTGGCGGCTCAAAGCCGGAATGCGCCGGTAAACGCGGAAAAAGCGCACCATCCAGCCGATGTATTCGGTTTGCATTTGCCGCAGCAGCGGTGGAAATCCGGGTAAGTCTTCCAGTTCCTTCACAGCATACAAAGCTATATTGCAGCCCTTGTCTGCGCACGATGG
>JBKDBI010000291.1:0-4635 GCA_046314695.1 Bacteroidota bacterium | reverse complement strand
GAAATTCAGGCCCATCCGCATGCCGTCGGCCTTGCGCAGTGAATCGCTGTATGCCGGTAATGAACCTTCAATCCAGGAAGGCATGCGCTCGGCCTTGGGGAAATGGTTGTTGAACACCGGTCCGCTGCTGATCTCAATGCTTCCAAAGGGCGGCATTTGTGCCAACGCTTTGCGCGGTAAAAGGCAGCAGATGAAGGCGATGACAAGCGCGGTTTTTCTCATGGTTCCCTGAACAGGCGTCGTTGTTGCAAATAAAAGCGCCAGGTACTGAAAATGGCAGTAAGGAAGAGTCCGGTTGTGAATCCTATCCACAGGCCTTCGGTCTTCATATCTGCACGGAAGGCGAGATACCATCCCAAAGGCAAACCGATCAGCCAGTAACAGACGATGATGCCTGCCATGGGAATGCGTACGTCTTTGATACCGCGCAGCAAGCCAATGCTGACCGCCTGCATGCCATCTGCCAGCTGGAACAAAGCTGCATAGGCCATCAGGGTGCCGCCGATGAGCAGTACTTCGCGGTCGTTGGAATAAGCTGCCAGCAAAGGATGTCTGAAAACGATGAACAGCACGGCTGTTGCAGCCATGTACACCAATACAATGCCCAGCACCGCATTGCCGGCCCTGCGCACCTTGCGCCGGTTCCGTTCGCCGTAGGCATTGCCGGCCATGATACTGCCTGCCGCACTGAGCCCGCTGGCGGCCATATAGGTGAGGCTGGCCAGGTTCAGGGCGATGCCGTGCGCGCTTTGGTGCGCCGGACTGATCCACCCTGCCATGATGCCCGAATAAGCGAAACAGGCCACTTCGGCAAAGAATTGCAATCCGATCGGTATGCCGATTTCGAAGATGCGGCCCGATTCTTCCATGAGTTCGTTCCGGGTGAAGCGCTGTTCGGGGTGGAATTGTTTGAGTTTGGGAACGAAGCGAATCCAACCCAGCGCCACAACGGCCATGGCCACACGGCTGATCAGCGTAGCCCAGGCCGCACCGTCGAGCCCCATGGCATCGAAACCCCAATGTCCGTAAATCAGCAGCCAGTTCAAAAACACATTCAGCAACAAACCGCCGAGCGTGATGTACATGGCGATGCGCGTAAAACCCAGTCCGTCGGTGAACTGCCGTGCAGTGAGTATCAGCAGCATCGGAATGCCGCTCATGTTGACGATACGCAAATAGGATACCGCATCATCCACTATCGCCGGATCCTGTTTCAGCCAGTGGTAGTTGGCTGCCACGCCTTCCAGCACGGCATAAAGCACCACCGCCAGCACGAGCGATACCAACATGCCCGCACGGTAGCTGAGGTAACCTTTCTCAGCGCGGCCTTCACCGACTGAAATCGATACAAGGGTGGAGATGCTGAACAGCACGCCCATTCCAAGGAAACACACCATCCAGAAAACATTGTTAGCTGAAACACAGGCTGCCAGCACTTCCTTGCCCAATCTGCCAACCATCACGGTATCGGCCAGGCCCATGAGCATCATGCCCAGCTGCCCGAGGATAATCGGAAAAGCCAGGTGGAGCGCCTGTTTGATTTCGCGGCGGTATGTACGGAAAAACGTAAACAAGCCCGCAAAGGTAGCCGCCTAAACGCTGTGAATGATGAAGACGAGGCAATATTGGATCATTTGGGCCATTTGTTCAATTGGCCTGACATTTCCTGTTTCGGATGGAAATCAGCTCTTGATTGTTTTCAAACCGCAAACAATCGCTTGCAGGCTAACATCATTCCGTTTGCAAATACGGCATCGCAGGTTTGTATGGTACTGCCTGACCGAGTTTTTTGAGGAAACGGAAATGAGAGCGGATCGATTGGATGAAGTTCCCGGAATACCGGAATGTGTATCCGTTTTCTTCAAGAACTTTTTTGGCTATATGCGTCAACGGGCCATAATGGATATGGCAAATTCGTGGAAACAAATGATGCACTAAATGCAAATTGATGCCACCCACCAACCAGGTTAACACCGGATTGTATAAGCCGAAATTCCCGGTGGTACGTATTACATGTTCTGTCCAGGTTTCGTTGATCGTATTTGCAGTTTCGTATTCCGGGAAGGAGGCTTCTTCTGTTAGGTGCCCGCATAGAAAAACCAAGGATAAAATGCTGCCGAGTACGAAGTGCAGGCAAAGGTAAAATGCAATTACCTGCCAGGCGGCAACATCCAATACCATGATGGGAATCACCAACATATAAGAGAAGTAGAACACTTTAGATGCGATCAGTTTGATCAATACATCCGCCGGTATCTTGCGCTTTTCTTTGATGAATTGCCGAATGAATTTAAAATCTTTTACCGTGGCATAATTGAAAGTCGCCAGAGAGTAAACTCCCAGTGCATACAGATGTTGAAAACGATGCCAGGGTTTGGGTTTTTCATCGGGACTGAAGCGCATCATACCATAGCCTTCCACGTTGGAATCTTTTCCCAATACATTGATGTAGCCATGGTGTTCGTAGTTGTGACCATGATTCCAGAAATAGGATGAAACGCCTATGAGATCCAGCGAATAGCTGAGCATTTTGTTGACCCATTCTTTTTGAGATATGGCGTGGTGGCTGGCATCATGGGAAATGTTGAAGGGAATGAAAAGGTGCGTAAGCCCATGCAGCAAGCCGGCGCCGATGAGCGCCCAACCGCTGAAGTTGCCTAATATGAGAAAAAACCAGGTGGCAGCCCACATGCCGAGACCTCCCCATATCTTGATCCACATGGCGGTATTGGCGTATTGGGTAGTATTATTGGCTTCAAAGTACCCGTCGAATGCTTGTTTCAGAAGACGGGCTATATCGGTTTTTTCGTTGTTTCGGCTATGCCTGGAGTAGTTAATCTGCATTTCCGCATAAAGGTAGGACTAATTACCGATACGTTTCCCAGGCAGGGCCGGTTTGATCGCAAATTTCATCCAAGGCGAATGTTGAAAACGGGCCATTATGTATGCCGGAGTTCTGTCGAAGATCGGGTAGCGAAATGGATATGAAATTCGGATTATGGGTATAATTTGAAAGCTGATTTTTAATGCGCTCAGACAGTAAGCTGCTGACAGGTCAGATGCGCGCCCTGTCATGTTGCGCCCCTTCGGTTTAAGGCACGAAAAGTTTCAGCGGACTGCACAGTGCTCCGCGGCAAATCCGCGCATACCACAGCCCCGACGGCAGTGCGCCTGTTTCAATTACCGCAGTTCCGTTAGCCCTCCTCATCAGCCGGCCGCCGGTATCGTAGATCTCCATGACAGTGGGTTGTGGGTCGCTGCTCAGCAGGCGGAAGTGATCTCCATGGCTTTCCAAAATCCAGCCGGCCGGCAACGCGGTTTCGGTTGCAGACAGCGGCTGTCGACGCGATACACATTGGCGCAGGTTGAAGAGTTCGGAATAGAGCAAGTTCCCCGGACAGGCAGTATTGCAGCCGTCGCGGTGCCCGGCCAGGCGCGACAAGGCAGCATCCGTTGGAGTGGGATGCGCCTGCGTACCCAGCGGATCTAGCCCGTCTTTTTCGAATTTCCAGGCGAGCAGGTTGCATAAGGAAGTGATGGCAGCAGCAGCGGGAGCCTGGCTGGTGAAATCACCAATCACGCAGATGCCCATCGTGTAATCGTTCTTGCCGCAGAAATGCGCCCCGCGCACATTGTCTTGTGCCACGCCGGCGCTGCTTTGCGGATCGCGGCCGGCGAAGATGCTGCCGTCGCGTGCGATGAGGTAATTGTAGCCAATATCGTCCCAGCCGTTCACTTCCGTATGCAGGAGGTAGTAGCTGCGCACCACGGCGGTGTAGTTCGTGTCGAAGGTGCTGCCCGCGCTGTGGTGCACTATGGCATGGCGCGTGGGCGTGGAAACCGGATTGGGCTTAGGAGCTGCCAGTCCGGCCCGCCATACCGATTGCGGGATGATGCCATCGGGCATGGGGTTGACCAGTGCATGCGCAGGTTCCGGTTCTCCCGGATCGATGCCAAACCAGCGGTATTGACCGGGTGAACTGAAAATGAGGTTTATGGATGTTTGTCCGCCTGTGAACACCAGTTCGCTCTGTGCAAACTGCTCCGGGCCGTGCGGATCGGATTGCAGTTTTTGCCAGGCTCCCGAATGCAGCAACCATAGCGAGCTGTCCCAGTCACCTTCGAGCCGGCGCAAGGTCCAGGCGCGGCAGCTTTCGGGCAAGGTGAAGCTGAATTCGCGGCCGCAGTCGCTTGCAGCGACAATCCAGTCCTGTTGCCGGATTTGGGCCTGCTGGGCCGGCAAAGCGGACAACAGGAAAAGGAGGAACGGACTGAGCAGGAACTTCTTCACGTCAGACAAAGATAATCAAGCAACTACACGCTGCCGAAGCGGGCCGCGATTTGGGGTTGCATTTCGCGGTGGATGGCCGGCGCAGCGGCGATGATGGTTTTGCCGAAGAGGTAATGGTTGCCGTTGTCGAAACCGCTGACCTTGCCGCCTGCTTCCTGCACCAGGAGGGCGCCGGCAGCCACATCCCAGGGCGCGAGGCCGTATTCGAAGAAGCCTTCAAAGCGTCCGCAGGCGGTATAAGCCAGGTCGATGGCCGCACTGCCCATGCGGCGCAGCCCGCGTGTTTGCTGCATGAAGTCGCGCAGCACCTGCAGATAGGCCTCCGTACCGTGGAAATCGGTATA
>JBKDBI010000290.1:0-2144 GCA_046314695.1 Bacteroidota bacterium | reverse complement strand
ATAGATTTCCTGTCCGCCAAAATCCAGCCTGAAGTTTGCACCTTTCAACATTACGGTTCCTTCTTCGGTGGTTTTCTTCTTGTCGGTCTGGTTTTCGGTGGTCACACTGAATACTGCCTTGATGGTGGTGTAAGCCTGATATTTCTTGCTCACCTTGTTGAGCAGTTCGTTCGCCTTGGGGTCACCCTGGGCAACAGCAAAGGTGGCGGCCAGCATACCGGCGATAATCAGGGCAGGTTTGAGGAGTGATTTCATTTGTCGGAGCAAAGTTCTGAAAAACTATTGACTCAGTGATTTCAAAAACTGTTCCAGACTGTATTCATCCTGAACAAGTACCTGTCTGGCCTTGCTTCCTTCGAACGGACCCACGATGCCGGCATGCTCCAATTGGTCGATCAGCCGCCCTGCTCGGTTATAGCCTATTTTAAGGCGACGCTGAATCAGCGAAGTGCTGCCCATCTGGTTATTCACCACGATTCTGGCCGCTTCTTCAAACAAGGCATCGCGCTCGTTGGGGTCAAAATCTTCACTTCCGCCGCTGCCGCTTTCTTCCCGTACTTCAGGCAACAAATAAGGCCCGCTGAAACCGCGTTGGCTGCCGATGAATTCGCAAATGCGCTCTACTTCGGGCGTGTCCACAAACGGACATTGCAGGCGAATCAGTTCCTGCCCGCCGCTGAACAGCATATCGCCCTTGCCAATGAGTTGATCGGCTCCGTTGTTATCGAGAATGGTGCGGCTGTCGATCTTGCTCGTAACGCGGAAGGCAATGCGCGCCGGGAAGTTCGCTTTGATTATACCGGTGATTACGTTCACACTCGGTCTTTGGGTAGCTAGAATCAGGTGGATGCCCACGGCACGCGCCAGCTGGGCAATGCGCGCAATCGGGGTTTCGATTTCCTTGCCGGCCGTCATCATCAAATCGGCCACTTCGTCGATCACGACCACGATGTAAGGCAGGAAGCGGTGCTTGTCGTTCGGGTTCAGCTTGCGGTTGCGGAATTTCTCGTTGTACTCCACAATATTCCGCACCATGGCGTCTTGCAGGAGCTTGTAGCGATCGTCCATCTCCACACAAAGCGAATTGAGTGTATTGATCACCTTTTGGTTGTCGGTGATGATCGCTTCGCCATCGCCCGGCAGCTTGGCCAGGTAATGGCGTTCAATCTTGTTGTACAACGTCAGTTCCACCTTTTTCGGGTCAACCAATACCAGCTTCACATAGGCAGGATGCTTGCGGTACAGCAGCGAAACCAGAATGGCATTCAGACCAACCGATTTACCCTGACCAGTGGCCCCGGCCATCAGAAGGTGCGGCATCTTGGCCAGATCGGCAATGAAGATTTCATTGCTGATGGTTTTACCCAAGGCCACGGGCAGCTGAAAATCTGATTCTATGAACTTGCGGCTGCTCATCACGCTCCGCATGCTCACCATTTCAGGTTGCTTGTTCGGCACCTCGATACCGATGGTTCCTTTGCCGGGTATGGGCGCGATGATGCGGATGCCCAGAGCGGCGAGGCTCAACGCGATATCGTCTTCCAGGCTTTTGATCCGCGAGATCTTCACACCCGGTGCCGGCACAATTTCGTACAGCGTAACGGTCGGACCGATACTGGCTTTGATTTGAGATATTCCGATATTGTAATTGCGCAGGGTTTCGATGATCAGGTTCTTGCTGGTTTCGAGCTCCTGGGTATCGATTTCGCGTTTCTGCGTCTGGATATCGGTTAGCAGATCCGGACCCGGCAGCACGAAATCGCGCAGTTCCAGGGTTGGATCGAACAGCGTATCAATGCCGTAATGTTCCTTGTGGTCACCGGGATCTTCATTCACGGGTTCCGGAATAAAAACCTGCAGATCGGGTGCAGCTTCAACAGGCGTTTCTTCCTGTGGAATCTCGACCTTTAACTCCGGTATTTCGGGGACAATGGAACGCTGGCGCGGCGGGGCGGCAGGAACCTCGAATACAACAGGCGCAGCGGGCTCATCTTCGGTGATTATTGCTTCTGATTCAATGAGTTCATCTACCGTTTTGAGCGTCATATCAAACGCCGGTTCAGGCTCAGGTTCAGGTTCAGGCTTTGCTACAGGCGGTTTCGCAGCCGGTCTTGCAGGCTCCGGAATGGGTACATCATGGGCGG
>JBKDBI010000289.1:0-2341 GCA_046314695.1 Bacteroidota bacterium | reverse complement strand
GCGTTGTTCTCAATGCGCGAGATATAGGTTTTCGTGGTGCCGCAGCGCTCGGCGAGTTCAGCCTGGGTAAGTCCTTTTTCTTTGCGGAGCTCTTGAAGTAAGACCCCAAGCCGGAACACTTCGAACTCCTGTTCGTATGCTTCCCTGGTCTCCGTGCCACGCTTGCCGTATTGCACGTCGAGGTGCTCACTGAAGCTCGTGAGCTTGGTTTTATCTGTGGTGCTCATTGTTTCCCTTTTTTGTGGTTAGCATCTTCTTGTTGTTCCTCTTTGTATTGCTTGCGGAGTTTCTCTTTGTATTGCTTGCGGAGTTTCTCTGCCCGCTCAATTCCCTTTTGTGTCGTTTTCTGCGTCTTCTTTTGAAATCCATTCAGGAGGATGATCAGCCGCCCTTTGTCAAAAAAGCAGAACACCCTGAATATGTCACCTCCTGACTCCACGCGGATTTCGTACAGGCCTTCCGAATTGCTTATGTGATCGAAATATTTCGCAGGAACCCTTTCAATTGTGGCAATGAGCTGGAGCGTCCAATCGAACTTCCTCCGAACTACTGGATTCTGTGCATGGTAGAACTCCAGAAAATAGTGTTTGTAGAAAAAATATCTCTCTTAAAAAAACTTCGCTCATAACCAGATATCATCTAAGCAAAGTTACCTAAAAAGATAACTTTTGTCAAGCCCAATTGTGGGATCTGATTCAACTTTGTGACTTCAGGCAACGGGAAAACATGCGACCCGAAAGGCCGGGTCGTGGTCCCACCATGTGCGTGAAATTCCTAGGATATACGACCCGCTTGGGCGGGTCGGGGATGCACGGATGGTCCCCAAATTCCTATGATATACGACCCGGAAACCGGGTCGTTGGTTCCCGATTTGTCCGGAAATGCTAAGATATGCGACCCGGAAACCGGGTCGTTTCGGGCAGTGAATTCGGAGAAAAGCGGCAAGGTGGTTTCCATACAAAGCACAATCTCCGCAGAACGGGACGTCGCTTACGCGGATTGACGTAAAAAACAAGGTGGCAGGCGCTATGCCCTCAACACCGGCAGCAGGTAAACACAAAGCATCCCGGGATTCATTGAGGGTTGCGTTATGCCCATGAGAATCTTGTCACAGTCCCGCAGTTTCAATTGATTCCCTGCACAAACAGCCATTAACACCAGGCGGCAGCCAAACATCCGTTTCAATAGCAACTCCACCCTACGAACTTTCCATATTTTGCCAAATTCAGAAAGTATACTATCCAAATTTGACTAAATTTGAATAGTGGATCACATCAAAAGGGCGCTGGAAGCAACGATTTTGCCGCAATTGCAGCAAAACAAAGTCATCCTGCTTTTTGGTACACGCCGGGTGGGTAAGACATTTCTGCTGAAACAGTTGCAGTCGAAATTGGATGTCAGGGTGCTGTGGCTGAACGGAGAAGATTTCGAAGTACAGGAGCTGTTCCGCAAACGCAGCGAAGCGGCGCTGCGCAATATCATCGGTGATTCCAGGATCCTGATGATAGACGAAGCACAGGCCATTCCCGAAGTCGGCAAGGCGCTGAAGCTGATGATCGACACCAATCCCGACTTATGCATCCTGGCGACAGGTTCATCTTCGCTCGACCTGGCCGGTATGTCGGGTGAACCGCTTACCGGACGCAGCATTTCCCATCTGCTATTCCCGATTGCGCAGGGTGAACTCGGACAATCGGCCCTGCAGGCGGCGCAACACCTCGATGAACGGCTGGTCTACGGCAGCTATCCGGAGCTATTCCAACATGCCGACTTCCGGCAGAAAGCCTTGTACCTGCAAGAATTGGTGCAGTCTTACTTGCTGAAGGATATCCTGGCCTACTCGGGCATCCGGCATTCGGATAAAATTTTCTCCTTGCTTCGGCTGATTGCCTTTCAGGTTGGTTCGGAAGTATCGTATCAGGAACTGAGCAACCGGCTGGGCATCAGCAAGATAACCGTAGAGAATTACCTGGATCTGCTGAGTAAGGTGTATATCCTTTTCAAACTTCCGGCCTATAGCAGCAACCAACGCAACGAAGTAAGCCGCGCGGTGAAATGGTATTTTTATGACAACGGAATCCGGAATGCCGTAATCAACGATTTCCGAGCGCCGGCATTGCGGAATGACCTCGGGGCTTTGTGGGAAAACTATATCATCGCCGAGCGCATCAAACAACAGCGTTACGCCGGTTCTCTGACGCAATGGTATTTCTGGAGGAATTACCAGCAGCAGGAGGTTGACCTGTTAGAACATGAAAATGGTGTGCTGCGGGCTTTTGAAATCAAATACCAAATGCCCCGCAAGATCAAAATTCCGGGTGCCTTTCGCGCCGCTTACCCC
>JBKDBI010000288.1:0-5528 GCA_046314695.1 Bacteroidota bacterium | reverse complement strand
GCGCCGCATCGAAATCTGCGAACGCAGCTACCGCATCCTCACCGATAAAGTCCACTTCCCTCCCACCGACATCATCTTCGATCCGAATATCCTGACTGTCGCAACCGGAATCGAAGAACACAACAACTATGCGGTCGATTTTATTAAAGCAACCGCCTGGATCAAACAAAACCTGCCCGGAGCGCGCGTCTCCGGCGGTATCTCCAATATCTCCTTCAGCTTCCGCGGCAACGATGTCGTGCGCGAAGCCATGCACAGCGCCTTCCTCTTCCATGCCATCCGCGCAGGTCTCGATATGGGTATCGTGAACGCAGGCATGATAGAGGTCTACGAAGAAATTCCGGCTGAAATGCTGGAACGGGTGGAGGATGTCTTGCTCAACCGCCGTCCCGATGCCACCGAAAGACTGGTATCCTACGCCGAAACCGTTAAGGGCAAAAAGGAAGAAAAAACCGAAGAACTGGCCTGGCGCAATGCCCCCGTACAGGAACGCATGCGCCATGCGCTGGTGAAAGGTATCGATGCCTTCATCGACCAGGATACAGAAGAAGCACGCCAGCAACTCGGTGCGCCCCTCGCCGTAATCGAAGGCCCGCTGATGGATGGAATGAACATCGTAGGCGACCTTTTTGGCGCTGGTAAAATGTTCCTCCCCCAGGTAGTAAAAAGTGCACGGGTGATGAAAAAAGCCGTGGCCTACCTCGAACCTTTCCTGCTCGCGGCCAAGGCAGAAGCCGAAGCCCTGGGACAAGAAACCGGCAACTCAGGCAAAGGGAAAATACTGCTGGCAACCGTAAAAGGCGATGTGCACGACATCGGTAAGAATATCGTCGGTGTGGTGCTGGCTTGTAACAACTACGAAATCAAAGACTTGGGTGTGATGGTTCCGGCCGACCGAATCCTGAAAGAAGCCCGTGAATGGGGTGCGGATATCATCGGGCTGAGTGGACTTATCACGCCGAGTCTCGACGAAATGGTGCATGTGGCAGCAGAGATGGAACGCACCGGCATGAAAATCCCACTGCTCATCGGCGGCGCAACCACCAGCCGCGTCCATACCGCCGTAAAAATCGCTCCGAAGTACAGCGGAAGCGTATTGCATGTGCTCGATGCCAGCCGAAGTGTGCCGGTGGCCGGCAGCCTGCTGAGCCATGAACAGCGCGAGGAATTCAGCGCCAAAATGCGCGCCGAATACGATAAACTCGCCGCCGACCACGCACGCCGCCAGGAAGACAAAAACATCGTTCCTTTCGAAACAGCCACTCAAAACCAGGCAAAACTGAATTTCGGACCGGACGAAATACCCGTTCCCCAATCCACCGGTGTCTTTACGTTCGACAATTTTCCGCTTGAACAACTGCGCGAAACCATCGACTGGACGCCCTTCTTTCAAACCTGGGAACTTGCCGGGCGATATCCCGACATCCTCGAAGATGCAGTAGTGGGTGAAGAAGCACGCCGCCTCTTCGCCGATGCCAATGCCATGCTCGATCGCTTCATCTCCGAAAAATCGCTCAAGGCCAAAGGTGCTTTCTTCATTTATCCCGTGCGCCGCGATGGAGAAGATGCCATTGTTTACAGCGATGCCACGCGCGAAACCGAAATCACCCGCTTCCATTTCCTGCGCCAACAACGGAAAATGGGCGACGGTATTCCCAATCTGAGTCTCGCCGATTACCTCTCTCCGGATGGCGATTACCTGGGTGGCTTTGCGGTAACGGCCGGTATCGGGCTGGACGCTATCGTGGAGGCTTACGAAAAAGACCACGACGATTACCACAGCATCCTGGCCAAAGCCATTGCCGACCGCCTGGCGGAGAGCTTTGCTGAAACCCTCCACCTGCAACTGCGGAAAAAGTATTGGGGCTATGCGCCAAATGAAAACCTCAGCAACCACGAACTGATCCGCGAGAAATACCGCGGCATCCGCCCGGCTCCCGGCTATCCTGCCTGCCCGGATCACACCGAGAAAACAACGCTGTTCCAGCTGCTGGAAGCCGAAAAGACCCTGGGCATGCAGCTTACGGAAAGCATGGCTATGCTGCCTACTGCCTCGGTGAGCGGTTGGTACTTCGCCCATCCGGAAGCGCGTTATTTCGGGCTCGGTAAAATCGGTCGAGACCAGCTGGCCGACTACGCCCGCCGCAAAGGATGGAGCCTGGAAACAGCAGAGAAATGGCTGAGCCCGGTGCTGGCTAACTGATTAATACTTCAGAAACAGGATTGCACTTGATTGTGCAAAGCATTCAGCAATAGCTTAATCCTGCTCCTGCAACTCGTACATCTTGCGGTATAAGCCATCCGGCCTGGCCATCAAGGCTTCGTGGTTACCGGCTTCGGCAATCCGGCCCTGGTCAAGCACCAGGATGCGGTCTGCATTGCGGATCGTGCTGAGCCGGTGCGCTATCACCAGCGAAGTGCGGCCCTGCATCAGGTAGTCGAGGGCCGTTTGCACCTGCTGCTCGCTGGCAGTGTCGAGCGAACTGGTAGCCTCATCCAATATGAGAATACTCGGATTGCGCAAAATGGCACGCGCAATAGCAATCCGTTGTTTTTGCCCGCCAGACAAGCGTATGCCACGGTCTCCCACCATGGTCTGATATCCTTCCGGGAAAGAAGCAATGAAATCGTGGGCATTGGCCTGCCGCGCAGCCGCTTCAATCGCCGCGGCATCGGCATCCGGCTTGCCGTAGCGGATGTTGTCGTAGATCGTGCCGCCAAAGAGAATCACTTCCTGCGGAACCAATGCCATATTCGAACGGCGTTCGTGCAAGGGTATCCCGGCTGTGTCTTCCCCGTCAATCAGCAGCTTACCACTCGCCGGCGAATACAAACCCAGCAACAGCGATGCGAGTGTGCTTTTACCTGAACCGCTGCTGCCAACCAGGGCCACCTGTTCTCCGGCCTTCACATCAAAGCTGATGCCCGCAAGCACTTCCATTCCGGGGCGGGATGGGTAATGGAAATGGATATCATCAAAACGCAAATCCCCGCGAAAACGACGCGTGGAACCGCTTTCCCAGGATGCTTCCTTCTCACCGTCAATCACATCGAAAACCCGTTCTACAGCGCCGAGTGTGCGTTGGATCTGCACGTACTGCTCTGCCAGTCCACCAATACTTCCACCAACAAAACCCGTGATAAACATGAATTGGATCATTTCACCAATCCGCAATTCACCCGCCTGCACCATTTGCAAGCCGCGGTAAATGAGGAAGGTCATCGCGCCAAAAAGGCACACAATGATGAAGGAGGAAAAAGCACCGCGCAACAAGCCGCGGCGTATGCTCTCGCGGCGTATCTTCTCAGCGCTTCCACCAAAACGCAGGCGCTCGAAAAGTTCATTCGTGAAACTCTTCACGTTCACAATGCCTGTAATTACTTCATCCACAATCACATTGTTGTCGCCGTTCATCTGCTGCACTTCCTTGGACACCTTGCGGATATAACGGCCAAAAATGAGCGAAACAACCACCACAACCGGCACGGTGAGCAACATCAGGGCGGCAAGCTTCAGGCTGGTGAAGAACAGCATGAATAAACCGCCGGCTATCACCAGAATCTGGCGCAGAAACATGGCGATATGCGTGGTAAATGTGTCCTGAATCTGGGCGATATCGGTGCTGAAGCGGCTGAGGATATCGCCTCCCCTGTTCCGGTGAAAATAGTCCATCGGCTTGAGCAAAAGGTTCGCAAACAGGTCTTCGCGCAGGCGGAACACCATGTTTTCGGTGACGCGCACGTAAATAGAAATACGCAGAAAACTGAAAACCGCCTGCGCCAGGAACAACCAGATAAACCAATAAGCTACGCGCTGCAGTTCACCGATACTGGTCGCATCGCCTTTGCCGGGCAGGGCGGTATCAACCAGGCTGCCGGTGAGTTTGGGGAAGAGGAGGGCCGTTACTGCTGTAGCAAGCAGAAACAGGGTTCCGGCGAGGAAAAGCCAACGGTCGGAAGCACCGAGATAGCGGAACAGACGCAGGCTTTTGCCAATATTTTCTTTGCTGATACGGGCCTTGGGTATATCGCGGTCTTCGCGGCGGGCAGACATGCCGCAAAGTTACTCGCGGATTAACCGGAAGTAATGCGCACGGCCGTCCTTATCGGCGAGTTGCAATAGATAAACGCCGGCCGGAGCGCGGTGGTTGAGCTGCAATACATTCCCGTCAAACTCCACCTGAACCTCACGTCCGCCCAGGTCAGTACAACGCATCAAACGGAATCCGACGGATGTGCTGCTGAGGCGGTAGGTTCCCTGACCGGGATTGGGATAAAACCGAAACTCAGGTGTTGCATATCCGCGTACGCTTTGCTCTTCCGGCGCCAGACCTAGCGGTGTGCGCAGCATCTCAAAACAGGCTGCAAAAGCAGGCATCGTGCCGCCCGCAGCTCCGCCAACCATGGCTTGCTGGATCTTGACGTTGCAATTGAGATGAGAAGATGAACAGGTATCGAAATTGGCCAGGCCGGGTGCCAGCCCTTTGCGGCCAATAGCTGCCAGATACCCCGGTGTACTGTCGCTGCGGCCCAGCGGCGGAACGCCAAAAAGGCCAAGCGTAGTAGAAAGGCTGCTGTAAGTGCGGGTATCCACCATGCTGTGGTTGAACCACGCGATATAATCCCCTGCAGGAACAGCGCGGATGAGGCTGTCGGCGCGCAAACGACCTGCCGCAGTATTCAAATTGGCGCTATAGAAGACCTGGAAGTTTTCAGGGAAGGAAAAATCCATCCAGGCCCTGCCCCAGTAACACTGCGGAGTGAAACCGGGGATTGGCTTGCGCTCCAGTGTTTGTCCGTCGAAAACCACAATCACCGCCCCGGGTTCGCAGGTTCCGTAATGCACATTGGTAGCAAGAAAACTGTGGTATTTAATGCCCTGTCCGCTCACGCCGGCATCCAGAAACAAGAACTCGTTGGAGCACGAAGCGCCATTGCGTGGATAAGCCATGGCACTGGCTCCCGTTACAGGCGTGAGATTGTAATTCACCACAACCCCGCCCACAAGCACGGTGTCTCGGATTTTCAGGTCGGTGTTGGCAATGTTCAAAAACGCAACTGAATCACCCGGGGCGAGGGCCGTATCCAGGCCTACATTGGAAATTTGCTTGTACGTATAAGTTCGGCCTGAAGCACGGAAGCTGCCGCGGAAGGTATTCCCCCCGGGAACAAAAGGCCGGCCGATATGGAGCGATTGCACAAAAGTGTTCTGCTGCCGGTAAAACGACTGCACCACCAGGCTGTTGATGTCGAGCGTTGCCGTTCCGGTATTGTGCAGATACCAGATGCTCTCATGCCCTTTGGGTTGCACACTCAGCTCCAGCTGCACGGTCTGCGCTTGCAGGGCCGGGATGGAACAGGCCATAGCCCACAACAAACTCCGTACTTTCATTATGCAAACTTCGCAAATCGTCATCGAATTGTACTGTTTTGGCTCATTTGCGGGAATGACTTCCGGCGGGTGGTGCTAATTTTGCAAACCATGAGCCTTACTGATGCAGCACAAATTTGGATAGTTACAGTCGTTA
>JBKDBI010000287.1:0-2476 GCA_046314695.1 Bacteroidota bacterium | reverse complement strand
GGCGGTGTTTACCATCTCCGTACCGAAGGTGGTCAAATCAACCACTCAGCCCGCGTGATTGTAGTGAAGTAATCACCAATGGATAAAAGTGCAGCAATGCAAAACGACGGGACTGTCCAAACGACAGTCCCGTCGTTTTTTTACCCTGGGTACTGCATCCTGCCAGGTGGATGAAACAACATGTACAATCAATAACGCGCTGTGGTTCAGAACAGCATTGTTTTTAATTCATTTGGATTAACTGAGGTACCAACCATTGTCTGAAGCCCGAAGAAGTATATGATGGATTTTCTTGCCCTGCTTGCCCTCACAGCCGCCTTCGCCTTGATGGGCTGGTTGAAATACATGGATAGAAATAAACGCGACAGCGAATAGCGCACCGAAGCGGCCACCCGCAAGAGGCAAACAGGAGCGTGCCGGCGGCAACGCTTGGCCACATTATCCGCCCGCTTGTGAGCGCCCCGCCTGAACACTTTCCCTGCTTCAGGGGAAGTGCGTATGGTTTTAGCGGAGATCGGTTTGTTATCTCCCATTCCCATGGAGTAAGAAACGAAGGCCAAATGCGCTGCGCATGTGTGACAGGATGGTTACAGGCGGTTTGTTGCTTCCACTGAGCTTTTGTTTCGTCAATGGTCAGGTGAATACCAATACAAGTAGCAGGAAACAGTAAGGTTACAGCCGGCTGAATCCAGGCATCCCTGAACTCCTTGGCAATCCGATTGCGCCGCTATGGATATTATACCAAGCTAAACAACGCTTGGTTTATGCCGCTGCTTGTTTAAGATCCCAAAAACACACCGCAGATTGTAGTAGCTATACTACAATACCGCATAAAGGAAAAAAAAGACTGAATCGGGGGGGGGGGGGGGCGATAAAAGACTTAATCAACCTTGGGTGTACGTGTTGCAGCGCCTTGAAGACCGCATTTTTGTAACGCTAATCTTAAACAAGCACAATGAAAAACCAATCCATTATCCTGTCGGCTATTTTGGCCACAGCTGTTCTGGCTTCCTGCGGGAAAGAAGAACTCACCAACAAGCAAAGCGATGCGGCGCTGAATTTCCGTTCCAGCTCCTTTCCATTGACCCTGAATTGGGAGCAAGGTGCTCTCAACTGGGAGGGCGAAACTGCCCTTGCAGGCGGAACTTCAAGAACTGTCAGCGCGTTTAATAACTTTCTGGGTGCCGGAAACCAGATCGGTTTTGCACGTGGAACCAACGTCAATGCAGGCACTGCCGATCGTTTGGGCCGCGAAGCTGCCCGCACCATCACCGATGCCTTTACTTACAAAGTGACCGCCACTGGAAGTGCCTGGACTGCTACCGTTCCTTTTGCGTACGGACACGTAGCTGGCAATACATCAAGGGAAATGATCTGGACACCCTCTTTCAAGTTGGGTTCAAACCGCCTTCTGAACTCGGCTGAGTTCGTTACCGACAACTCGGCTCTGGACGAAGACAAGACAACAGGTACCATTGAAGTGGGCGATTGGCGCGCAGTTCAGATGGCCATCGTGAGTGGTACAGACACCCGCAAAAGGGTTTCCATTCAAGAAAAAGTAGGTGCGAACTGGGTAGAAAGGGTACGTCCCAACAACAACAACGGCATCGTGGAGATGCGTGCTTTCACTGTGCTGAATGTCCGTACCGGTTACAGCGTAACCGGCGGTGTAGTCGGTGCTCCCACTACCTCGGACATCCCTGTGCTGAAATCACAACTTGTTGGCTTAAACAATTCCATCAGCAACGGTGCAATCATTCTCTGGACGCTTCAACCTAATGGTGCGACATCCTTTAATACCGAAATGTTCAGACCTTGATATTCACTTTGAATATTGATTAAGAACATAGCAAGTACAGCGGGGCGCCCAAGTGGCGCCCCGCTTTTTTTTAGGGTTTTCCGGCTATCATGGCCACCTGTATCATGGCTTCGCTGGCCTGCAAGTGCCGTGCATCTGCTTGAACGGGCTATTGAATTCAGATGAAACTGAACATTTTCAGGGGTACGGCGGAGCTTGTTTGAAAGTTGAAAAAGCAATCCGGTTTGTAGTACTGTTACTATGCGGTACTGTGAAGGAAGCGGTTGTACCAACAGGGCGGTAAAAGTATGAATAGGATACAAGTAACCTGAAACAGGGGGGCTTCGGCTGTTTTATTACTGGATATTTGAAATACCATTTATTAAACAAAATTTATGAAAAATCAATCCCTAATCCTGTCGGCCATCCTGGCCACGGCGGTTCTGGCTTCCTGCGGGAAAGAAGAACTCAAGAACAAACAAAGCGATGCTGCGCTGAATTTCCGTTCAGGCAGCTCTTCCATCAGCGTAACAGCTGATTGGGCGGAAGGTGCAACTACCATTTTGAACGGTACAGTGCATACAGCCCAGAGCAATACGGTGGAGGTTTGGAATAACTTCAGCAACGGCACCAGCGGCCGCATCGGTTTTCAGCGCTGGGATCAGTCTGGCAATGCCA
>JBKDBI010000286.1:0-14437 GCA_046314695.1 Bacteroidota bacterium | reverse complement strand
TGAAGTCTTTATACCCTTTCTCTAGAAGCTTGCACAGCTTAAATACTTTAGTTTGGACCATAAACGGTAATAAAAAAGGGGATATGATACTTCATATCCCCACTATATTATAGCAAATCGTCATCCTTTACTGTTCTACCTTTCGGAGTAATGGAATTCTTGATTTCGTAATCAGAATATTTTAGAGTTGGCTCCATTCCCTCTTTATACTCTTCCATATAACCATAGCGGGGAAACACGGAATACATACCATCTTTGTCATATATTAGTTTTATATTGACATACTTGATATTCTTATTCCGCTCATTATCCATAATCCGCTTGTTAATGAACTTAGCCGCATTCTCTATATACTCATCATATGATGCGTAGCTTTTCTTCTTCATATTCTCGATCTCTTCATCAGATGCTAGTACTTTTAGTACCTTATTAATTGGTCCTAGATTCTCCTTAGTTTTCCGTGCAATAGTCTGCTCAGGTGTTTCTTCTACTTTTTCTCCATCCACATCTACTGTTAATGGATATTTATCGTTAGGTTCCCACTTGCGCATATTATGCCGTAGACCATCCTTATTAAAGTTAATATCAAAATATGAATCACCAATATCTACATTCACCAATTCTACTTTGGAGTGTATTCCTACTGGGATTTTAGTTGTTGTCAATTCTTTCTCGTCAAACAAAAATGGATCAAACTTGCTCATAATTCTTCTTTTTAGTTGTTAATAAATTCTTCAATTTTTTCGTTAATAAATTTGTTATCATTAGGTATATTAATTACATCCTCACCAAAGATTTGTGGAGGACATTTTGCTGACAGATTCTCACCTGCTAAGGTAAAGAAATAGTCAAATCTCTTGCGATCCTCATTCCACTTTTTATCACTATACATTACTATGGTGTAGTGGCGCTCAACCAATCCTTCATTCTCACGACCCTGGACTTTCAACCGTTTCTCTGCATTACCCTCAATATTGAGTATCTCGTAATGGCCTGTGACAAATACAGTTTTGTCGATCCTGTTTAGGATTGTGTGGAACTTGGCAATCTCTTCATTGTAGAAATTCCATACATCAACAATAGTACTTTTACTTTCATAAAAGGTTAGACTATATCTTTATATTTAAACTTAAAATTCTTTATCTTATTTCTTTCTCCTCTCAACACTCTTGATATTGATTGAGCTTTACATCCTAGATTTAGTGCTGCTTCGCTAATAGATGAAAATTCTTTTATAAAATTATCTTTTAAATCATATTGCATTATTGGTTTTGCTTTGTCATTTAAAGATTTTTTTACAAACTTATTTTCTGAATAAATCCATATTTTTTTACCACATGTTTTTATTGTTCCATTGCAGCAATCTACTATATGACTAGATTTTACCTTCACATCTTTAGACGCTTCTAATATACTGCTGTATTTTTTATATAATGACCCATCCAAATTATAAGCAGTCACAGCTCTTTTTTTAGTTTTAATAGGATTTAATAATCCATCTCCACCAGCAGTTAGATTTGTGAGTTTATACATTTTTTTAAAATGCGCTATCCAAAACTTTTCTCTATCTTGCCAGCTATATTTGCACTTATCTATTACTACCATTATTGGTTTAAGATTTTGTGTTTGTAAAGATTTTATCCAATTTACTTTATAAGTATTTGATTTATCATTTACGTGAAAACTATATCTACTGGCTAGATTTACAGTTTTTCCTATATATCTAATATTATTTGTTAGTGGGTCAATTAAAGCATAAATATAATTCATATTATTTTAAGTTTAAATATAGCTACCGTTTCCCAGTAGTAAACTACCAGTACTCCCCAAAAGGATAGTCGTTGAACTTTTACCCACTTATTATGGGTACTTAGCTGCTGATCGCCCAATCTTTACCTCTTTTACTATAGTAACATCATTACTGTGTTACGGAGTGTGTAAAGCTCTAAGGGTGTTCCAGTCAATTAGATAGCTTTTAAAAGGGCCTGATATAACCCTTTGCGTGAAGCTCTGGCTTCTTTTAACACACTTTCCATATAAGCGGAGAATGAATCGAATACTATAATATCTATATCTGGATTCTTCGCTGCTTCTATTAAGGCTTTTAGAGCCTCCGTATAATCTTTAGGTATTGAGTGTGACTTAAAGTTATCTTTGAATGGAAGTGGCTTGTTTTCTACATTAATAAATGCAGTATTCTTTCCCAAATTAATGTTGGACCATGTTTTACCTGAGCCTGATGCTCCTACTTGCAAAATCTTATACTTCATCATTTTAAATTAAAATTATTTATCTAATTACAAAATACAATACTATAGTAAACTTAATTACAAATTCTATATACTCGAACATACTTATAAAGATGTCTCGTTCATACTTGAAAATTCTAAGTTGTCCACGAACGGAATAATCTTGTTATTACTGCCAAATCTGTCTTTTATGACGTGTAAATAAATCAAAGGTCTGGCGTCTTTAAATAATGGCAGTCCGTTTTTAAATCCTTTCTTTACAGGGCCATAAGTCTCTGATATGCCCTCAAGTAAAAGGATCGGTTTGTGAGCAACAATAACATAGTCAGAACTAAAATAAACAGATGAAGCGCCGAATAAATCCGTTTTATTAGGATAGTGGAACTTCGCATTAGATAATCTATCAATAGATTCTATATTCCTGTTTAATTGTGAAATGACTATGAACATAACCTTATACCCCATAGAATCTATATCTTTTTTAGTTTCTATAAGCATTTGGTATAATGAGTCAATAGTTTCCTTCTCATCATTACCCTTAACAAGCAATGTGTGGTCAATGGTAACTACTATATTCTTTTCTTTAGCCTTGACAAAATCTATTATGGTAGATCTTATCTGTTCTACTGTTCCGTGGTTATCTACTATTGATATAGGATAGTTTCCTATCTCATCCAACAGATAACTTACTTCTTCTACGCTTTTTTCATCTAGCTTAGATGTTGCGGAATATATTTCTTTTACAGATTTACTAATCTTAGATGATAAATCTCTGGCTATCTCGTCAATACCCATCATCTCAAATTGAAATGTTAACACTTCAAATTCTTCTTGATTATTCTCAATCATCTCACGTATCCATTGACGCACTAGAGTAGATTTACCGCTGCCTGATAATCCGGCTACGGTTATAATCCTATTCCAGTCAAAGCCATTCATAAAGCACGAGTTAACCTTTTCAGATTTAACTCTTAAAGATCTTTGTTTAGAATTTCTTCTGTCAATAATATATTGCTTAGTGTTGTCCGCTACAGTTTTAACGCTCTTAATTTCTAAGCTAGAGAACTTCTGCTCTGTTCTCTTCATAATCTTCATCTACATCTATCATATCAAGATAGCATTTCTCTTTTAGCCAGTTATAACTACTTTTCATGTATTTTAGTTTGTTTTCGGAACTTGAGGTTTTTCTAAATTCGACTTCTTTTGTTAAAGCTTCCATAAGTTTTTCATGGGGCATGTCTTGTAAAGCTTCTAGATAATAGTTCTTGGTTAGAACTTTCTGAGTCCTAATTGTTCTAGTGGACGGGAATCTACCCCAGCCATCATTAGTTGGAAATAATTTCCACAATTCCTCGAACTTCTCTATTTTTTCCGAAGGCGGATTAGTCGGTTCATTTTTAGGGAGTATGTCAAATATTAGAACTTCACCTTGATAAGTTACTTTTTCTTCGCTTTCTAGTAGTCCTAGGTTCTTCAGCCTGTTAATCTTTGCAGGAAATACATTTAGCTCCCAATTACAATTGAAGTAGATATTGTACAGTATTAAGAAGTCATCTATCATTATTTCGTTCTTATTACACCGTTCTATCAATTCTTTATCTATTCTCATTCATTTTATCTTTTGTCCTTTGAATGTTTAAAATTTGATAAGTAGTTTGAAAAACAAACTCTACACCTTTCCCTTCTTTATTGGTATAATCTACAGAATCCGCAAAAACCAGTTTATTATCCTTAATAGATAAAATTCTACAGGATATCTCAGAGCCCCACGCGTCCTTGCTATGCAAGTTAATTACCGCATAAAAATCTTTAGTTCTTATTTTCATTTATTATCGTATCTACCATCTCAAATATAACATCTACAGAGTTAGATTCTTTTTTAAATATCTGCTTATTAATAGAGTAGTCTTTAGCGGTAGCAGTAATCATATTATCGCCATCTACTACAGTTCCAATTATACCTCTATATGATAATTTCTGAAGTCTTGTTTTCATATACGCATTTCTGCTTTAAATTCTTTATTGTTTATCAATATATTAGTGGCTAAAAATATTGCTTCATTCATATTTCCTTTAACAGTGAATCTACCAGCTTCTTCAAGCTCTCTTTCTTTTTTCCTATTATACACTATTAGTGTAGTTATTTTCTTAGAGCTGTTTATATCAATAATTATTTTATGTGCATAGATTCTCATGACTTGGTATTTTTTACTCACTTTAGATATTATCTTTAAATTTTATCTTTTTTATTTGTATCACGTCAGTACCTTCATCTTCACTTAATAAAAAGTTGATTGCTTCAAATATCAAATTAGTTATATCTTTACTATGAAAAACTCCTAATGTAACTATTCTTGAAGGATTATTCTCTGAAGGATTTACTCTTCGGATAATCTTACCTTCATATTCAGATTCTAACTTATACACCATTAATATAATCTTCTTAGTAAATAGTACGGACATTACAAGTTTTACATTTGTCATAAATCTTTAAGCCCTCTATTTAGTAATTTGAATATAGCATTTACTACATCTCCTTCTATTTTCTCTTTATCTACTCTGTTAATACCTCCGTTTAGTATAACACCTAATACTACATCATATGGATTATCTACAAATACTACTTTCCAAGTCTCTCCAACTCTAATAAGCTTTGATAACTTCTCTTCTAATATAGGTCTTACGTATTCGTTGCAAGCATCACATAAAATATATTGTCTATTATCCTTATACACTAGCATTGAAGACATTAAAGACATTGTGCTTCCGCATAAATCTATGGATACTTTATTATGACACATACATTGAACCACTCTATATCTATACTCAGTTGCATCACCTTCATATTTAGGACTAGCATTGTGCGCTACATATTTTATGCTCTGCAGATCAGCTTCGATGGCTTCATGATATGCACACTTAGGACATAGCCAGGATATAAAATGATTTTTAGGATACCTATCATTATACTCATCTTTAAACACATAATAGGACTCTCCGCAATCGGAGCAGCCTAATTGACGTATAAGAGATGCTTCTTCAGCTTTTTTATACAAATAATCTATATCAGGTAAGCTCTTCTCACAATCTCCACATATAATAACTTTACCACCATTAAGATATGTTGATAGTTCTACAGGTACATCAAGATGTCTTCCAAATGTATTAGAAGTTACATGATTCTTGCAGAACACACATCTTTCTAACATATCTGCATACGCAGATATTTCTGTATCTAAATGCTCAATATGCTTCTTAGTATCTACCGGGAACTCAAAGTTATCTATAAATCTTTTTCTCATATTATTCATTAACTTATTGAATTCAGATATCTCACTACGCAGTGACGGAGCACCACTAACCATCTCAAGTATTTCTTTATAAGAATGGTAGTGCACTGTTTCTATCATTTCTTCAACTTCATTTTGACAAGTAGAACAAGCATGGCTACCTGATTTAGAAGCCTTAGTAATATCATTTGGTATATACAGAATTGGAAATCCATCATGGGCATTAGTTCCGCATAACGCACATATTGCTTCCATTAAGTTTCCAGACGTATACGAATGGTAGTTTTTAGGCAGAGTTCTGCCACCGTCATTTATGTATTGCCAAAACATTTTTTACATTTCTTGCGTTTGCAGACTTTGTTTTATTTTTAACCCATGTCTCCTCAACTGTATTACGAGTGTATAAGTTTATAAACAATCCTACTTTTGGCTTAGATGTTTTCCTACTTATCCTACCTAACTGCTGGAGAAATGTTAAGTCTATCGAAGTACCTGATGCGCATATTGCTGCATCTGTATCTGGTACATTTAATCCTGCATTTAAAGCATCTACAGATACCAGAATACCTTTATCAAGCTTTTTAAATTTCTCAATTACTTCTTCTCTTTGTTTTGATTTCAGATTAGAATGGTATAGCAAAGAATTATCTATTTGATTGGACAACTCCTGAGCAAATGATATGCTCTTAGTAAAGATGATCCATTTATTCTTTTTAATTTTTGATAGAATAGTTTTAATAACATCTATTTTATTTTTGTTATTGTAGCATGCCCACTTACGTAGGGTCATTGCACCCCAATAAGCTTTAGCTGCTTTATTTAAACCCACTATATCACTTTGTTCTACAGAATATTTTCTAGCTAGATCGAATATTGATTTCTCCTGTAATATCTTATTGTATTTAGCCAGTGTTATAGTTGCTGCTTTAAACTGTTTGTCAAATGCTGTATAACTCGCTTTATTTTTAGGATCGAATCCTACTTCTAAATTATAGATCAGAGACTTTTCTATTGCGGAAGCATTTAAAGCTTCTTCAAGATTCTTAGAATATATAATCTCGTCTACACTTTCTTTAGGTGGAGTACCTGTAAGAGCGATTCTACTACCTACTGGTATATCATATATCTTTTTATATACAGGACCTAATGATAAGTGTGACTCATCTATTATTAGTAAGTCAAAACTATCAGTTATTTTATGAGCAGCAGCAAAACATTCTATTCTTATATTTGATATGTCTTTATCCCACTTTATAAATTCTTCTTTCCATTGATCTTTCAGAACCGTAGTAGGGACACATATCAATACTTTATCATAGTTAGATGCTATCTCTACAGCTACTTTTGTCTTCCCCAAACCTGGTGGAAGAACAATAGTACCATATTTTTTCTCTAATGCTATTGTTATCGCTTCTTTTTGAATTTCATCTCTATTCATTAATTAGTGCTTTATTTAAGCATGTGTTGCACATATAAGCATACGAATTCATATAATTACCACATAAACATTTTACTCTAGTTGTAGTGCAATCGTGGCATATCCCGTCGCTCTTTAGTGTTTTATTAGTGCAATTCTTTACTTTACAATTAACTGTTTTACTTCGTGTTTTGTTTTCACACTTATAACAAAGATCTTTTAAAATTGTTGTAGGGCCTCCACAATTAGAACATTTAGTATCGAATGTGTATTTATACCCTGTTTGACAGCTAGTGCAGATACTTTCAGACTTATCTTTTGGTACAAATGGCTTGTAACATTTCTTACAGTAGTGCATGCAGTTCTGACATAACACTTTAGAGTAACTGGTATAAGCTTTGCAGTTTCTGCACATTATTAGTTTCCCTTGCTTAACCTGATGTTTAGCTTTTTAGGATCTTCAAATATAGCTTTCAGTTGATTCTTAAGATTGTCAAGCTCTTTCGTATCATTGCGTTTAGTCTGATGATATTCCTCAAATTTCAACCGTAAACCTGCTAGATCTACTGCTATATTAACAGTGTCTTGATCTGTGTTCTTAAGCTTTACTTGAGCTGCTTTCACTATATTTTCTATCTTTATAGCATCTTTATAACCATACTGTCGTATCAAATATTCTATATTATCTTCTGTGGCATTCTTCTCTTTCTTTTCTTCTTTCTCTTCTTTAATTTCTTCCTTAACTTCCTTTTTGTCTTCTTTCTTCTCTTCCTTAGGTTTAAGAATACCCTCAGCTTTCTTCTCATATTTATCTACGTGAAGGAACAACAATGCCCTACGTACTGGAGTTGAGAGAGTGCGGAGAGACAATAACACCATCACTAAATAGTGAATCATAGCTGTCCAGATAGATACTTTCAATTGAACAGGTAAGTTTTCCCACACTTTATAATTCTCAGGGTATTTATACTTAATAAGGAATGAATTGTATTCGCTTTCAGATGCAGTTAGAGAAAATATCCAATGCCTGAACTCGAACTCAGAGCTAAGATTAGAAGCAATCATATCCAGATTAGCAAATGGAACTGCTATCGAAATGACTAACAAGATTATAGCAATAAATATATTTATAAATCTATATGATATAGGCATAGGCCTGAATATTGTAGCAATATCCTTAATAAGTGTAAGATTAGCTACTGCGCCTACGCTACTAATTAATAAGTGAGTAATAAGCCTAGCGAAAGGATTGGACATAGGCCCCGCATCTTCAGTGTGTACACTTGCAGCAGTGATAGCCTCAGCCAGATATAAAAATATAATTATGACGTCAAGTATTACCTCGTTTTGATTGATTACCGAAGTAGTAAAGACTTCACCTAGGTCACGGTCTGGATTATTCTTGCGAATAAGGTACAGCATACCTGCCAATAGGACCATAAAGCCCAAACCAGTCCAGAGAACCACATGCTCAGCGAACATATAAATAAGTTTTTAGATGATTTATTTTGTTCAAATTTATCTACCATCTGTATAAGCAGTTCTATCTCTACTAATATAAGTAATACTCCTATTATATTGAAATTAACAATAAATATTACTGCTAATATCCCTGTGCTAGCGGCCATAGCTGCCCACAACCTTTGCGATAAAAGTTCCATAAATTATAAATGACATTAACAGATATACTACTAAACTAACTTCCATTCTTTGAGGCTTATACTTCACTATTAATAACTGTATTCCTATCATACCTGTCATCAATATTTTAACATCCATATTTTTGTAGCTCATCAATGTTAAAAAGTATATTGATATAGATATTATTGAATACGTTTTATTAGCTAAAAAATTCATTTTATCCAGACGGTATTTATTAGTGTATCCGCGGGTATATCAACACCAAATACCTTAGCTGCTTTTTCCATGCAGTCCTTAAGAGCATCTGCTGCTTCTTCAGGATAATTACTTTCTAGAACTAATTCATCATGAACACTTAACACAACCTTGTACAAATGTTTATTCTCTTTCAATTTATTACGCAGATATATTTCAGCTAGTTTAGTTATGTTAGCACCATTACCCTGAATTTTATAATTCTGACAGTGGCGATACACACTTTCTAAGAAAGATTTTTTATCTCTCTCATTTAGATACCTAGCTCTCTCAATATCTTTTATGTAAACTTTACGTCTAATAATATCATCAATTAGAATATATCCATTTTTAATAGATGTATAATACGTATTATCAAAGTATTCTCTCAATTTAGGATATCCCTTGTAGAACTTCTTAATAATATCAGATGCTTCCTTAACAGATATATTCAGTCTCTCAGCAATTAAAGGTGCTGATGCACCGTAAGCTATCGCAAAGTTTAGAGTTTTACCAATCTTACGGAGTTCTGAATTAACTGTTTTAGTTACTTCCTTATTAAATATTCTACTCGCAGTTAGAGCATGTAAATCCATCTTATTCTTAAAAGCTTCTACCATCGAATCTTCTTTAGATAGCACTGATAATATTCTCAACTCTTGTGAATCATAGTCAGCAATAATAAATGCTTTATCTTGTGGCTTAAATGCTTCTCTCCATTTATTACCTTCTTCAAATCCTTCTTTAGTTGAAGGTATATTCTGCATATTAGGATCTCTACATGATATTCTACCAGTATCTACTATTTGATAATAGTCTGGATGTATTCTGTTATCTTCACCTACATGTCGGAGAAACTTCTCTCCGTATGTACCATGTAATTTGCTATATTTCTTATACCGTAAATAGTCGTCTACAATCTTAAAAGTTTCTCTATACTTAGATAATACTTTTTCTTCTATAGTCTCTTTATCTTTATATTTCATAGATATACCCAGTTCTCTGAATACTGGCTTTACCTGTGTATGAGAGTTCCAATTTATATCACGATGCTCTAGCAGTTTGCTTAGATAGTGTTGTGATTTTTCTTTGGAGTACTCATACAATTCTCTCCAGTTATCTTTGTCTAGATATATCCCATTCAACTCCTTATCACCAAGACAGAGAGTGTATTCATTTTCAAAATTCGATGTTTCTAATAAGTCATTATCTGTTAAAGCTTCTATTTGTCTATCATAAATACCATTTACAGTAATTATGTCTAAGAACATATAATACAATTGTTCTTTACTAAACTCTTCATATAAATTCTCACTTATACTATCCCGCACTGCTTTGGGAGTATAAGGTCTAAATAAATCTAGTTGTGTACCGTAAGGATTATATCCAAAATACCTTTTAAAAGTATGTTCCAATGTCAAATACTTTTTTGGTAGAGTTAGTCCTGTACTCAGAACCATCTCACCTACCATAGTACAGTGTACATTCTCCATCTGAATACCTAAATTAGACTTCAATACTTTGTAGTCAAACTTAATATTATGACCGACTTTTTTAATCGAATCACTTTCCAGATACGGTTTAAGAAATGAAGCATCTTCATTACGAACATCTATTAGATATGCTACGTTTTTATTGCCTAACTGAATTGTCAGTAGCTTGGGATTATCCGCGATCGTAGTCTCAGTATCTATAAATAGTGTGCTAGCATTCCTTACAAACTTTAATATTTCAAGTTTAGTTGCTTCTTCTATTCTATCATCTTTGTATTTAATCATTTAAACCAATATGGATATGTGGCCCAGTACAATTCGGATTAGGAAAAACGAATTTACTGTATAATTTATTGTTCAAATATTTATTCAATCTTTTAGATCCTGGTTTATCTTCTATATAAAATGTTAGATTAAACTTATCTAAAAAGCTTTGCCCTTCTTCAGAAACTAGATAGTCTATCATATCTTCAGACCAAGCAAAGTCGACAGCTTTACCGTGATTGTGTTTAGATTCATTATTCCAGTTCCGCCGTAATGACGTAACTAGCGGCTTAGGGCCGTTATAATTCTCTAGTACTTCTTTTAACTTAGAGTGAATATTACTATTTACTCCGGGACAAAGAATATACCCCATGTATTGCCTAGGAAAAGTATTTTTTATTTTAGCTTTCGCCGTTATTACTATTTCCTGTAGTTCTGCTTCATATATCGTCATTCTATTAGCTGCTACATTGTAATCCACTGGTAAAATCAGTAAAGCTGCTAGCAAATATTTTATCATAATTAAGTTGTTTAGTGAACAATACTTCTACAGTTCCTTCGAAGTGCGTTCAAGCTGACTTAAAATCTCATGATAATTTAAGAGTTTTAATGCTTTATCAATAAAGGTGAACTCAGCTTTTTGTAAATTGGCTTCGTCAAAGTTACGCGGTATAAACTTTTCTACGTACACTTTTTCGTTAAGGGCAGTGTTGCCTTTAAATGTTAGTCTGCCCCCTATATTCTTAACCCAAGCATTCTTAAACATAATAAATTTACATTGGTTATCTAATGTGTATATTAGACCTTCCTTGCTATATGATACGTTAAGTGCTCTATGGTTAAGTTTTGATCTTAAAACATATAGCTCATTTTGTTTAATAAAATCTCTAATAGTTTTGTTTATCATTTGTTATTTCAATCAAAATAGTTATCAAATTTTCATAGTTGAATTCGTTCAAGCCATATACATTCTTGTAATTAAATCCTGTCACCACTTTCTTAGAAGTGTAATACTCCATATTTGGGTAAGTGGTGTACTTGATATAATCACCTATTAGTTCAGATTGACAATTCAACATCGAGTACAAAGATACTGCTCCGTGACCTATACCAAGAATAGAATAACCCATTGCCATTATATTTTTAAAATGGGACGCTAAGAATTTATGTGGGTACAGTTGAGTATCCACATCTGTCCCACCAATAATATTATTAGCGTATGGATTAATTCCTATATTATCAGGCAGTACAATTAAGTCAGTTTTTTTGTAGTCATCATTGTTAGGACCCAATACTATAACATCACCTATAGTTTCCAATTGAGCTATATTAGAATAAATTTCACGGCTTAAAACCAAGCCTAGCTGATACCTCTTCATAGAATGACATTTTTGTATTTTCTATATCCATCATTACTCTATTCTTTAGCTTCTTAGCTTTAGCAGTCTGTTTCTTATACAATCTTTTCAAATACTTAGTAATACCACTAGTTCTATCTTTCGATTTGAACTTCTTCTGAGTAATGTATCGATCCTTGCCTTTCTCAATTTCAGGACGTGCGTATTGTTTTATATTTTCTATATCCATCATTGTTTTTAACTGCTGTTCGGCATAGTCAAACAACTGATTAATCATATTTCGATCGAAGCTGCTTCTTACGAAGTCAGTGTATAGTAAGTTATTATTTATTTGGATTACCACAATTACACTCTAGGTTGATTACTTGATTTACACGTATTTTATCAATATCAATTCCTGGATTGTACTCTCTAATTTTAGCTAAGCTTACGCCATAATATCTAGCTATATACGTCATAGTTACTTTTTTACCTAGCACTCTAACCCTTTTAGGATTGAGTAGCAGCTCTGTAGATGTTTGAAATACGTGTTTTTCTACAGCTTTTCTGTCAAATATAATCTGTTCCAGAGTACCCTGCTTATTAAGTAGTAGCTCAATTCTTTCAGGTATTCTGTTATGCTTCATATGCAATGAATCAGAATCTATCTCTATATTATCTCCAATCTTTACTTCTATATACTCATTTAGTTCCTCTACTATAGTGTTATCAGTATCTACAAAATATTCAGAACTATCAATTTCTATAGCATCAGTAGTGTCTACAGCACTTTCTGTTCTAGCTTCATACTTTACTGTGGGAACTGGTTCAGATCCACATCCTACCAGCGCTCCCATAAGCACTCCCAGAACTGCGATGGCTGTATACCACTGTCTGTTACTTCTTTTGGGCAAAACAAAGTGTTTTTCCATATTCTAGTGTTATCCTTTAGATTTACAATTTTAGCATCATTTACTATACTAGTCAAATCAGAATAGTTCATGCCCTTAAATGCGTCAAGATCTAGAAGATCTCGTATTTGAAACTCTCTACGTTGCATAATGCCGATAGCACAATGCTGTAGATGTCTATTTAAAGTTAATTTTATCTTTCTATTTATATAATCTTTATCATCAATCAGTTTTGGGAATAGATAATCCTCAGGATCTAAATGAGTTATATCCGTATTTTGCAAAGACAGCATTGTCCTATCTCTATCTATCAATCTTCTATACGATATTAGATGTTCAATTCTTTCTCCGCTGTTTTGTAAATCCCTACCCACTACTTTTAGTACGTAGGGAAGTGTCGTTGTTTTGGTAGTAATATTATTCAGTGCACTGAACTTATCTACCTCGATTAAAAAGGTTTTCACTTTACCAAGTGTACTTGGAATCACTCGTCGCAAAATCATATTATGTTACATATGTGTTTATAAATTGTGAATTGCATATAAGTTTTCCTATCAAGAAGTATATATTTATCTTCTACACTACCTACTACACTAAACGAATCAGAGAATTCGTATCTACCGCTTTTTAGTAGTATTTTATCTATATATAGACTTCTTTCTTGATCTGTTCTTAGTCTAGATGTTCCTGTCACTACTTTATTATCTTTCTTATAGAATATCTCAAATCTACCACTTCTTCTAAAATCGTCAAACAGAGTTATTGCTAACATTGCTGTACGATCTCTATGAGCTACATAGTTATCAGAGTGTTGATCCTTATAATAATAGTACCCGGACATAGTAGGAGCAGTTTCTCCGGGAACTATCCAATCATAATCTGGAGGATATATGCCAAACATATCAAGATATATAGGCAGAAAGAATTTATCTTTTCCTCTAGGCCTACCAGATTCGTCATACTCAATTACTTTACAACACAATATATTATCTCCTACTCTATGTGTTATATCAAATGGAGGCAGCGTAGCTAGCATTAGTTACTTTGCTTGTACCATCTCTTGTTGTTTTTCTTCCTACTATATTTACGCCGCTCTTGTCGACTCATTCCTACTCCTGGTAAATCTGACACTGGTTCGAGATCTTGAACTGTACTCACTGATTCTACAACTTCTGTTTTCTTAGACTCCCTACCAAATATCTCTTTGATATTGATAGTCTCTTGTGGACTTAGCAGAGCTTTCAGTTCATCATGAAGTATAGTTGTTACTTCGACAGGCACAAAGCAAGATACGACCTCAGCAGTGGTAATATACCCTGCTTTTGCATAAGTATATCCATTGATGATGTTGTCCTTTTCTACTAGGTCAATATACTTGCCATAGTCGAATGTGAACTTCTTACCAATGGTAACTTTCAGCTTTTCTACTAGCTTATCTGCTCGCTCTTTGTTCAGTGGGTTCATCTCGAACACGTTACCACCCAACCTGCCATGACGGAAGAATGCAGGGTTTAGAGTGTCGTTATACGCATTATAGATCAGTAAGCAGGAGCTGTTCAGAGCTTGCTTCAATTCGCCATCAAGCAGTGTCAATAGCATTG
>JBKDBI010000285.1:0-7091 GCA_046314695.1 Bacteroidota bacterium | reverse complement strand
TAATCGCTCACACCGTCTTTGTCTTTGTCGGCCATGAGAGAATCAACCTTCTTTTCTACGTCAGCAATTTTCTCGTAGATGTTTTCTACAGGGCTCAGCCAATCGTAGTGCTGGGGATTCTTGTTACCAAATTTCCAAGCGAGGTTTACGTTCATCATGCCGTAAGCATCGAGCCAACGGTTTTGGAAGATAGCAGTGTTATAACCATCGATATCATCGTTACGTGTCCAGGTTTGGCGGTATTCAAGGCCCAGATCAAACATACGACCGAGGTTGTGTTTGAAACCGAAACCGAAAGGAACGATGGCGTGACGGCCTTCGTAGCGCTCTTCAACAGCCTGACCGAGGTTCGGGTTACGGGGACCGCGACCGAAGTAGTGGGTCAGGTAGTAATCGCCCAGGAACAAACGCTGATCCACAAAAGTGGCCGTTGTGCGGTAGGCGGCAAAACCAACACCGGCAAACAGGTACATCTGGGTCTTGCGCAGTGGGCGCAGGAAGCTGATGTTACCCAGGGTGAAGACCATTTGCATGTTGAAATCCTGCACACGGCTGCGGAACTGAAAATTGTCTTTAAAGAGGGTTGGTGCCTGAAAATCGCGGGCACCGCGCAGAAGTCCGTAATTGTATTCACCGCGCAGACCAAAAGTCTGGGAGATTGAATACTTTACAAACGGACGGATGTGCCATCCCGGCTGGATCTTGTCGGCATCGCCGAAGAAAAAAGTCGGGCCACCGCCCAGACCAAGAGAAAATTTCTTGGCGCGGCGGTCAACGAAGTAGCTGGTCACTGAGTACTGACCGGAGTCAGCCTTTACCTGATCCTTGCCTGCAGGCCACTTAGGATCGGCATTCGGATGCCAGCTCACACCGTCTGATCCACCATTGCCGGCAGGGGCAGCGGGTGCAGGATCGCCCTGCGCCATCACTGAAGCGGCTGATGCGGTGAGGATGAACAGGGATAACTGTTTGAGGGTTTTCATCGCGTAGTCTTGGATATTCAAGATGCAAGTATAGGGCTGAAATCTGATTTTGTCAAAGAGAATTGCATTATTATTTCATGAAGTGTCTTAAAAAACTACACTAATTTCTTCATTGCCAAAATCGAATGAAGTAAGGGAATCTATCAAAATCTTGTTTTTAAGCAAAACTTCAAGAGCCCATTCTGTCCTTTCCTGTGGACTGGCTGGGGAAAAGTAGCGCTGCTTTATTTTCAGCGCCTGTCGCAGCATTGCGCTCCATTGTGGGTGGTTTTCGAGCGTCTCTGCATAGTTGTTAGCACTTTTCTTCAGTAGATTCAACAATTCACCGCTTGTGTTGCGAAAGACCTTTAGCCCGGGGTCGCGCCCGGCATACAATGCTGCAGCTGTTTCTTCTATCAGTTCTATCCAGCGCTCGCGTAATTCAGGGAACGGATTCACCGCCCCCGCCCTGCCCAATAATTCCGATTTAAACACCGCCTCGCTTTCCCACCACGATGGATCAGGTATTTCAAGCTTCTCCATTTGTGTCAGTGACTTTGCATCCGGAACAATGAAACTCCTCCGCCGAATCAACGCGGGTGCGGTTATGCCGGCCTCCGTAAACAAATCCTTCGTCTGACTCCAGTAAATATATTCACTCGGGCCGGCGATGTAAGCAACATTGGGAAGTATCCGCTCCTGATAAAGGGGACGGAACAAGACGTTGGGACTGAATCGTTCCGGCGCGCGCTGCAGGAGGGTTGACAATTCCTGTTCAGGCACGTAATCCTCACCGGGAAACAGTTTGTAACCATTGTCAACGCGTGCGACGCGTTTCCGCAATCCGGTTTCATTGGTCACAAACAAATTCGGATCGCGCACCGCTGCAGCGGCCGGCACGCCCGCTTCCGCCAGGCTTTCTGTTCCGCGCTTCAGCGCTTTGCTGTAACGCCCGAGCAAGAGTTCAGCCTGCATATCCTGCTGAAACTGCTGCTTCAGTACCACATCATCCGGATCCAGACAGATCAGGCCATATTGACCAAAATAGCGATGTACGATTTGCCTGGTGGCAGCCGACAGGTTCTTGCTGTTCGAGTAAATGGATTTCATCGCTTCCCATTCTGGCCTGGCCGAGGGATCCGCAATGCGCGCATCCAGCTCATCCAGCAGGGTCTGCAGTCCTTCAAGTGACATTCTGCCGACCGGTCCACCGTGGCTGTGTTCCCACTTCAACTCAGCTCCAAAAGCTTTTACGCGGGCTATTTCTTCGAAATCGTGGTCTTCCGTGGCCATCCAGAAAACCGGTACAAAACGCCGCTCCGGCCAGCGTTGCTGACACATACGGGCTTTTTGTATGGCGTCTGCGATTTTATAAACCACATACAAGGGGCCAAGAAAAAGATGAATTTGCTGGCCTGTGGTTACAGTAAAAGTTCCATCCAAGGCCAATTGCTCCAAAGCGCGTTCTGCCGCAGAACCTTCAAAATCGGGAACATCAGCGTATTGTCGACGGATGGCTGAACAAAGCGCCTCCCTCCTTTCGGCGTCGAAACGCCTGGCCCTGTCTTGTAACAGTGCTTCGTCTGGCTCCCTGCTGAAAAAAGCTGTATTTTCAGCCGCATGCAACGCTTCCGGGAAATATCCGGCAGGCACAGTGAACGGCCTTGCCCTCATGCGATATCGCCGAACAAGTCGTAAGGTGTATGCGAGGTGATGCGCACCTGCGCGAAGTCGCCCACCCGGAGATAACCACCGGAAATGGGTATAAACACTTCGTTGTCTACTTCAGGGGAGTCAAATTCTGTTCTCCCTACGTAATGCTCCCCTTCAATCCGGTCGATCAATACCTTCAGCTCTTTGCCAAGCAGGGCGGCATTGGCTGCATCTGAGATTTCCTGTTGGATTTCCATGATCCGCGCTGCACGTGCTTCCTTCACTTCGGAAGGCACATCGTCGGGCAAGGTATGGGCGTGCGTGTTTTCTTCGTGTGAATAGGTGAAGACCCCGAGGCGGTCAAACTTAAAGCGCTCGACAAAGCTGCAGAGCTCGTCCATGTCCGCTTCGGTTTCACCGGGATGGCCAAGCAACAAGGTGGTGCGGAGTGCAATGCCGGGAACCTGTTCGCGGATGCGGGTAAGCAGTTCCTCGCTCCTGCGGCTGGTGATACCACGCCGCATGATCTTCAGCATCCGGTCGCTGTGGTGTTGTACCGGTATATCCAGGTACTTGCAGATATTGGAGCGTTCGGCCATTACAGGCAACACATCTTCGGGAAACTGGCTGGGGAAAGCATAATGCAGGCGTATCCATTCTGCGCCTTCAATGTCTGAAACACGTTTCAGCAGCTCGGCCAGTTTGCGCTCTCCGTAAAGGTCGAGACCGTAATAGGTGCTGTCTTGTGCGATCAGCATGAACTCCTTGGTTCCGTTCTTGACACGGTTCTTTACCTCCGCTTCGATTTGCTCGAACGATTTAGACACATGCTTGCCGCGCATCAAGGGAATGGCACAGAAAGAACAAGGCCGGTTGCAACCTTCCGAGATCTTGATATAGGCGTAATGACGCGGCGTTACCTGCAGGCGTTCGCCAATGAGTTCGTGCTTGTAGTCGGCACCAACTGTGCGCAGCAAATGCGGCATATCGAGTGTGCCAAACCAGGCGTCAACTTCCGGAATTTCACCTTGCAATTCATCTTTGTAGCGATGTGAAAGGCAACCGGTTACATACAGTTTTTCCAGTTTCCCATCGGCTTTTGCGCCGGCGTACTGAAGGATGGTATCGATGCTTTCCTGCTTGGCATTGTCGATAAAGCCGCAAGTATTGATGATGACGATTTCGGCTTCGCGGGCGGTTTCGTGTTCCACATCGAACTCCGAAGCCCGGAGCTGACCCATCAGCACTTCACTGTCTACCAGGTTCTTGGAACAACCGAGGGTGATGACATTGACTTTGGGATTGCGGTGGCTGCGTGTTTTCATGCTTTTTGTCCGAATAAGGCATCCACAAATTCACGTGCGTCGAAGGGTCGCAAATCGTCGATACCCTCTCCCACGCCGAGATATTTAACCGGAACGCCGAAGCGGTGGCTGATGCCGAGTACCACGCCGCCTCTTGCCGTTCCATCCAATTTGGTGAGCGCGAGTGCATTCACCTGCGTTGCCTGTGTAAACTCCTTGGCTTGTTCGTAGGCATTTTGCCCGGTGCTGGCGTCGAGCACGAGCAGCACTTCGTGGGGCGCATCCTCCCTGAATTTTTGCATTACCCGCTTCACCTTGGCCAATTCGTTCATCAAACCAACCTTGTTGTGCAAGCGCCCGGCGGTATCTACAATTACCACATCGTACCCGCCTTCAACACCTTTCTTAACCGCATCGTGCGCCACAGAAGCCGGGTCTGCACCCATGCCGAGGCTGACCATATCGCAACCCGAGCGCTGGGCCCAGGTGCCGAGCTGGTCGACGGCTGCTGCGCGGAATGTATCTCCCGCTCCGAGCAAAACTTTGAGGCCGTCTGCCGTAAACCGGTGCGCCAGTTTTCCAATCGTCGTGGTTTTGCCAACGCCATTCACACCGACAACCATGATGATATAAGGCTTGCCGGAAGCCATGGCCATTGCGTCGGCTACCGGCATCATGCCGGCTACTTCCTGGCGGATCAGTTCCTGAAGCTCTCCTTCGTTCAGATACGGTTGACGCGACGCTGCTTCCTTCAGCCTGCCGATTACCGCGATGGTAGTTTCAACACCCACGTCTCCTGTTATGAGAATTTCTTCTAATTCATCCAGGAAATCCTCGTCGATGCTGCGTTTCCCGAGAAAAGCACGGCCGATGCGACCGAGGAGGTTTTCCCTGGTCTTCTGGACTGCGGCATCGAGTTTAGATTTATCTTCCGGTTCCGGATTTTTCTTTCCGAACAGATTAAAAAAAGCCATGGTTTATCAAGTATAAACAAAAATGGCTTCCCGGAGTTCAGGAAGCCATCTTCTGGAATTCAGCTTTTATCAGCCTTTGTTGAAGTAATCCTTCAGGGCTTCGCTGGTAATGATTTCTTCTTTGAAAGAATAAGCGCCGGTTTTGGGCGAGCGTATGGTGCGTACTACTTTCACGTAGTCTTTACCCTGACCTTCTTTCTTGAGCGTTGCTACTACCTTCTTTGCCATGTTTTACTTGATTTCTTTGTGAACGGTAATCTTGCGCAGAATCGGGTTGTATTTCTTCAATTCGATACGCTCGGGAGTGTTTTTCTTGTTCTTGGTGGTGATATACCTGCTGGTGCCGGGGCGACCTGAAGTCTTATGCTCCGTGCATTCCAGTATCACCTGAACCCTGTTGCCTTTCTTAGCCATTTCAGATGCTTCCTTTCTTAAACAAGCGGTCGAGTGCCGCGATGATACCAATCTTGTCGATGGTCCTCATAGCTGAGGTACTCACCTTCAAAGTAATCCATTCGCCCGTATCCGGCAGGAAAAAGCGCTTGGTTTGGAGATTCGGGTTGAACCTGCGCTTGGTCTTGCGATTGGAGTGGGAAACGTTGTTCCCTTTCAGTGGCTTCTTTCCGGTCAGATCACAGATGCGTGACATAATATTCCTTATTTTGGGGCTGCAAAGATGGGAATTCTCCCCCTCAAATGCAAGTATTATGAGAGAGTTTCCTGTTTATTTCTTGTGGATGCGCTGAAGACTGTCCAGAAAACCAGCCATAATACACCCGATTGCTGCTCCATCAGGCTTTCAAAAACGAAGGCCAGCGCAGCCATCGCAAAGAAAGCAAATCCCATGTGGTTGCCATTCCGCCAAGCGGCAAAAAAGGGCAGCAACACGGCCAGGAGGCAAAGGAGTATTGCCGGAAATCCACCCTGTATGCCGCTTTCCAGGTATTGGTTATGCGGCATCTTGCGGTTCCATGGCAAAACACGGCTCTGCTGAGCGGTATGCGCTGCGTCCATGGCTCCGCTGAGGTCGTGCATGCCGAGACCAGTAAATGGCTCTTCCTGCAGGATATGTGCAGCTGCCTTCCAGGCTTCCACGCGCTGGGCAAAAGAGCGATCGTTGGGGTCTGTTTTCTGGTTGACCGTCTGCAAATCTTCCAACGAATTGCGCAGGCGGTTGTTCAGACTGGGCAAAAACCGGAAGGCCAGCAATGCAATGAGCAATGCGCCCAATGCGGGCCAGATAAAACGCTTCAATTGATGCCTTGCCGCCAACATTGCCCAAAACGCCAAACCGGCGTAAAGGGATACCAATCCGGTGCGGGCAGACAAGAGATGGATCGTTAGCAGGTTAACAGCGGCGGCGAAAACAGTGAACCAAAGGAATATCCGCGGTAAGGAACTGTTTTTCCTTCCGCTCCACAGCCATAAACCCGCCAATACCGAAGCTGCATGGAAAACGCTGAACTCGATATGGTGCATGCGCACCAATACCGGCATGGGCTTCGATTCCAATACCAATTGGTTGTACCATTCCATATCGGACAGGTAAACCAATGTACTGGCAGTTGCCGCCGCATAAACACTCCAGATGGCTATGGATGCCAGAATTGCCTTATGTGCCCTTGTCAGGCGCTGCGCTCCGTGCAACAACAAAGGCAACAAGAGCAGGGGCAATTTCAAAATGAAGAGCCGAGTACTTTCCTTGTCCCAGCCGGTGAAAAGGGAAACCGCAGCTAACCATATAATGAGAATGGAAAAGGACCAATAAACTGAAGGCCTGGTTCCTTGCTGAACCTCAATCGCATCTTTCCGGAACAGCGACCACAAAGCCGCCGCCATCGCCAGGATGATTCCAAAAGAACCGAGTGCCGGCGAAAACAAGATACCGGCCATTGCGACACCCAGCCCTGTTACGAGGATCCGGTCAGGCCGGAGAAAATGCATCGCAGACAAGGGCATGGCCCGTATCAGCGGGCGTAGTTCAAACGGAGATTGAATTCGCTGCTACCCGATGCCAGTGCATCGCGCACGGCCTGGGTAACCTGAACACCGATGCCCGGCATTTCGGCATTGCGGTAATTGCCTACCACCCTGGCAAACACCCGTACATTGGTGGTCGGATTGGTGAGCATTACAATGGTTCCGACACGGGCCGACGGATGCAACAGATAGTTCCGGGTTTGATCAATGCCTTCGCG
>JBKDBI010000284.1:0-2508 GCA_046314695.1 Bacteroidota bacterium | reverse complement strand
CCTTTCATGGCCACGGCATTGATCTTCACCCTGAAACCTTCCTGCAAGAGCAACTGGATATTGTCCCATACCCGCGCAAACCGGTCGCGGCGCGTCATGGCGGCAAAGCGTTCGGGCCGCAGGGTATCGAGGCTGACATTCACACTGCGCATGCCTGCTTCCTTCAACGCATCGATATAGCGGTGGATAAGGCTGCCGTTGGTGGTGAGCAACAATTCAACACCCAGGGGTTGCAAGGCCTGGATGATTTCCCTGAAATCCGGCCTGGCCAATGGTTCTCCGCCTGTAAGCCGGATTTTCTTCACACCCAACGACACAAACAATGCGGCCAGCCTGCGAATTTCATCCACCTGCATCAGCGCGTGCTTCGGCATAAAATCGTAAGCTTCATCGGGCATGCAATAGGCGCAGCGGAAGTTGCAGGCATCGGTGAGGGAAATGCGCAGATAGTCGTGCTTCCGTCCGAAGCGGTCTGTCAGCAAATCCATCCCCTGCAAATTCATGTCCTTCACCTGAAAGCGCAAAAATACGCCTGCCCCGTTTACCTTTTGGCTGGCAAGTGAATGAAGGCCCGTATGCGCTTACTATTTTCCGCCTGCAGCCTGCACTTATCTTTGAAGCCTATGCTGCGTCTTACCCTTATCGGCCTTGCGTTTGCCGGCCTAATCCCTTCCCTTTTCAGCCAGCCTGCTCCTTTGGTTTCCAAGGTAGAACGTGTCAAAGTGTACCTGCAGGGTGCCGAAGTGTACCGCAGCGTACGGAGTGAGATTCCGAAAGGCATCAGCGAAATGGTGATCGGTCATTTGTCGACCGGCATCAATCCGGCCAGTATCCAGGTGGCCAGTTCGAACAATGTGGCGGTTTTGAGTGCCACGTACCGCACAAACTTTCTACGTCCGCGCGAATGGCCTGGCCTGATCAAGACCTGGCAGGATTCCGTGGAGGTGCTGAAGGTGGAAATTTACCGCCTGGAAACCCGGAAGAATGTGCTCGAAAAAGAATCGGAACTGTTCCTGAACAACCGGCAAATCGGTGGTCAGCAAGTGGGCGTGACGGCAGCCGAATTGCAAAAGGTGGCCGATCTTTTCCGGCTGCGGATGAACCAGATCAGGGAAGAGCATTTTGATATCGTAAGAAAGATGTCTGCCTTGCAGGAAAACCAGCAACGCCTGCAGCGGCAGATCAATGAATACAGCGCCGGGCAGGGCCAGCAAAACGGAGAAATCGTACTGCAGCTCGCCAGCGAAAACACGGTACAGAGCACCATTGAGTTCACGTACCTGGTGAACGATGCCGGTTGGTCTGCTTTATACGATCTGCGGGCTGAAAGCATCCAGCAGCCGGTGCAGATTATTTCCAAAGCCCAGGTTTACCAGCGCAGCGGCGAAGCCTGGAACCAGGTTCCGCTGATTCTCAGCACCGGCACGCCCATTTCCAACAGCAACCTGCCCGTATTGCAGAAGAACAGCGGATTGAGTTTCAGAGGAAGGCAACAGAATGTGAATGGATATTACGTGGATGGCATGAAGATGAAAGCCATGGAGGCTGGGGCGGTATCGGCATCGCGGGAAGACATGGATGGAAATGACGACGCGCTGGATAAACAAGAAGCATTACAACGCCGCCTGAAAACCCAGACCATCGGTTCGTTGGTGGAAATGAACACCAGCGCCATCGCAGTGGATTACGAGATTGCCTTGCCGTATACGCTTCCTCCCGACGGCAAACCACAATTGGTGCCTTTGAAATCGGATACACTCCCGGCTCGTTTCAGCTATTACAGCATTCCGAAAGTAGACAAGGCGGTATTTCTGGTAGCGGATGTTACCGGTTGGCAGCGACTGAATCTGTTGCCCGGACCGGCGAACCTTTTCTTCCGCGGCAGCTTCACCGGCCAGAGCCAGCTCATGCTGAACGCAGCCACCGACACGTTGAAGCTTTCTTTTGGGCGCGACAAGAAGACATTGACCGAGCGCAAGCTGGTGACGAATTACGCCAGCCGTCAGCTCGTGGGAGGCCGCAAGGCGCTGAGCCTGGGTTATGAGATCCAGGTGAACAATACGAACCGCGAGGCGATTACGCTCGACATTAAAGACCAGATTCCGGTAAGCACCAGCGAGGAAATCCGCATCGACGAGCTGCGATTTGAGCCACCGGCGGGCGTGAGCACCCAGCACAACAAGGAAAGCGGAGAACTGAGCTGGAAACTGACCCTCAAGCCCGGTGAGACGCAGAAGATCCGTGTATCCTATCGGGTGGTTTACCCGAAGGACATGGAGTTGTTCGGGTATTGAGTCAGCTGAATCAAGCCTAATCAGGAAAAGCCTGCCGGAATTACCCATCCGGCAGGCTTTCGTCTTTGAAGCTGCGCCCTTCCCCTCCCATCGTATCTTCGCGGCATGCGTGAACGCGAGCTGCAATGGCTGACAGGTTTCGCTCTGCTGGCCTATCTGCCCGGCCTGTGGGTGGATGTGATGGATGTGGATGCGGCGCAATACGCGTCGATCA
>JBKDBI010000283.1:0-18068 GCA_046314695.1 Bacteroidota bacterium | reverse complement strand
TCCTGAGGGCTCACTGCAATCGCGATGCGGTTAGCAGAGGAGCTGCCGGTCAAGGTCATATTGGTATAGGTGGAACCGCCGTCTGTTGAGCGTACAAGCTGGTTACCTACGTTGGCGAAAATGGTTCCGTCGCTGGCAATTTTGATTTCGCGGGTGTTGCCTGTGCGCACACGGTTGAAAGTGGTGCCTCCATCGGTGCTGACCCAAATACCTGTGCTGGTTCCAACGAAAAGTTTGTTTTCAGTGGGATGTGCAACCATGTGATTCACCGTGGTGAAATTCGCATTGTTGGTGCTTGGGAGGCGTTTGAAGCTGGTTCCGCCTTTGTCTTCGTTCTTGAAAACGCCGGCACCCATGAAAGCAGGGGAACCATTGCGGGTACCCTGCAGGTTGGTAAATCCACCTTCACCCGTTCCGTAGAAGATGTCTCCATTCAGGGTTTGTGCGATGCAGTTCACGCTGAGGTTTTCCTGTTTGTCGTTCACTACCTGCCAGGAAGAACCAAAGCTGGTGCTGCGGAAAAGGCCACCGCTAACGGCGCCGACAAACCAGATATTACCGCTGTCTTTGTGGATGAGGAAAGCGCGGGTTCGGCCACCAACATTGTCAGGACCCATATTCTCCCAAGTCAGGTTTTTGTTCAGACGAAGCCTGCCCATGCGGTCAGCCTGGCTCACTGCATCGGCCATCCACTGAGGATCTAGATCGCCTGTTTCCTGGTTGAAACGCAATGAATACTTCGATTCAAGGGCCCCACGGATACTCTCGCCCTCTTTGGAATGTTCTGTCTTCGCGCGGTTTTCTCCGAATGGCTGCGGAATAACCCCGCTGCCGCGGAAGGTGATCACACCTGCCGTCAACAGCGCGCTGGCAGAAAGCAATACGTATAATCTCTTCATAGATGGTTTTATTCTGGATTCAACGCGCAATTTAGGACAAGAAAACGAAACGCAATCCCCCTTTTCAGTCCGATTTCCGCAATGGAATGTCAAATTTTAGGAACGGCTGAAATCGGGCTTTTCAGACAGCCTCTCAGGTTACGCAACTGTGCTGTATTCCTTTAGAATACGTGCTTCTCCGCATGGTAGGAAGAACGAACCATCGGCCCGCTTTCCACATGCCTGAAACCGCGACGCTCGCCTTCCTCTTTCCAAAAAGCAAACTTGTCCGGGTGCACAAACTCCCGCACTTCGAGGTGCATTTTCGTAGGCTGTAGGTATTGACCCAGGGTGAGTACCTCGCAACCATGCGCCACCAGATCGTCCATAATCTGGCGTATCTCATCGTCCGTCTCACCCAATCCTAACATTACGCCCGATTTGGTGCGCAATCCGCATTCTTTCGTGCGTTTGATCTGCTCGAGGCTGCGTTCGTATTTGGCTTGCGGACGCACCAGGCGGTAAAGCCGGGCTACGGTTTCCATGTTGTGGCTTACTACTTCGGGCTTTTCAGCAATCACCATTTCCAGCAAATCCCAATGCGCCTTGAAGTCGGGTATCAGGGTTTCCATCGTCGTTTGCGGATTTACGCGCTTCACTTCGCGAATCGTGGCAGCCCATACACCAGCGCCCTTGTCTTTTAGTTCATCCCGGTTTACCGAAGTGATCACCGCATGTTTTACACCCATCAGGCGAATGGCCTCGGCCACGCGCACCGGTTCGTCCAGGTCATATTCGCCCGGGCGGCCCGTTGCAACTGCGCAAAATGAACAACTTCGGGTACAAACATTGCCCAGGATCATGAAGGTGGCCGTACCGGCACCCCAGCATTCCCCCATATTCGGACAACGACCGTCTTCACAAATCGTATGCAACTTGTGTTCGCGCACAATCTTCTTGACACGCGAGTAATTTTCGCCTGTAGGTAATTCGATTTTTAACCATGAAGGCTTCGAGATGCCTTTCTTTTCAGGTGTTGTAACCGGTAATTCTATCACGATTTTCAGCGGTTGGAACCGAGCGCGAAAGTAAGATAAAAGGAGGAGAAGAGGGCCTGGTTATCTCCTGCATAAAAGATCGGCAATGCTTTAGGGAAGATGTCGAACATTACGCCGCATCCGATACTCTTAAAATCGTTCTGGTAATTGCCCCATCGCGCTTCCAGACCGGCCCGGATATGCAATCCCGGTCTCGGCGTGCCTTCCCCCAATCCATACGTGAAGCCCGAACGTCCACCAATCCTGGCCTGTTGATGCAACAGCGGATTGTACCGCGTTGGCCTGTAATAGGCCGCTGCATTGTCGATATACAGCAGGTCAACGTAAACCGGAGCCAGGTAAGCCATCGTAAGTCCTCCTTGCACATTGGCTTTCAAGCCTACACTTTTCCTGTCTCTCCGTTCCGACAGGCTAAACTGTTTCCCGGCCAGCAGACGCAGCAAATACGCGCGGTTTACTTTCCCAAAAACATATGCCGAACTGTTCGGGATCAACGAATTGATGATGTCGATTTCCTTGGGATGGCGCAGGTTGCCAAACTCTGCAGCGTAGAGTAAAGACGACTTTTCTCCGGCCTGCCGTGTGCTGTTGATGCCGATGCCCATGCCTTTTCCGTAGCCGCTGATGTAGAAAGACAGACTGCGGTCTTCCTGCCCTTGCAGCAGATTAAACAACTGCAAGGTCAGCAACAGGAGCAAGAGCTTAGGGGAAACTTTCAAGGCTTTGAACAAAATTAGGCATTTTTGCATTCATGACAACGGCAAGAATCGTGTATAAAGGCGCACTGCATACCGAAACGACCCATGTGCGTTCCGGACAGATGATAGAAACCGATGCACCTGTAGATAACAAAGGAAAAGGCGCAGCGTTTTCACCGACTGACCTTTGCGCTGCCAGCCTGGGCAATTGCATGATCACCACGCTCGGTATTTACGCAGAAGCGCATGGTGTGGATTTGCCCGGCATGGAAGCCAGTGTCACCAAATATATGGCATCCGATCCACGCCGCATCTCCCGCATCGAAGTCGATATGACAATCTTCCTGTCAACAACCCGGATGGAAGACGAAAAACTGAAACAAATTTTACGCAAAGTGGCAGAAACCTGCCCTGTCGCACGCAGCCTCCATCCCGATATCGAACAGGTGCTGAACCTGCAGTTTGCAGCGCAAAACTGAGCGCCGCCAGCCAACTTACATGGACAAAGCTTACGAAGCCCAATACCATCTCTCCGAAGAGTCTAACTGGTGGTTTGTTGCACGGCGCGATTTTATTCTGCGGTGGATGCGCCAGGAAGGAATAACCAACAATAGCCGTATCCTCGATGTGGGAAGCGGGGGAGGAGCACTCGCACTCTTTTTGCATGCGGCCGGTTACCCGAATGTGACTTGCATCGATTTCAGTGAAGACGCCATCGCCGTTTGTAAGGCGCGTGGAATCAGCGAGGCTTTTGTGCACGATGCACAGCGTTTTACTTTCGAAGAGCCGTTCGATCTGCTTATCGCATCCGATTGCCTCGAACACCTTGAAAACGATCGACTGGCTTTGCAAACCTGGTTTAAAAACCTCAAACCCGGAGGCCGCGCGTTGATCCTGGTACCGGCACACGCCTCACTGTGGTCGCAACACGATGTGATTAACCACCATTACCGCCGTTATTCACTTGCCGAAATGCAGGAAAAAGTATCAACCGCCGGTTATCAAGTCGGCCGGACAGCATACTGGAACGCCTTGCTGTTCCTGCCCTTGCGCATCATGAGCTTGCTGCGCAGAAAACCTGCTGAAAATGCGCCCGTGCCTGAAAATGCACCTGCCATTTTCGCATTGCCTGACTGGGTAAATAGCCTGTTGATCGGTTGGCTGAAACTGGAAAACAAATGGATTGTACGACGCAATGCACCCTGTGGGGTCAGCGTCTGGACGTCAGCGCGGAAACCGGATTAACCGGAGGCTGCAACAGCCAACTCTTCCGGACGGATCGAAAGGTGCGAAGCGTGGTAAATGCACCGGCCTTCGCGGAAAAGCAATACTTGCGGACTCTCGTGCTGAACACCGGACACCTCGCTGAGCGCGTCAGACAAATGCCGGTATCTGATCAGATCGAGGTACCATCCTTCGGGCATGGCAGCAGGGTCCTGCACTTTCTCAAAGCGTCCTAAAGCAGTACTGCTGATGCTGCAGCGCGTGCTGTGCTTGAAAACGAACTGAGGACTTGCATGGCTGGCTATTAGCAATGCTTCCAACTGTTGTTCGTTTTCGAGGTACTGAAAATCGGTTTTCAACGGCGATTCTCGGTCTTCACATCTTTCATGCCGTTCACAGAAGGGCATCCTCTGCCTTTTTTGGCGACACACGATTGCAATACCAGCGTGCTGCCAATCAGGAACATTGCGGTAATTTTGAACTTGTTATTCACGGCTTTCCGGTTTTAATGGGTTACAAATTTAAGGAGATACTCGCCTCATCTACACTAACGCAAGAAGCATGCCGTGTATTGTTTAGTGGGCATGTTGATGCTAAGTCATTGACGGTCAAATCGAAATTGCTTGATCAATTCCTGCTTGTTCAACATGAACTTTACCAAAAAGCGATGAAGCGCTTGCCTGCAATGGCCGCCGCTGGCTGTTTTTTTACCCGGCAGGGACTGGAACAAGCCAGCTCAGAGCCCTTGGCCAAGTGGAAAGCGCTCAAAATGAGGGGATCGCTGCTGTACGATTTATGCGGCGGCCTGGGGGCAGATTGCCTGAACCTGGCCCCTGGATTCCAACAGGTCTTTTCCTGCGATCCGGATGAAGAACTCTTTGATCTGTTCGCCTTTAATGCTGAACGTATGGGAGTTGCACATGTACAGCGCCTGGCAGTTGTGGCAGAATCCTTCCTCCAAAACGCTGAAGCTGTGGCCGATTGGGTCTATTTCGATCCGGACAGAAGAAGCGAAGGCCGCCGGCAAACGGGGTTCAAACACTATGTTCCTGAACCGGAAAACCTATACAGACAGTTTGCTGAACGCGGGAAAAACTGGATGATAAAGCTTTCTCCCCTCGACGATATCCAGGCCATCTATCATGCCTTTCCCGGCCTGTCCAGGCTTTGGGTAATGTCGCATCAGGGCGAAGTGAAAGAACTATTGGCAGAATTACAGCCAGGCGTTGGAAATGTTGTTTCGCCGGAGCTTTGTGTAGTTGAAATGGACGAAGCAAGCGAAACGCATAGATTGCAGGCTCCGCTCTTGCCCTGGCCAAAGGCTGTGTTGCCAGGCACGGGCGGAGATTTCCTGTTTGAACCCTCCCCGGGGCTGATAAAATCGGAACTCCTGCAAAGGAATCCGCCGCAGGGCTGGATTTCCGGAAATGCACGGGGCACTTTGTGGTTTACGCCTGCCATTGACCGTAATTATCCCGGCCGTTGGACTGCAATTGTGTTGTTGCTGGAAAACCAATCCATGAGCAAATCGGCCGCCGCTTTGAAAGCTGCAGGAATCAGTGCGGCATCCGTCAAATCGCGTGAAATGCCCTTGCGTTCCGAAGAGGCAAGAAACGCATTGCACATGAAAGAAGGAGATCAGTACCGTATATACCTGAGCCAGGCGGGAAAAACGCGTTGGCTCGTTGCAGGCAAGGCCTTGCGCGATTGATCAGCCCGCGTTGGCTCGCTTGATGTAAGTTTCCAGTGCGGCCACCATGCTCGGAGCATCGGGCGTCGGCGCAGGAATATCAAGGATCAGTTCGTGCTCGAGAATGGCTTTCTGCGTGCTGTCACCGAATCCTGCAATACGGGTGAGATTCTGCTTGAAATCGGGGAAGTTGTCGTACAGCGATTTGATATCCGCCGGGCTGAAGAACACCAGGATATCATAAAACACATCTGCCAGATCGCTCAAATCGCTACTGACTGTCCGGTAGATAATGAATTCGCTGAACGCGATTTTTTGGGCAGTCAGGAAATCGGGAATGCTCGGCTTGCGGATGTCGCTGCAGGGAAATAAGTATTTTTCTTTTGAATGCGCCTTGCAGAGCTGCAGGAAGTCTTTTTCTGTTCCCTTGCCGCTGAACATTTTCCGCTTGCGCAGCACGATGTACTTCTGCACATAGTTTGAAATGCCTTCGTTCAGGCTGAAATACTTCATATCGGCTGGCATCTCAATCTTCTGAGATTCGCAAACCTTGAAGAAGTTGTCTACCGCGTTGCGGGAGTTGAAAATGACAGCTGTATGTTCCAGAATATTGACGCGTTGTTTACGTATCTCCTTGGCTATCAGCGGCTCTATATGGATAAATGAGCGGAAGTCGATTTTCAGCTTGTGCTTTTTGGCGAGCTCCTCGTACACATTCTTGCCGGGTTCCGGCGGTGGTTGCGTAATGAGGATACTCTTTACCTTGTTTTCCCTTGTCATCGAAGCGCTTGGGTTATGAACGTGAGCACCAGCAAGTGGGGCAAAAGTTCAAGACCGCAAAAATACAACAACCCGAAGAAATTCAGATGTCCGAACTTGAATTGTTGAAAGAGCGCAATCGAAAACCGCGCGACAAGCAGAGCGGAAAGCAGCACTAACATAGCCGCTCCGACCACGTTAGTGTCTAAACGGTCGAGATTCAGATAAACGAAAAGACTTATCGGAAGCAGCCCCAGGCTGAGCAAAAGTTCAAGATTTGTCTTTGCCATCATGGCCGTTCTGTGCATGCCACCCATCCCGAGAATGCGTGTATGGAGGTATTGAACCAGGAAAAGTAAAATCCACCAGGCCAGCAAAAAGATGAAAACCGAAAGGAAGAACAGGAAATTGTTGGCTAACAGCGAATAACCAAAGGCCATGAGGGCAATTACAATGAGTTGCGCCATCACGGCATGTGCTGTCAAAATGGCCAGAACACTGCTCAGTTCGGTCTGGGTCTTGAGGTTTTCCATGAGATCATGAAAGGCTGATCTGGAAAACACGGAACGCAGCCGCACGCTGTATACCGCCGGAAAACTGTTCTTATTGATGAGTACCAAGGCCAGAATAAGCAGGCTGATATAAAAGAACCAGTTCCGTGCGTTCACCTGCTTTTTGTAAACGAGGTTCTTAAAAGGCGACCAGGCTTCGGTGGCGGGAGGCATGGGCGTGCGGTTGAACGCCGGCCGGTAAAGCATGTCGAGTGCCTGACGCAACGAATCGGTACGGTTGCTGTCGGCAAAGGGAATATTCCCCTGCCAGCTGCGATAGCGCATGGTGCTGTCGAATGCCGGTCTTACCGCGTTGCTGTCAGTCTGTGCTCCCGCTGTTTGCCAGGCCGTTGCAAGGCTGAAGATGAAAAACCAGAAACTGAGAAAGCGATACATCAGAACCGACTGCTTAAGCCAACATGAAACTGCGATGCGTTGATCGAGAATGGAAGACCCTGTTCTGCTCCTGCCGCCCAAACCATGTGCAACAAGCCGGCTCCGGTTTCAAATACCGCACTGATACCAGCCGCTCCAAGCCTGCGCTGCTGAACCCCCGATACAGCATTGAACTGCGTCATGGCTCCGTTGAGCAGAATCCCGATATGGGTATAATCGCCTGTGAGCAGTCGCAATTCGCTGTTGAACATGAAGTAAGAGGTTGCAAAAATACTCTGTTCCCTGAAACCCCTGAGGTTTCTGTAACCACCCAGGCGCTCTGCCTGTGCTTTGCCTATGCGTTGATCGTTCAACCACTGTGCCTGTGCGCTGTTGAACCATACCAGCCTGCGGCCGAGTGAAAGTGCTGCCGCGCCGCGAAAACGGATTTGTATCGGGTTGCTGCGCAGCGCTCCGGCCAGTTCGAGCGAATCGTACAAACCCGGAAGGCCGGCCCATTCCATCGCGTCGATGCGCGCATCGCGCTTCAGGCTGCGAAAGCCCAACGAAGCCTCCAGCTGCATTTCGGTGCCTTGTTTGGGTTGCAGTGGCTCATCAAAGCCGCCCACAGCCATGCGCAGGCTGTACATGTTGACCCTGCTGCCCAGGTTGTCGGGTAAACTTCGGGTACTGCGCACAAAGGCCGTGTCGGTGGCTTGCTGGCTGTGGTCTTGAACCGATAATCCGGCACCGATGCGGAGCTTGTTGCTCCAGGGCCAGTCAGCCCTTAGCCCGGCCTGCAGTGAACTGACGCTGCTGTCGAGCCGGAAAAGGGAAAAATGCGCTTCAGGCCGCAAGGGCAATCCCAAGGGATAAGCCCACGAACCACTTAATTGCAATTCTTGCGACGAACCACTGAAACTGCGCCACTCGGCATGCAAACCTTTGCCTTTTGAACCAATATTCTCCAGGTGCAGCCGTGCTTCGCCTGTGAGCTGCCAACGTTCCCCTTCCGGATTGGATAAACCTGCCAGCAAGAGGGCCTCATTGGCTTTGCGCAAGGTGATGGGTAACAACAGATACGCACGGTCAGAAGTAAACAGTACATCCGGCTGGCCGCGCCATTGCACCGGTCCGGCCAGGCGCAATCGGTTGCGCAACCATTCCGGGTCTGGTTCGAAAAACGGTGTGCCGCTGCGCATGCCAAGTGCCCGCGCCAGCCATTCGGCTTCAAATGGTGGCTTGCCACTGAATAATAAGGTGTCCCAGGTAAGCAAGGGACCTTTGTCAGACTTGATTTCTGTGATGCAGAAACCAGACAAGTAAGGTCTGTGCCTGGTTTCAATCCGCGCAAAGGGATAACCACTGGCCAGTGCAAGCTGCAGTTGTTCGTGGCAAAGCGCATCCAGCTTGTCCAATCGCATCGGTTTCTGCTTGTTGATAGCAGGAACCACCGGCCATTCAGAAGCCAGGATGCTGTCGCAGAAATACCGCGGGCCACGCTGCAATTGCCATCGATCATCGCCTGTATGGATCCAGCCGGCTTCGAGATAGCCCGCCTGATGCAGCATTGCGATGCTTCGGGTTTGCCTGTTGCCGCGCATGCTGTCTTGCGCCTGAATCATGACGGGCAGGAGGAATAACAAAAAACTAAGTCCCCGCCGCAGCCGCATGTGTGCAAATTACGCAGGGCGGGTGCATTTTTGAAACCCCTTGGCCGGCCTCTATATCCATATCCCGTACTGCAAAAAAGCCTGCTTTTACTGCAATTTTCATTTCACTGTGAACCGCAAAGGCCAGCCTGAAATGCTCCAGGCGATATTGGAAGAAGCGCGCAGGCAGCGGGATGACGCCGTTTGGAACGAGGCGACTTTCTCTTCTTTATACCTCGGCGGTGGCACGCCTTCGGTCATAGAGCCTGCGCTGTTGGCCGACTTTCTGTATGAACTCCGCACTGTCTTTCCCCTGGAAGCAGATGCGGAATTTACGCTGGAAGCCAATCCGGACGATGTGAATCCGACTGCCGCTGCTACCTGGCTTGAAGCCGGCGTGAACCGCATCAGCCTGGGACTGCAAAGCCTGAACGACGAAGAATTGCGTTGGATGAACCGCAGCCATAACGCCAAAGAAGCCCTCGATTCGCTGGATACCTTGTTGCAAGCCGGTTTCCCTTCCGTGAACGCCGATCTGATCTACGGAGGCCCGCTCCGAAGCGATGCATCGTGGCTGCACGACCTGGATTTTATCTTCAATTCGGGCGTGGACCATCTCAGCGCCTATGCCCTGACACTGGAAGAGCGTACGCCGTACGAAAAACTGGTGCATACAGGCCGATACGAAGCGCCGGAAGAACAACACCAGGCAAGGCAGTTTGAAATGCTGTGCGAGCGTGCCGAAGCAACCGGCTGGGATCACTACGAAATCAGCAACCTCGCCAAACCGGGCCACCGCGCCCGTCACAACAGCGCCTACTGGAAAAATCAGCCCTACCTCGGTCTCGGTCCCTCGGCCCATTCCTACGACGGAGCATACCGCAGCTGGAACCCCGCCGACAATGCCTCATATATACGTGCCGTCACCGAGGGAATGGAAAAGGAAGGCGAATTACTCGGCCCTAAGGAACGCTACAATGAATGGCTGATGACCCATTTGCGCATGCGCGAAGGGCTCAATCTGGATTGGGCAAGACAACACTGGCCTGCGTTTGTTCCCGGTCTGGAACATGAACTATTGAAACTCGAAACCCGGGGCTGGGTGCAACACGATGGGCCGCGCTTCAGCCTGAGCCGCAGTGGCAGGCTGTATGCCGATGCCATCGCTGCAGGTCTGATGCAAGTAGGAGAGGATTGAATTCCGACCGTAGCGATCGGGTCTCAACCCGCACTCAGCATGAATTCCAGCAGTTCGGTCCGGCCGCTCTGGTCGTTGGCCGAGGTGATGAATTCGCGCGGCAGCACTTCCCAATGTTCCAGCAACGCATCGCGTATTGCTTGCAGCTGCTTTTCCAGTCCGGAAGATTTTTTCTTGTCGGCCTTCGTGAAAACAATCGATACAGGCACGCCGTTCGAGCCAAGCCAGTTCAGAAAATTGATATCAGAGGCTTGTGGCGGAATGCGCGCATCGATCAGCACCATGGCACAGTAAAGATTTGGTCTTTTTTCGAAGTAGCCACGCATCATTTTGTCGAAATCCCCGCGTTTTTCCTTCGACACACGGGCGTATCCGTAACCCGGCAAGTCGGCCAGCAAGCAGGTTTCTCCCAAGGTGTACAGGTTGATGGTTTGGGTTTTGCCAGGGTTGGATGAAACATGGGCCAGGTTCTTGCGGGAACATAACATATTGATAAGGGATGACTTACCGACATTGCTTCGTCCGATGAACGCAAATTCGGGCTTGTCATACTGCGGCATGATATCGGCTGTAGGCCATGAACCGATGAAGTTGGCTACCACTTGTTTGTTGTCCATCCGTTGCAAAGGTCGGTAACTTAGGTGGATTGTATATTTGCAGCCCTTGACCGCACAGGTAAAACCATCGCCCGAATCTTCGGATTCCAAAAAGGAGCAGGTTGAACAGATGTTCGACGATATCTCCGGCCGTTACGATCTGCTGAACAGGCTACTGTCTTTCGGCGTCGACGTGGGCTGGCGTAAAAAAGTGCGCAGGAAGATCGAAGCTTCCGGAGCCGAACGCCTGCTCGATGTGGCCACCGGAACCGCCGATATGGCCATCGAACTGAGCCGTTTGCCTGCCTTGAAAGAAATCATCGGCGTAGATATCTCAGCCGGCATGCTGCGCGTGGGAGACAAGAAAATTACCCGCAAATCGCTCAACCACAAGATCCGCCTCATGCAGGCCGATTCTGAATCCCTTCCTTTTGAAGACAATAGCTTCGACGCCTGCACCGTTTGTTTTGGTGTGCGGAATTTCGAGCACCTGGAAGCAGGAATGAAGGAAATGGCGCGGGTACTCAAACCCGGAGGCAAACTCATCGTACTGGAGTTTTCCCGTCCGCGCTCGGCCGCTTTCCGCCAACTGTACTGGTTCTATTTTGGCAAAGTGTTGCCCTTCCTGGGTAAACTCATTTCAGGCAGCTCCAATGCCTACCAGTATCTGCCGGCTTCGGTGAAAGCTTTCCCCGATGGAAACGACTTCACAACCATCATGAAAAATTGCGGTTGCAGCGAAGCCACTGCAGAACCCCTTACATTTGGCATTTGTACCCTATACACCGGCACACGTTGAACATATGGCGCACATACAAGAACGGTTTGCTGCTGTTGATCGCCCTGACAGCCGCCGCAAAGACTGTGTCTGCTCAGCAGGTTGACCCGACGCGCGAATACAAGCCCATGCACTTTGGCATCAGCATCGCGCTGGCCAATGCCAAGATGAAAACGACGTTCTCCGAATCCTATTTCCGTACCACCGATTCTCTTTATACCATAACGCCCCAGGGCTTTCCGGGGATCGGTTTCGGCGGACTGGTGGCCTTCCGGCTCAGTGAACACATGGAGGTACGGACGCTTGCCATGCTTCACCTGCTGCAACGCAACCTGAAATACCAATTCAACGACCGCCTGGATGATATCAAAATGGAAACCGTGAGTTTTGATATTCCGATATCGTTCAAGTACAAAAGCGACCGCCATAAAAATACCCGTTTCTACGCCTTGGGAGGCACCCGCTGGACGCACGATTTTCAATCCAATGAAGATGCTGATCTCAATCCGGTGAAGCCCATCGTCGCCAGTAAGAAGAACGTATTCTATTACGAATTTGGAACAGGCGTGGAGTTTCACCTCGATTACATCATGCTCGGGCTGGAACTCAAGATGAGCAACAGCATCAGCAATGCCCTCGTGAAGGTGCCCGGCAGTATCTATTCCGGATCACTCAACAGCCTGCATCCGCGCATTTTTCAGTTCTCCCTGCTTTTTGAATATTGATTCAGGCCGCATTTTGGATTTTGTCATCGAGCATAAAGACCGCGACAGCGCAGCCAGGGCCGGGCTCTTGCGCACGCAACGCGGACTGATTCCGACGCCGATCTTCATGCCGGTGGGCACAGCGGCGACGGTGAAAGGCCTGCACCGGCATTTCCTGCTCAACGACCTGGATGCACCGATCGTGCTGGCCAATACCTATCACCTCTATCTGCGGCCCGGAACACAGGTGCTGGAAGGCGCCGGCGGAATCCATCTGTTCATGAACTGGGACCGGCCGGTGCTCACAGACAGCGGCGGTTACCAGGTGTATTCGCTCGGGGCCATGCGGAAACTCACCGAAGAAGGCGTCAAGTTCCGCAGCCATATCGACGGCTCCAGCCATTTGTTTACGCCCGAACGCGTCGTAGACATCCAACGCAGCATCGGGGCCGAATTCATGATGGCTTTTGATGAATGCACGCCCTATCCCTGCGAGCACAGCTATGCCAAACGATCCCTTGGGCTTACGCACCGCTGGCTCGACCGGTGCATGCTGCGCTACCGCGAAACGGCGCCTTTGTACAACAACGAACAGGCCCTGATTCCCATCGTGCAGGGCAGCGTCTATCCCGACCTGCGCAAGGAAAGCGCCACCCGCGTGCTCGAACACGAAGCGCCTTTGTACGCCATCGGAGGGCTGAGTGTGGGCGAGCCGGCTGAAGACATGTACGCCATGACGGCCGATGTCTGCGCCATCCTTCCGCAGGAAAAACCCCGCTATCTCATGGGTGTGGGCACTCCGGCCAATATCCTCGAATCCATCGCCCTCGGCATCGATATGTTCGATTGCGTGATGCCAACGCGCAATGGCCGCAACGGCACACTGTTCTCGACTGAAGGCGTTATCGCAGCGCGCAACAAGAAATGGGAAAACGATCACAGCCCGATCGACCCGCTCCTGACGCCCGAATATTCCAAAGCCTATCTGCGTCATCTTTTTGTGGCCGGAGAAATGCTCGGGCCGATTATCGCCAGCCTGCAGAACCTGCGCCTCTACCTCTGGCTGGTGCGGGAAGCGCGGAAACAGATACTGGAAGGGAACTTTGCATCCTGGAAATCAGAAATGCTTGTTAAACTCATGCAAAAGATGTGATGCGGCTCAAGCCCGGAATGCTCGATTGGTATATCATCAAAAAGTTCCTGCTCACGTTTGCAGTAACGCTGGTGATGTTTGTAGCCATCATCCTGCTGTTCGATATCGGTGAAAAGCTCGACGACTTCCTGGAACGCAATGCGCCGGTGAATGCCATCATCTTTGATTATTACCTGAATTATATCCCCTTCTTCCTGAATACGTTTTCGCCGGTTTTCATTTTCGTGGCGGTGATTTATTTCACTTCGCGCCTGGCGATGCGCAGCGAGTTCATTTCGATGCTGGCCGGGGGAATCAGCTTCAAACGCATCCTGTACCCCTATATGCTTGCGTCGCTGCTCCTGGCCGGCTTGAGCTATTACCTCAACGGCTGGGTGATTCCCAAATCAGACAAGAAACGGGTGGCTTTCGAAAACCGCTATACCCGCGGCTATTGGAGCAATTTCAAAGGCACGATCTACCGCCAGATCAAGCCGGGTGTGTTGTTGTACATGGAGTATTTCAACAACAACGACAGTACCGGCGGTGGCGTAACCATCGAGAAATCTGAAAACAGCCGCATGCAAAGCGTGCTGTTCGCCCAGAACATCAATTACAATTACCAGGCGAAGAAATGGCGCCTGCAGCGGGTGAAAGTGCGCAGCTTCAATCCGGACGGCTCACAAAAGCTGGAGCTGATTGAAAACATGGATACGGCGCTGGCTTTTGCACCGAGCGATTTCTTTTTCCGGCCCGAAGATGTGCAATCGCTCGACATGGGCGAACTGAAGGCCTTCATAGCCAAGGAAAAGGAGCGCGGAGCCGACGGTATTGAGTTTTATCAGACGGAGTTGCACCGGCGTTACGCCACGCCTTTCTCCACCTTTATCCTGTCTTTTATTGCCGTTTGTGTGGCCGGGAGAAGGGTGCGCGGAGGCCTGGGGCTGCACCTCGGCATCGGCATCTTCATCATCATCTTCTACCTCTTTGTAAGCAAGTATTTTATTTCAATGGGTTCTACCAACCTCATCCATCCCTTGGTAGCTGTATGGATTACGAATGTCATTTTTGCGGCGATCGGATTGGTATTGTACCGGTTTGCGCAGAAGTAGGAGTAATCTTTGCCTTAATTATTAGGGTTGTTTACTATAATAGTGGAAGCAAACGGTCATCTGATTTTTTCTTAAACCTTGAATATGCAGAATCTGAAAAGTGTTATCGCTCAAATTGACAAAAATGTAAAAGAAAAAGGATGGAAGTGCTTTGCCAAAGGATGCGAGGAAATGGCAATAAACTCCCATTTAGTTCAAAGAAATGGTATTTTGAATAACATTTCAGTAAATGGGCAGGTTGTCGAACTTAGAGTTAAAGATGTGAATCATTGGGAGGGAAATGTTGGTTCGCCTTTTGAGTTGAAGCAAGTCGGTGTTAGGCAAGCACTATCGCATAAGTTGTTCTGTAATGTGCATGACACTAAGATATTCAGATCAATCGAACATGATTCTTGCGATTTGTTAACCTACGAGGCGTTTTTGTTATTTAGTTACAGAGCTACTTGTGCGGAAATAAGAAAGAAGGAGTTGAATATAGAGAAATTCTCCAGAATGCTGTCGGCAGAAACCCTTTCAGATGTTGTTGATGAGAATATGCTAAAAGATATGATTACTGGAAATTCTCTGGGTCTGCGTGATCTTAATATATTGAAACATGATCTGGAAGATGAGATTGAGTCTCCCAATGAGAATTTTGTGTTCTTCTCATATAGATACCCGAAGTTGGATGTTTACGCTTCATCCATTTTTAGCGCTACCAGCCTTGATGATTCACCGGAGCTTGGTGAACTAGATCTAAATAACTTTTACTTTCATGTTCTGCCATTGAAGAATGAGCTATTGTTGCTTATAGGTGTCAACGCGAAGTATTCAGACCGAAAAATGCTGGATTTTTGTCAGTCATGGATGCACATTGAGTTTGATGTTTTCAAGGTTAAACTTTCAAATGTGTTTATTAACAATATTGAAAATTGGGGTCTGTCTATTCCTCTGTGTAGAAGGATTTCTAAGCGGAATTTGGAAGCTTTGTTTATTGAGATACACCGACGAATTCCTAACTTTGGTGTAGATTTAAATACAGATATTAACATATTTAGTTAAATAGGCTTGGAAATTATAGTTGCAGTTATTTACGTTTGGTAAAATTTTGTCTTACATTTCAAGAAGCAATATTTTGGCAATAAATTTGCTCATTGAGAATTCCGCACCAAACTGACCCCCCATTCCGTTTCAAACTGACCCCCCATTCCGGGAAGCTGACCCCCTGATTATGGGTTTTATTCCGGAAAACTGACCCCCTTTGTTTGGCATTGGCAGAATGATCTTCGGTTCAGAACCGAAGACCGATGGCAAACCAAACAAAGACGATGAACGAAGTAAAACAAGTATTGCGGCTTCATTATGAGCGTGGCATGGCGATAAAGGCCATAGCGCGTGAGCTGCGGATGAGCAAAAACACGGTGAAGGAGTACTTGCGGCGTTTTGAGAAAAGCGGAGTAAGCCTGACATCGGTATTGAACCAGGATCCCAATGAGCTGATCGGGATACTGAGTCCGGAGCATGCGACGGTTACTTCGCGTTACGGGGCCTTCTTGGAGCGGGCAGACTATTATCTGCGGGAACTGGAGCAGCATAAGCATCTAACGAAGCAGCTGTTGTGGGAAGAAGAGTATAGCTCTGGGCGTACAGGTTACCGTTACTCACAGTTCTGTTATTACCTGCAACGTTACGCGAAGAGTCGTTCAACCAGCCTGGTTATGGTACATGAGCCTGGTGACAAGGTTCTGGTTGACTTTGCCGGCGACAGGCTGTACCTGACAGATGCTGGTTCCGGGAATCTGACCCCCTGCGAGGTACTGGTGATGACCTTGGCCTACAGCCACAAAACGATAGCGATAGCCTTGCCAAGCCAGCGTACAGAGGACTTGTTGTGGGGTCTGGCGAGAGGTCTGTCAAGCTTGGGTTCTCTGCCGCGTTGTCTGGTGTTCGATAACATGCGTACAGCTGCCAAGAAGAGCGATCGTTACGAACCAGAAGTTAACGAGGCATTGCTGGACTTTGCGAACTACTACGGAGTGAGTGTTTTGTTGACGCGTGTGGGAAAACCGAAGGATAAGTCGCGCGTAGAAGGTTCGGTAAATCACCTCTATCAACAGGTATATGGCCGTCTTCGGAATCAGTCATTTTACAACCTGGAGGAGCTGAACGCCCGTTTACAGGCCAGCTGCGAGGACTTCAATAACCGCGTAATGAAAGACTATGGCGTGAGCCGGCAGGGACTCTATGAGCGCGATGAAAAGGCCAAGATGCGCCCATTGCCATCGGAGGGCTATGTACTGGTAAAGAGCTATCAGCTTCAGGTAGGCAGCAATGGGCATGTGTACCTGGGAACCAGAAAAGAACATTACAGCGTTCCTTATGAACTCGCCGGACAGCGGGTACAAGTAGTTGTAAGTCAACGGCTGGTGAAAGTGTACCACAAGTCAACCTGTGTGGCTACCCATGTGGTGACTGGTCAGCGGTATACCACGCTGGCAGATCACCTGGCGTCGCACCACAAGGCATACCTGAACAGCATCAACCCACAGTGGCTGGAAAGCGAAGCAGCAAAGCTGGGCAAAGAGGTCCATAAGGCAGTGGTTCTGATAATGGGCAGGTCGAAACATCCTGAACAGAACTACAAGAGCTGCCAGGGCATCCTTGCGTTAGGTCGCAAACACGGCCAGGAACGCTTGAACGAAGCATGTTGCCATGCGCTAGCACTTGAGACCATCGGCTATCATTACATCAGGCGCCTGTGCGAAAGTCCGCTCTTCGGGGCTGCTTTAGTGACCCCTGATGCGGGGCTGCCGCAGCACCATAATATCAGGGGCCCCAAGAACTACCAATAACCAATCAAAACAATCATATGAAGTACACACAAACCATCGAACGAATGAAGGATCTGCGGCTGCATGGCATGGCTGCCGCGCTGGAAAACATCCTGTCAGCGCGCCAAAGCGCGAACCTAGACACCCTGCAACTGCTGGAAATCCTGGTTCAGCAGGAGTACGATATGCGCCATAGCAAGCGCATCGACCGGCTAACACGGCAGGCACACTTCCGGTATCAGGCCAATATGGAACAAATCAAGCCCGATAACCGACGCAATATCGATGGCCAGCAACTGGCACAGCTGAGCACCTGCACATGGATAGAAAAGGCAGAAAACCTGCTTATTACAGGCCCTACGGGTGTAGGCAAGAGCCATATGGCCACCGCCATTGGCAACCAGGCCTGCATGAATGGCTTCAGGGTACAGTATTACAATGCACAGAAGCTGTTCTACAACCTCAGGGTAGCCAAAATAGAAGGCACACACCGTAAACTGATCCAGTCGATAGCAAAGGCCCAGCTACTTATCATTGATGACTTCGGCATGCATAAACTCGATGACATGCAGCGGCTGGACTTGATGGAAATCGTCGAAGACAGGCATGGAATCAAATCCACCCTTATAGCTTCTCAGCTGCCCGTTGCCGCATGGTACGAAATCATCGCCGAACCAACGCTTAGCGACGCCATCCTCGACCGAATCACAGCCAAATCCATCCGAATGGAACTTCAAGGAGAATCACTCAGGAAATAAATCTATTTTTACTCCATCGTTCTGCCTGCCAAGCAAATCTGTCTGGTGGGGTCAGCTTCCCGGAATAGGGGGTCAATATCGCCGGAATACACACT
>JBKDBI010000282.1:0-2782 GCA_046314695.1 Bacteroidota bacterium | reverse complement strand
GTTCAGGCAGAGCTACCGGCACTATTTCAGCCGCCCTTCGGAGTTTCAGCGCATCATGGAACAGACCATCACCGAATTGCAAAGCCGCGAAGCCGGGATGAAAAAGAAAACACCGTGATTTTTCCGGAGGATTTTGAACGGAAAACCGGTTTCGACCGCATCAGGCAGCTGCTGGAAGACAATTGCAGTTCCGAACACAGCCGCGATCTGGCGCGTGAAGTGCATTTCCGCAGCGAAGCCCGCGATTTGCAGACGCATTTTGCACTGCTGGCCGAGTTCACCGACATGGCGCGGAAGCATCCCTCATGGCCCGCACCCGCGTCTGTTCCTGATCTGCGCGCGCTACTCGATTACCTGCGCATCGAAGGCGCCAGCCCATCCGAAGAACAACTGCACGATATACGCAGGCATCTATCCCTGTTCGAACAGCTCTGCCGCTTCTTCGAAAAACAAAAGGCGCTGTACCCGTTGTTGCATGCGCTGATCGCGGCGCAAGTGCGGGTGGCAGAACCCCTGGCCATCATCCAGGCGGTCATCGATCCCGACGGCCGCATGCGACCCAATGCATCGGCTGAATTCGGCAGGCTGGGCAAGCAAATCAGCGACCTGGAACGCGAGGTGCGCCGCATTACGCTGTCGGTGTTCCAACAAGCCCGCGATGCAGGTCTTACTGCCGAAACGGAACTGACGGTCCGCGAAGAGCGCCTGGTAATTCCGCTGCTGGCCGAACACAAGCGCAAGGTTGACGGACTGGTGCACGATGTATCCGCCCGCGGCCGCATTCTGTATGTGGAACCCACGGCCAGTTTTGAAACCAATAACCTCCTCAAACAGAAATACCTCGACCGCCGCAGGGAAAAGGAACGCATCCTCCGCGAAACCGCGAACAAGCTCCGCCCCTGGCTCGACGGCATCGCATCGATTGGCAGCCTGCACGCCCGGCTCGATTTACTGACGGCGATGGAAAGACTCGCCACACGCCTCCACGCCGGCATCCCGGAAATCGGCAAGAACAACTCCTTGCAGCTCATCGAAGCCCGGCATCCGGTGCTGATGTTGCGGGCCGCACAGCCGCTCAAGCAAGTGGTGCCACTGTACGTGGAACTGGGTGGAGAGAACAAGCTGCTCATCATTTCGGGTCCGAACGCCGGCGGTAAATCTATCGCCCTCAAAACCATCCTGCTCTTGCAATACATGGTGCAATGCGGGTTGCCGGTGCCGGCCGATCCACGCTCGGTATTTCCGGTTTTCCGCCACCTTTTGCTCGATCTGGGCGACGACCAGAGCATCGACAACGACCTCAGTACCTACAGCGCGCACCTGGCGGCGATGAAGCGCTTCCTCGAAAAGTCGTCACCCCGCGCCTTGTATGCCATCGATGAAATGGGCACCGGCACTGATCCGCAGATAGGCGGTTACATGGCCGAAGCCATCCTCGAGCGCTTGCTGGCCTCGGGTGCCGTGGGCGTTGTAACCACGCATTACGGCAACCTGAAAACCTTCGCGAACCGCAACGAAGGCGTGGCCAATGCCGCCATGGCCTACGATGTGGAACAGCTCAGGCCCATGTACAAGCTGGTGATGGGCAAACCCGGCAGTTCGTTTGCCATTGAGCTGGCGCGCAGTTCCGGACTCGAAGAGCCAATCCTGCAAAGGGCCCGGAATCTGTCGAGCGGCACCGGAGCTGAGGTGGAAGAACTCCTCACCCAGTTGGAGCGCGAGAAGAACCAGTATGAATCGCGTTTGCGCCTGTTGGAAGAGAAGGAAAGGATTGCAGAACAGCTTACGGCCGAATACCGCAAGCTCAAAGAAAAAATCGAAACGCGGAGGGAAGCCTATCTCGAAGCGGCCAATACAGAAGCGAGAAAGTTGCTTGAAAACGCGAACAGCGAAATCGAGCTTGCCATCCGTCTGATACGGGAAGGCAAGGCAGACAAAGAAAGCAGTCTGAAAGCGCGGGAAAAGATTGAAACCCAGCGCATCAAGACGGCGCCGGCCAAACCTGTAAAGAAAGTCGAAACGGCAACCCAGCCTTTGCTCAAAGCAACGGAACTACTGCCCGGCCACCCCGTGCGGATGCGCGAAACCGGTACCCGGGGCGAACTCATCGAAGTGAAGCGCGACAAGGCCTACGTGGCTTTCGGACTGCTGAAAACCTGGGTTCCGCTGGCGCAGCTCGAAAACGATACGGCCGCTGCGAAGGCAGAAAAAACCAAGCGACTCGGCGGCATCGACTGGGTGAGCAAGCACCAGAGCTTTTCTCCTGAAATGGATGTGCGCGGGGCCAGGGGAGAAGAAGCCATGGAGCGTATCATGCGCTGGCTCGACGAAGCCTATACCCTGGGCCAACCGCAATTGCGCGTGATCCATGGCAAAGGCGACGGCATCCTCCGCAAACTCCTGCGCGAACACCTCAAGAAGCTGCCGTTTGTCAAATCGTACGAGAACGAGCATGCCGACCTCGGTGGCGATGGCGCCACGCTGATTTATCTTCGTTGACATGTCGACGCTGCGCAAATGGCTCTCCCTGGCGGGATGCATCTGCCTGTTTATTCCCCTCACGGCCCAGATGAACGGAGAAGATCTGCTCGTGGATGAACCTGGAGACAGCCTTCCTGCGTTCTTTTCCCGCATTGCCTATTTTCAGGTAAGCCTGGGTTTTACTGCTTCGGGCAGCGGCGGTGTGATGGAAGACCAGCTCCTGCGCGCTGGCTTCAACCGGCCGGGATACAATTTCAGCACCGGGCGCACTACGCCATATCCCCGCACCACAGGCAGCGGC
>JBKDBI010000281.1:0-6215 GCA_046314695.1 Bacteroidota bacterium | reverse complement strand
TACGGCGTGAGCTGTGCGCTCATCATCGGCAAACGCAAGGCATCGACCGACCTTAAGACAGGGCTGAACGAAACCCTGCGCGACTACGGCGTTTCGGTCTGAGAGATGCGGATCGCCCTCGACGCAAAACGCTATTTCTTCAACCGCACCGGCCTGGGCAACTATGCGCGGCAATGGGTGCGCATTCTGCATGAGGCCATTCCGGCAGCGGAAATACACCTCATGACGCCGCGGCATCCCGGACCTGAAAACGCCGATGCACGCTTCCATATCCAATCACCCACACGCGGCTTCCTCTACAGAGAATGGCGCATGGCGGCGCATCTGGAACGCATCAAGGCCGATGTTTACCACGGGCTCAGCAACGAACTGCCGTTTTCGACCGGTCGTTTATCGATGCGGAAGATTGTTACGGTGCACGATGTCATTTTCCGCATTTACCCCGGCTTTTACCCGGCCACCGACCGCCTCATCTACCATACCAAAACGCGTTTCGCCTGCCGGCACGCAGACACCGTTGTGGCCACCAGCCATACCACGGCGCGCGACCTGGTTGCGCATTACAACATAGATCCGGCGCGGATCGTGGTGGTCTATCAGGGCGCCGATCCGGCTTTTTACAATCTGAATCTGGATCATGTGCATCCCTACGACGGTCAACCCTATTTCCTTTTCACAGGAACATTTGCCGGACGAAAAAACCATGCGTTATTGATTGAAGCGCTGGGGCGTATTCACAAACAGATTCCGCATTTGCTGGTATTGGCCGGCACCAAAGGCGAACAGTTCGACACTTGCCGGCGCCTGGCAGAATCGCTCGGGGTTGCGCAACGCATCCGCTGGGAAGTGAATGTACCGCGAGAAAGGCTGCTCAATTTATACCAATATGCCGGCGGATTCCTGTTTCCACCGCTGTATGAAGGCTTCGGTATTCCGCTGATCGAAGCCATGGCGGCGGGTGTTCCTATCGCAGCACACGACATCCCTGTTTTCCGCGAAATCGCAGGAGATGCAGCAGTTTACTTCCATAACGAACGCGACGAAGCAGCTTCAGCGATGCTTGCCCTGGCAGACAGCGCTTCCACTTTCAGTCTTTTACAGGCGGCCAGGGAAAGGCTTCCGCTTTTCAGCGATGAAGCACAAGCTGCCATGATGCAAGCACTGTATCAAGCCTGAGCTTTTGTGTACAATATGTACATAAGCCCCCTGCGGTCGGAATGTGGCAGCGGTAACTTTGCACCATGATTACCCCTGTTCGTTCTGCCCTGATTTCCGTCTATTACAAAGATGGAATTGACCGCCTTTGCCGCGCCTTGCATGCAAACGGCACCGAGATCATCAGCACCGGCGGAACGCGCACGTACATCGAAAACCTCGGTATACCGGTTACTTCGGTGGAATCGCTCACCGGTTATCCGGAAATTCTCGGCGGAAGGGTAAAAACCCTGCATCCGGCCATTTTCGGCGGCATTCTTGGCCGCCGCGACCTGGAATCAGACCGTCAGGAAATGGAGGAACATGGCATCCGGAACATTGATCTCGTGGTAGTTGATTTGTATCCCTTCGCAGAGACATTAGCCAACAGCGAAGACCCTGCAGCGATTACAGAGAAAATTGATATTGGCGGTGTTTCGTTGATACGGGCGGCGGCAAAAAACCATGCGCACACGGCCATTCTTTCCCGTAAAGAAGACCTGGATGCATTTACTGCAGCTTACGAAACACAAGGCGGCACCTTACCGGAACAGCGCCGGCAATTGGCAGCCACTGCCTTGCAGGTTACTTCAGCCTACGATGCCATGATTGCTGCCTGGCTGGCCGGTGATACGCCTGTCAGCGACGATCGTTATCCCTTGCGCTATGGCGAGAACCCTCATCAGGCAGCCTGGTTCCAGGGCGACTTGAAAGGCTTGTTCCATCAGCACCACGGCAAGGAACTGTCTTACAACAATTTGTTGGATGCCGATGCTGCTGTCATGCTCATGGCCGATTTTCAGGAAAAGGAAGAAGCGGTTTTTGCCATCCTCAAGCACAACAACGCCTGTGGCTTTGCCATGGCAGACACCTTACCACAGGCGTGGCACAAAGCTTTGGCCGCCGATCCTGTTTCGGCGTTCGGTGGTGTGTTGATTTGCAACCGCAGCCTCGATCTTGCTACTGCGGAAGCGGTAAACCAGCTATTTTTTGAAATATTGATAGCGCCCGGCTACGAAGCGGCAGCCCTTGAATTACTGAAATCGAAGAAAAACCGCATGTTACTGGAACAGCGTCAGGTGCGTTTTCCGCAGATGCAGCGTCGTTCTGTGCTCAATGGCGTGCTTTGGCAACAACGGGACACAGCCACCGAAGACCGCAGCGATTTTCAGTTTGTCACCACCCGCAAGCCTTCCGACATGCAATGCCGCGACCTGGAATGTGCCTTGCGCCTGGTAAAGCATACGCGCAGCAATGCCATTGTTCTGGTCAAAGACGGCTGCCTGCTTGCAGCCGGCACAGGACAGACGAGCAGGGTTGACGCCCTGGATCAAGCGATTGCCAAGGCCGGCCGGTTCGGATTCAATTTGCAGGATGCCAGCATGGCCAGCGATGCTTTCTTCCCGTTCCCCGACTGTGTCGAAATTGCTGCAGCGGCCGGAATCACTGCCATTGCGCAACCCGGCGGATCGCTCAAAGATCAGCTCAGCATCGATGCAGCAGAGACTTTGAACCTTGCGATGATCTTCACCGGAAAGCGTCATTTCAGGCACTGAGACAATCCTGCTTTTCAGCCAGAATAAATCTTCACAATTCGGCACAAAAAAGCCGATATGGTATAACTTTGCGCGTTAAGTAACCACCAAACCATCAGGGCATCAACATGGGGCTTTTCGACTTTCTAACCCAGGAACTGGCTATCGATCTGGGCACAGCCAATACACTCATCATCCACAAAGACAGGGTTGTCGTTGATGAGCCCTCTATCATCGCGATGGAGAAAAACACCGGCAACGTAATCGCTGTCGGCAAGGAAGCCATGTTGATGTATGGCAAGGAAAACGAAGGGATTCGCACCATTCGTCCGCTGAAAGACGGTGTTATTGCCGATTTCCAGGCGGCAGAGCACATGATTCGCGGCATGATCCGCATGATGAACAACAAGAAAGGTACGTTTTCGCCCCAGTTGCGCATGGTGATCTGCATTCCTTCCGGCATTACAGAAGTAGAAAAGCGGGCGGTAAAAGACAGTGCCGAGCGCTCCGGAGCCAAGGAAGTGTATATGATCCACGAACCTATGGCAGCTGCCGTTGGGATAGGCATCGACGTAACGGAGCCGATGGGCCATATGATCATTGACATTGGAGGCGGAACCACGGAGATTGCGGTTATTGCTTTGGGTGGCATTGTGTGCGACGAAAGTATCCGTGTTGCAGGAGATGAATTCAACCTCGATATCGTCGAATACATGCGCCGGGAGCACAACCTGCTGATTGGTGAACGCACCGCAGAAAAGATCAAAATCAATGTAGGCTCGGCGTTGCAAGAGCTGGAATCGCCACCGGAAGACTTTCCAGTTTACGGCCGGGATCTCATGACCGGTATACCCAAGCAGATTAGTGTTTCTTACAGCGAGATTGCCCGGTCGTTGGATAAGAGTATCATGAAAATTGAAGCCGCCATATTGCGGGCTTTGGAACATACCCCGCCGGAATTGTCGGCAGACATATTGCAAAGCGGCTTGTGGCTTACCGGCGGCGGCGCTTTGCTGCGCGGTCTCGACAAGCGGCTTTCTCAGAAAACCAAGCTCACTGTTCGGGTAGCCGAAGATCCGCTGCGTGCCGTTGTGCGCGGAACAGGTATCGCACTCAAGAACATAGGAAAGTTCAAGTTCCTGATGAACGCCTGATGGCTGATCCCGGAGTATGAATGTCATTCTTCGCTTCATACGGGTCAACGCATTCTACTTTGTATTTGGCTTGCTGCAACTGCTTTGCCTTTATCAGGTAGCACGCTTCAACAGCTATCAACAGACGTTTTACTTCAACACCTCGCGTTCCGCAACCGGACATTTCCTTAGCACCCGGCAATCGATCATCGATTACTTTTACCTGCGCGATTACAACGAACAACTGGCAGCAGAAAACCTGGCGCTGCGCCAGCAACTGGCCGACAACCGCTTCTCGCAGGATACCACACGTTATCGTGCCGGGGCAGACAGTACGGCACCATTCCGCTATCGCTATCTCAAAGCGAGGGTTGTTCAGAGCTCTGTTAACAAGCTCAACAACTTCATCACCATAGACAAAGGCAGTAAAGCGGGGATCAAAGCCGGAATGGCAGTGCTCTCTCCTACCGGAATCGCGGGTATTGTACATGACGTTTCCGAAGATTTCTCTCTGGTGCTCAGTGTACTGAATACGAAGTTCAGGGTTTCACCGATGATCCCCGACATTGGTTTCCGCGAAGGTTTTGTGAGCTGGGATGGAAAAGACGAACACTTGGTTCAATTGAACGGTATCAACAAGTTTGAAAAGATAAAAAAGGGGGCGAAAGTGCTAACAAGCAGCTATTCGCCTCACTTCCCGGAAGGCATTAGTATAGGTGAAATAGAAAGTTTCTCTGTACCCGGCAACAGCAGCTTCTACGATGTGCAGGTAAGACTCAGTACACCTTTCAACAAGATGCATACCGCTTATGTTGTTTTTGATGTGTACCGTCCGCAGATCGATTCCCTTAATCAAGCCATCATTCAACCATGATAAGGGAAATTCTGCGCTATACACTGCTGCTAACGCTGGTACTGCTCATTCAATTGCTGGTTTTTTCGCGCCTGAACCTCGGTTTCATGTTCAAACCGCAGCCCTACATCTGGTTCCTTTTTATCCTTCCGTTTTCACTTAACCGTTATACCTTGCTGTTTACGGCATTTGGAACCGGTCTGATTGTCGACGCTTTGTCTAATACTTACGGGCTGCATGCCGCTTCCTGTACCTTACTGGCTTTGGGCCGTAGCTTCACCGATGCCCGACTGAATACCGAAACTGCTCAACGTGAAGGCATATTAAGACCAGGCAGCCGCTTGCTGGGCTTTAGCGGTTACTTTCTGTACATCAGCGGCTTAACTTTCGTCCATCATTTCTTGTACTTCTTCTACGAGGCATTCCGGTTCAGTATGCTTCCGCAGGTGTTTACAACTGCCTTGTTCAGTACACTGGGAACGATTGCAAGTATCATCTTGCTGGAATTCACCTTTTTCAGAAGGGAAGTATTGTGAACAACGGCGACAAGAAGAAATATGTCTTCTTCGGCATTTTCGCCATGGTTGCACTGATCTTCTGGATTCGGATTATCATTTTGGCTGCAGACCCCGGCAATTACCAAAGAGCTGTCAGCAACGCCCTCAAGAAGATCACCATTTATCCATCCCGTGGCATCATCTATGACCGCAAAGGAGAACTGCTGGTTTACAATGGACCGGTTTACGATCTGATCGTATTTCCCCGCGAACTGAAAGGGCTAGATACTGCGGGGTTTTGCGCCTTGCTGAACATGCAACGCAAAGAATTTGACCGCCGTCTGGCCGATGCGAATTTTATCGCTATGACACGCCGGCGCAAAGACAATTCATTCAACCGTTCGGCAACCTTCAAACCCAATCTGTCGATTGAAGAGTACACCCTGATTCAAGAAAACCTATACCGCTTCAGTGGATTTTATCTTGAACAAAAAACGGATCGTCTTTACAGCCGCAAAAGTGCTGCCCATTACCTTGGATATATCGGCGAAGTGACAGATAAAATGCTCCGCCAGGACGCTTATTACAAAAGCGGCGATCTGGCAGGCATTACCGGCATGGAGAATGGTTATGAAACCTTTCTGCGCGGAAAAAAGGGTGTACGAACCGTATTCCAGGATCGCCATTCCACCGAAAAAGGAAGTGCGGCGGGCGGGAAATTTGACAGTGCTGCGTTTGCCGGGCCAGACATATATGCCAGTATCGACATCGACTTACAGGAATTCGGCGAACGTTTGCTGGAAGGGAAAATCGGCAGCATCGTGGCCATTGAACCTTCCACGGGCGAAATTCTGGCCTTGGTGAATAAACCGGACTATCAACCCGATTACCTGGTGGGCCCAAACCGCAGCAAGCGCTACCGCCAGTTGCTGTTAGACCCCAAGAAGCCGCTTTACAACAGGGCCATACGCGGCATGTATCCGCCGGGTTCAACTTTCAAGCC
>JBKDBI010000280.1:0-2180 GCA_046314695.1 Bacteroidota bacterium | reverse complement strand
GGGTACTGTCGTTCACGCTGTAGGCCGCGCGGGGTTTCGGATAGACGCGCACAAACTTGGTAATGGTATCGTTGCAGGCATTGGCGCCGACGGCTACCAGACGTACCGGGTAACGGCCGAAGGTTGCGTATTGGCGGCTTGCATTGTTTTGGGTGCTGGTTCCGCCATCGCCCAAGGTCCAGCTGTAGCTGAATATGGTACCGGTGGGGAAGGTGCTGGTATTGGTGAATACGAAATTGGTACCGATACAGGCGCTGTCGGGACTGCTGCGGAAGTTGGCCGACGGGCGTGGCTTCACGGTTACCGTTTGCGTCGACGTATCGCGGCAGCCGAAGCTGTTGCGTGCGATCATGCGTACGGTGTAGCGGCCGGTATCGGCATAGCTGCGCTGAACGCTGCGGCCCGTGTCTGAGCCGCCGTCGCCGAAGGTCCAGTTGCGTACCACATAGGGTGAGCCTGCCGCCTGTGAGAAGGTAAAGCGGTTGAAGCGCAGGCACTGGCTGTTGTTGTCTATGCTGAAAGCAGCCGAAGGTTTCGGATGGACTGTCAGGGTTGTGTTGGTAGTATCTCGGCAGTTTCTGGTAGAAATGGAGATCAGGCGCACGGTGTAGCTGCCTGCCGAGGCGTAGCGCTTGGCAGGAATGAGTGCGTTGGTATCCGTATTGCCGTCGCCGAGGTTCCAGGTACGCGTGCGGAGTACGCCACCGGTGATGGTGCTGGAGTCGCGGAGGCGGAAAGCACCTCCGTTGATGCAATTGGCGTTTGGACTGAGCCGGATGCGCGCTGTGGGATGCGGCCAGATGCGTATCTGCGATTTGAAGGAGTCTTTGCAACCGGCGTCTGATGTGCCATAAATGGCCATGCGGTAAACACCTGCTGCCGGATACTCCTTGGTAACTTCTGAAACCGACAAATAGCTTTGGTCGTGGAAACTCCAGCTGTGCGTATAGGTACCGGCCGGAATCGAGCTCGTGTTTTTGAATGTGAACGAGTTGCCGCGTTGGCAGAGTGCTGTATCGCTGCGCGAGAAGCTCATCCGGGGCGTGGGCATCACCTTCACGAAGGAATCAGCCGTATCTCGGCAGCGGTTGCTGCTTACAATGATCTGCCTGATCGGGAAAGAGTCGTGGCGGTTATAGGATTTCTGTGGATTCTTCACAGTTCCGTTAGGCGAACCATCGCCCCAACGCCAGGTGTACTGGGAGATAGTGCCATGCACGCTGGTGCTGCTGTCGCTGAAGCGGAAGGGTACACCCTGGCAATTGCGGTTGGTGTCGACCGAGAATTTCGCCACCGGCCTTTCGAAGACCGTCAGGGATCCGCTAGTACTGTCGCGGCAACCTTTGGCCGTTCGTATGTAATACTTATAGGTATAGGTGCCGGTGGTGTCGAAACTCAAGCGGACTTTTGAGGTCGTAAAGACGGAGTCTTTGGGGAATTTCACCACCCAACGGTATGAACTGATCGCATCGCGGGTGACACGTGATGAATCGCGGAGGGCGAAATAATTGAATCCGTTGCAGGGCAGGGTGCTGTCGCTGCCTATCCGGGCGATCACTTTATCGGCGAAGACGATCCTGGTCGAATCGAAGACCGTACATCTGGTGGAGGTATCGGTTACGCGGATCCAGTATTTGCCAGGGGTGCGCGCTGTCAGGAAGCGGTTGCGGCTGCTGTCTTGCCAGCGGTAAATGAATTTGTTGCTGGCACCGCCATCGAGCACGACCCGGAGGCTGTCGTCGCAAACGAGGATAGAGTCTGCAAAGCGCGGAGCCGGGCCGGGGAATACGTCTACGATACGGGTGCGTACAACGGAGTCAAATGCTCCGCAAATGCCGGGAATCCGAATGACGAGTCGGGCTGTGTAGCTGCCAGGCAATTCGTAGCGGTGGGTTACGCTGCGGCCGGTATCCGATTCTCCGTCGCCGAAGTACCAGGTATATCCAAGCGCATTGCTGCCTGAACCGCGGAAGGTTACCGGGTAGCTGGGACAGCGGTTTGGCTGTACCACCTGCAGGTCGTAACGCAAGTCTTCAAAGTTGGCACCGGAATAGTATCCATAGCTTTCGAACTGTCCGAAACCGTAAGTCATCACCTGGAATCCACTGTCGCATTCGAGGGTATGGGCACCGTTAAAAGCCAGTTTGATCTGGGCATAGGCCATGTTGCTGCAGGCGGTT
>JBKDBI010000279.1:0-5279 GCA_046314695.1 Bacteroidota bacterium | reverse complement strand
CAAACTGGTACGACTGATTGTGCGCGATAACAATACCTGCCGTGATACGGCCTACAAGTCTGTACGCGTATTGGAGAATCCGGTGGCTGGTTGGCAAGCGAGCGACACCTTGCAATGCCTGCAGACCAATCGCTTTGTTTTCGCTTCGACGGGGACACGCGCAGTAAGCGGTTCGGCCATTGCCAGTTATCGCTGGCATTTTGGAACCGGAGCGCAACCGGATACCGGGTCGTTGGCGAGCGGCAATGTGGTTCGCTATTCCAATTCAGGAATCAAGTTCATCAACCTGATCGTGACGGATAACAATGGTTGTACCGATGAATTCCGATCCCATGTGCGCGTTGAACCTACGCCTGTTGCAAGCTTTACACTCAACAGCGCTAAGCAATGCCTGAACGACAACCGGTTCCGCGTCAAGAATACTTCAACATCCCTGCAAACTTCATCCGTATATGAATGGGATTTTGGAGACGGAACGGTCATTCGCGCCAAGGACACGGCACATAGCTACGTGAATGCAGGTATTTACCGCATACGACTGATTATCCGGCACCCATCGCTTTGCAATGACACCTTCGATCGTCTAATTACCGTTCATCCCAGCCCGAAGGCAGGCATCACTTACAACGCCAATTGCAGTCAGAATTTGTCGGTAAATCTATCGAGCACTTCCTCTGTTCCGGTTGGCAGCATCGTTGGTTACCTGTGGGATTTTGGTTCCGGCCGGTTTGCGTATCGCAAAGACACCACCCTGAGTTACACTTTCCCCGGCACCCACACGGTAAAACTTAAGGTTACGACCGACTCGGGCTGTACCGATGAAGTGAGCCGTAACATCGTGATCTACGAGCGTGTTCGGGCCGCTTTCAGCACCACCCGAAATGTATGCGGTGTGAACACCACGGTGAAATTCACCAATGGCTCCAGGTATTCAAGCGGAAACAACGTGAAGTTCTTCTGGGACTTCGGAGACAACAGCCAAAGCTCCGATACCAACGGATTGCACCGCTACAACAGCGCGGGTCAATATACAGTACGGTTGATTGTAGTAACCGACGATGGTTGCAGGGATACCGCCCGCGAAACCATACGCGTGTTCGACGCCCCCTCAGCCGGATTTACCCTGACCAATAGCTGTGCGGCCAACGGTTTGGCTGCATTCAGCAATACGTCCCGAATCCAGAGTGGCAGCATGACCTATAGCTGGAGCTTTGACGATGGCAAATTTTCCAACCTCACTTCCCCAACCCATAAATACGGTAGCTTCGGCTTCTACAACGTAAGGCTGATAGCCACCAGCAACAACGGTTGCCGCGATACGGTGATACAGCGCATCCGTATCTATCCCGTGCCTGCGGTGAAAGTGAAAGACACCATTTTAAACCATTGCCTCCGCAACAATTTGTTCGCCCTGGCGGATACAGTAACATTGACCTCCGGCACCTTTACCCGCCGTTGGATCCTGAGCGACGGAACCAGTTATACGCAACCTTGGCTGCGGAAGACTTTTGCGGATAGCGGAAGGTTTACTGCCGTTTCCAGGATTACTTCTGACCAAGGTTGTACAGCCACGGATACCGTTGTATTCTACGTGAAGCCCGACCCGATTGCGGCCTTTACCGTCAACGATACTTCCCAATGCCTGAAAGACAATTGGTTTGTGTTCCGAAACCGAAGTTCCAATCCGGGCTTACGCAAATCGCTGGATTATTACTGGGATTTCGGGAACAGCGACACATCCACCCTGGAGAATCCTGTTTACAAGTACAATGCATACGGCCTTTTCCCGATCAGCCTCCAGGTTCGGAATTCAGACGGTTGTGTGGACGTATTCAAGCAGCGCATAACCATCCATCGGCATCCGACCGCCATCATTGGTGTGAACGACTCCCTGCAATGCCTGCAGCCCAACCAGTTTGTATTCAGCAACCTCAGTCTGAATTACAGCGGCGGCGGTGCTTTGGCAAGCAGCTGGACATTTGGCGATTCGAGCAATTCGAACCTTTACAGCCCGATACACCGCTACAACAACCATGGCCGTTACACGGTTGCTTTGACCGTTCGCAGCATCCACGGTTGTGCAGCGGATACCGACATGGTCGTACGAGTATGGCCACAACCCGATTTGCCGCGTATCCGGTTCACCCGCCCGATTCAATGTCACGGTGGCCTGGGGGCGCTGGATGCAAGCGTGACCGGCGGAACAAGTCCGTACAGGTATTCATGGAATGGGCGTGCGCTTTCAACCGTTTCAAGATTGGACAGCATTCCCGCAGGCCTTTACCAGCTCACCGTTTCCGACGCCAATGGTTGTGAAAACGGAGACACTTTCCGCCTGCTGCAACCGGATCGATTGGTCGATACCATCCAGGTATTGCGCGATGTGCTTTGCCACGGTCAATCAACCGGTATGGCAAATGTGAAGGTCAATGGTGGCGTTGGCCCGTACCAGCTCGAATGGACCTTGGGCAACCGAACGTTCTTCGGTGCTGACCTCGTGCGTGTTCCGGCCGGTAAATACTATCTCCTGGTTACTGACATGCTCGGATGCCGGCTGAAAGATTCGATGATCATCCGCGAACCGGCAAGACTTCAGGCCAAGGTTGACATCCTGCGGCCTTCACCTTGCTTCGGAAGTACTGCCCGTGTGGAAGCCGTGGTAATCGGTGGCGTTAAGCCCTATCGGTATTTCTGGAACGGAATTACCGAAGCAGGTAGCGTTTACGATCAGCTAAGCGCCGGAAATCACTTCGTAGAAGTACGCGACAGCAATGGTTGTTCTGTAGTGACGGCATTTACCATTACTCAACCGGTATTGCCCAGGGTGCGCATTGATTCGGTACGCGATGTGTCATGCTTCGGCGTAGCCGATGGCCGCATTTTCACCACTCCTTCCGGAGGTACAGGCCGAATAGATTATCGCTGGTACAATGCCGGAAACCAGTTGGTATCCATTGAACGCAACCCTACCGGTATGACAGCCGGCAGCTATTCACTGCTGTTGAGTGATTCTAACCGCTGCCGGGATAGTTTCCCCAATGTGGCGCTGATTCGCCAGCCAGCCCAAATGTATGTGAAGGTGACACGCCATGAGAACATCAATTGTTTCGATGGAAACGACGGCCGGATTGTCGTAGCTGCTGTGGGCGGAAACGGACGCTACAGCTACCAGTGGCAGGTATTGCCGGTGCCGGTTGTCGACAGCAGTCTTGCCGCACTTCGCATAGGAACGTACAGGGTGTTTGCTTCGGATCGGAAAAACTGCCGCGCCGACACGGCCATTACCCTCACACAACGGCCCAGGAATCCAGTAACGCTTGCCAACGACTCCATGTTTGTTTGCGAAAAAGGAAGCGCCGTACTCACTGCTGCCATGAACCAGGCCGCATCTTTCCGGTGGACAGATCCGGATGGAAAACAATATCCCTGGGGTGTAAATCCCTTGCGGATCGACTCCTTCAACATCACCAAATCCAATTGGTACAAAGTTGTCGGTGTAGACCAGTTCGGCTGCCGTGACAGTAACCGGGTGTTTGTCGGCGTGAAAGCCTTGCCTGCAGTTACTTCCTCAGCACAGCCTGCGGTTTTCTGTTACAACCAAAACGCTGCATTGCGTGCTAACGGCGCATTTGATTACCGCTGGTTGCGCTTTAACCGTGCCTTTGGCGTCTGGGATACTATCTCCAATGCCAGAGACCTGGTTTTCAGCCCTTTCCAGCGTTCCGACACGGGCTTTTATCTACTTCGAGGTACAGATCGTAATGGTTGTACCTCATCGGCAACTGTCAGAGTAAGAACAGGATTAGACAGCGTGATAGTACAGCGAGACACCCAACTTTGTGCAGGCGGCTTGTTCCAGATCAGGGCAACCGGTGCCAGGTTCTACGAATGGCAAACTCCGCGTGGTCAGTTTATACAGAATCCGATACTCAGTTTCGCAGACCTGCAATCTGCCGACTCCGGGCTTTACCGCCTGAAGGTTACCGACGAATTTGGCTGCGAAGGCAACTACCAAACCTTCGTTCGCGTGTTCAAAAAGCCGGTAGTGAATCTGAGCGATTTTTCACCCGGAAAGATATGCGAATACCGCCCGCTGCGCCTGGTGCTGAACACCGATGCAGAGCGATTTGTCTGGACCGGACCCGGCTTGCCACGCACACAGAATACTTCCACCTTCTATGAAATACCACAGGTAGGACGCCAGAATCAGGGCATATACAAAGTAGTAGGTACCACGTCCTTCGGTTGTATGGACTCCTCAGAATGGTTCGTACAGGTGAACCCAAAGCCCGACGCGGGCATGGATATCCACCAGGGATGCAAAGTCAGCCTCGCCAGCGAACCGCTTGCCTTCTTCCCGCTGTGGCGTGGAAGAAGCAGTTCGCAATGGTTTATAGACGACATCAAGGCGTCCGACTCTGCTTATTTCCAGCATGTATTCAAGTTATCCGGCTCATATCGGGTAAGGCACCGCATCGTTTCAGATCAGGGCTGCGAAAACACCTCCGAGCAATTGGTTAACGTGGTGGATGCGCCCCGTGTTTGGCTCGCCAATGCCTTTACACCTGAAAACGGCGACCTGTTGAACAACGTCTACAAACCGGCAATGACTTCCACCGTCCTCGAATACAATATGGCCATTTACGACCGTTGGGGTGGAAAAGTATGGGAATGGCGCGGCGCTAACAGCAGCACCCTGCAGGAAGGCAGCTGGAACGGCAGGGTAAACGGCACCTTGTTGCCTCCAGGCACTTACGTAGTGGTGGTGGACTACAGCACAGTCTGCGGCGACGACCCCAAGAAGCTACAGCAGCGCGTTTCAAGCGATCTGACCTTGTTCAGATAAGACGATGATTAAATGATAACCCGGTTTCAACTTTCGACACAACGCTAACGAGAGATGAAACCGGGTTTGTTTTTTATGGATGGCGAGCCCTTTCCCTGCGGCCGGGCCGGGCTATTCGCTGCAAGTCCTCGCCGCCTCATGCTTCGGCGGCTCCGGGCTTTCCGCTGCTATCCCTCTCGCGGGCGGCAGTGTTGGTGTGGGCTTTGGAAACAATGAAGTGGGACATTGAGGACACGAAAGGACGGGAAGGGTCTGTAAGGGACAGGGTACCTAGCCGACCCTCAGCTTGGCGGCCTGCTTCCAGAGGTAATGCGGCAAAGGTGTGTTCAGTTTCCAGCGGATGCTCATGGGTTTGGAACCTGAATGGTCTTCATACACCGCGCTTCCCACAAACACATAGCCCATGGTCTGGTCGAATTCGTCGGTTTTTTTC
>JBKDBI010000278.1:0-2676 GCA_046314695.1 Bacteroidota bacterium | reverse complement strand
TGATTACGAAGGGGAGGCGCACCTGCCAGAGGATGACGCGGGCAATGACCAGATATACCTGATTCAGATGGAGTTCACGGTTAATTACCACCGGTAAGAATGGCAGAGGGCGGCGGCATAAATAGCCTGAACATAAAGCTTACGGCTGATCCGGACGCCCTGAAGAAAGGGCTGGATACGGCTGTCAAAGCGCTGCAGACGGGCGGCGATAAGATGAAGCAGCAGACGGAAAAGATGACGTCTGCGATGGGCAAATGGAATAAGACGGCTACCGATGTAGGACAGACTGCCAGCCGCCAAAGCCGCGCCCTGCAAAACCTCGCAAACAGTTATGCCGCAATGGGTGACGCGGGCACTGCAGGCCTGCGTGCAACGGCGGCTGAGGCAATCGAGCTGAAGCGCCGGATGGAAGACGTGCAGGGCATTATCGGCGCGGCTGACCTCGAAGGCAAATTTAAAACTGGTGCAATCGCAATCGGCAAAATGACGCAAGGCCTGGCAGGTGTGCAGGGCGCTATGCACATGTTTGGCTTAAGCACCGAAGGCGCTGCTGAAACAATGGCAAAGCTACAGAGCCTGATGGCAATGTCGCAGGCGCTGGAGGCTATCAGTTCAATCGACGGCGAAATAATGGCGCTTACAAAAAACAGCGCAACACTTGCCGCTGTTTGGAAAGGTATACAAATGCTTATGCGCCCTGGGCCGCTGCTATTGGTAGGCGCTGCTGTTAGTGCGATTGCGCTTGCTTTTCAAGAAGTGCCCAAACCGGCAAAGGCTGTCAGCAGCGAATTGATTGCAATACGCGGTTTACAAGAATCTCTTAGCGAAAGCGCACAGAAAACCGAAGGCCGTTACCACGCATTGACGGGCGTTCTTACATCATCCAATTCTACGTTGGATATGCGCCGGGCCGCGTTGGCTCAATTGCAGGAAATGATGCCTGCTTATTTCAAAAATCTCGATGCCGAAAAAAGCAGTCACGAAGCCGTAAAGAAAGCTATAAACGACGGGGCTAAAGCATTGCGCGAAAAGGCAATGGCTCAGGCGGTCGAGCAGCGCATGACAGATCTTGCGTCGAAAGAGATTGCAAAGCAGATTGAACTGGAGCAGCAAAAGCGCGACTTGCAAAAGTTCGACATGCGGAAAGGTGAAACTGAATGGCAGGCCCAAAAAATGAAGGGCACTGTTATACAGTCTGAAATTTACGCAATACAAAAAGAGCGTGAAGAACTCGTTAAGATTGCCGCAAGCGTAGGTGAGGAATTTACAAAAGCCCTGCAGGATGGAATGTCGAAATCTGAAACAGGTTCAGGTAAAGGCAAAGGCAAAGGCATTGGCACTAAGGTAGTAACACCTGCAAAGGACATCGTTGACGATCAGACCAAAGAAATTGAGAAAGCAATCGCGGAAATATCCGCGTTGCCTGCATTGCAGCAGCGCGGTTCAAACGGTCAGACGGCACCGGGGGCATCCATACCGATAAACCTTTCATTCGATCAAGCCACAGCAGGCAAAACCGGTGAGCGGGTAATGGCACAGGTCAGCGCCCTTAACCAAGGCATGCAGTCAGCAATGGCCGGCACCGTGGACAATATCAGTAACCTGATAAGCGACATGTTCACTCAGCCGGAAGACGCTTTCCGCAACTTCGGTAACGCGATGCTTGCAACCCTTGGGCAGTTTATGTCGCAGTTAGGGAAGGCAATTATAGCAGCCGGTACCGCGTCCGACGTGTTCCAAAAGGCGCTGCTCGCTAATCCAGGTTTGGCCATTGCAGCGGGCGCGGCCCTGGTTCTTGCAGGCGCGGCGGTTACCGGCATGATGAAACAAGGCATGAACGCACGGGCGGCACAGGATACCGGCGGCGGCGGCGGCACGCCTCAGGGCATCCGGCCCTTCGCATCGGGTGGCATCGTATCCGGCCCGACGTTGGGCCTGATGGGTGAATACGCCGGCGCGCGTAGCAACCCGGAGGTAGTTGCACCGCTTGACAAATTGAAGTCTATGTTAGGCGGCACAGGGGCCGGCACACTTACCACGCGGGTAAGCGGCACCGACCTGCTGATCATGTTGGATAGGGCCGAACGCAACAGGGGGAGGGTAAGATAATGGGCGTAAAATACAGGGGCGAATTTGACGATATAAATAACGTCCGCTTTCGCATCGACATCGACGAAGACGGTTACAGCGGCGCGGTGAATACATTCATTTGCGGCGCTGCAGGATTTGAACTAAGGTACGAGGGCGACGGCTCCCGCGTGGGCGAAGAACCTATCCGATCAAGCGAATGCCGCATACCGTTTCAGGTTCAGAACAGCACGCAGGAAACGTTCCTCGATAACCTGGCACAATCCTCAGAACTGAAATACAACGTCCTGATATACCGGAGCGGCAGCCTGTGGTGGGCCGGCACGGTGTTGCCTGACCTGTGCCAGTTTGAAAACAGGGCCTACCCTTACGAGTTCCTGCTGACCGCGGTAGACGGTTTGGGCCGCCTGGATAGCGTCGACTTTGCTTACGCAACGAACCCGGCACATAGTGACCCGTTCACCTATGCGACGATTATAACGGAATGCCTGAACAAAACAGGCCTGCAGGATTTCTTTGGAGCGTCCGACGTGTACCTGCGCTGCAGCGTGGAGTTCACAGACACGAACCAAAGCACAAGCCATGACC
>JBKDBI010000277.1:0-2109 GCA_046314695.1 Bacteroidota bacterium | reverse complement strand
CCGGTTGCCGGCATTACCGGCAGCAATGGCAAAACCGTAGTCAAGGAATGGCTCTGGCAATTGTTGCATGCCGATTTTCGCATCGCCCGCAGCCCGCGCAGTTTCAATTCGCAATTGGGTGTGCCGTTGAGTGTGCTCGGCATGGAGGCCGGCGATCAGCTGGCCATCTTCGAAGCGGGAATATCCCGCGTCGGCGAAATGGCTCGGCTGCAGCAGGTTATCCGCCCCAACCTCGGCATTTTCACCCACCTCGGCCGTGCGCACGATGCAGGCTTTGCCGATGCCGCCGAGAAGGTCGCAGAGAAATTCAGACTCTTTGCCGATTGCGATGTGCTGGTTTATTGCAAAGACCAGGAGGCGGTAGCCGCGGAAGCAGCAAAGCTCAAAGTACGCAATCCGCTCTTGCAGACCGTCACCTGGAGCCGGCTTGAAAAAGCCACTTTCCGATTGAGCAAGGAAGAAGTATCTGCCGGCGGAACGGCCATCACGGTGGTCCACCGCACGCAGGAGTTGCAATTCCATATTCCGTTCAGCGATCCGGCGTCGATTGAAAATGCACTTACCTGCCTGTGTGCCCTGTATGCGCTGGAGCGTTTGGATCCGGCGCACCTGGAGCGTTTCTCTGCATTGCAGCCTGTGGCCATGCGCCTCGAAGCGGGCGAAGCCTGGAACGGGTGCAAGCTCATCAACGATGCCTACAGCGCCGACCCCGATTCGCTTTCGGCCGCACTCCAGTTCCTCCAGCAGCAGTCGGCAGGATTAAGCCGCACCCTCATCCTGAGCGATTTCGATGAGCAGCGGGATGCGGATGCTGCCTTTTACCGTGCGCTTGGAGCCCGTCTGCGCGAGCACGGCATCCGGAAGCTCATTGCGGTTGGTCCGGCGCTCAGTGCTGCAGCAGCAGGTTTTGAAATTCCGGAGCTGCGCTGCTTTGAAAGTACATCCCAATTGCTCGAGCAATGGCATGGACTGCGTTTCGAGAAGGAAGCCATACTGCTCAAAGGTGGCAGGCGCTTTCGTTTTGAACGCATCGCCCGCCTGCTCGAGAAGAAAGTGCATACCACGCGGCTGGAAGTTTATCTCGACGCCATCCTGCACAATTACCGCGTCTACCGCGAAACAGCCGGTCAGACAACGCGTTTCATGGCGATGGTGAAGGCTTTTGCCTATGGCAGCGGTGGCCAGGAAGTGGCGCTGCTCCTGCAGGATCACGGCGTGGAGTACTTTGCCGTTGCTTATCCCGACGAAGGGGTGGAGCTGCGGAAAGCCGGCGTCCACCGCCCGATCATGGTGCTCAATGCAGACGTGGCTTCGCTGGGCATGATGGTTGAGTATGGACTCGAACCGGCGGTATACAGCATGGAGCTTCTGCGCGGACTCGTATTGCATCCAATGGCAGAAACCCTTTCCGTTCATATCGAGCTCGATACGGGCATGCACCGCCTCGGTTTTCAGGAAGGCGATATCGATACCCTTTGCGCATTTCTCCTAAAGAATCCACAAGTGCGGGTTGCTTCTGTTTTTTCTCACCTTTCAGCGAGTGAGGAACAACAGCACGATGCCTTCACGCGCTTGCAGGCGGAGCGCTTCTCGGCTATGGCAGACCGGATTGATACAGTTACCGGCAGCCCGGCCCTGCGCCACATGCTCAACTCGGCCGGTATCGTGCGTTTTCCGGAATTCCGGATGGACATGGTGCGGCTGGGCATTGGTCTCTACGGCGTGGATCCGGCCGCAATGGTGCAGGCCAAGCTCCGTCCGGTAGCCTGTTTCAAGACGGTCGTTTCACAGGTTAAAACCATTGCTGCGGGTGAAAGCGTCGGATATGGAAGACGTGCATTGGACGAAAAACCGCGGCGTATTGCGGTTATCGCAGCCGGTTACGCCGACGGGCTGCGCCGCGAGTTGGGCAATGCGGTCTGGAAGGTGCGGATTGGCAAGCATCTCGTACCCATCATCGGGAATGTGTGCATGGATATGGCGATGGTGGATGTCAGCGATGTCCCTTGCAATGCCGGAGACGAAGTCGTGCTTTTTGGGGAAGAACCGACGGTTGAGGAGATGGCCCGCGCCTGTGATACCATTCCCTACGAAATCCTCACTGCCGTC
>JBKDBI010000276.1:0-2208 GCA_046314695.1 Bacteroidota bacterium | reverse complement strand
CTTCCACATCGCCCACGTTGCTCATAAAACCTGTTTCGCCATGGATATTCACTTCGGGGATACCGCCTGCATTGCTGCTCAGCACAGGCACTTCACAGGCCATGGCTTCGAGTGCTGCCAAACCGAAACTCTCCGATTCGGAGGGCATGATGAACAGATCGCAGACGCTCAGGATTTCTTCTATCGCTTCCTGCTTACCCAGGAAAGTCACCTTGTCGCAGGTATTCAATTCGCGGCAGATCTTCTCCATGTGGCTGCGCTCCGGTCCGTCGCCGATCAGCAACAGCCTGGCCGGCATGGCTTCAGCCACACGGGCAAAAACGCGGATCACGTCTTCCACGCGTTTCACCTTGCGGAAATTACTTGTATGCACCAGGATGCGCTCTCCATTCGGTGCGATCGCCTTTTTGAAATGCTCTTTCGGTTTCTTCGAAAAGCGGGTAAAATCGATGAAGTTCGGAATGACGCGGATATCGCGTTTGATATGGAAATTGGCGTAGGTGTCTTGCTTCAGGCTCTCCGAAACCGCCGTCACACCATCGCTGTGGTTGATACTCCAGCTCACTACCGGCTCGAATGTGGCTTCGCGGCCTACCAGTGTGATATCGGTGCCATGCAGGGTGGTAATGACCGGGATATCGATGCCCTGTTCCTTTAAAATCATCTTCGCCAGCATCGCAGCGCTTGCGTGGGGAATGGCGTAGTGCACATGCAGCAGGTCGAGTTGATCACTTTTCACGATATCGACCATTTTGCTCGCGAGTGCCGTTTCGTAGGGTTCATGCTCGAACAGCGGATACTTCAGCACACTCACTTCATGAAAAAAGATGTTCTCCGAGAAGTAATCGAGCCTGACTGGCTGACTGTAGCTGATGAAATGCACTTTATGCCCGCGCTGTGCCAGGCCTTTTCCCAATTCGGTGGCTACTACACCGCTGCCGCCGAAGGTGGGATAACAAACGATACCAATATTCATAAGATGGTAACAAGTATACGACAGGAATGGTTGGTTCAGGAAACCCTGCTCCGCGATTTCCAAAGCTCCACACCATGCAGGCCAAGCATTCCGGCCCAAAGCAGCAAACCCGGCATCGGGTAAACACTGAGATCGGCGCCGTCGCTGTTGTTGATCACGCCTTCGGAATAAATCTCAAGCCACAAAGGGAACAAGATGAGCCAGCACAGGTTGAACCAAAGCAACAACTTATTCGGTTTGCGGAGATAACGCCAGGTGCAAAAAGCGGTGATAAGGATGAAGGCCAGCTGCCATTTCCAGGCAAAGCCAATGGGTGGCCAGCGCGTGTCTTTGCCGAGGATATAAGCGCCAAGGATCCAGATATCCGGCACATCCGGACCGTAATATTTGTAGCCTTCGGGACCGATCTTCATCCAGACGAATGGAGCAGGAAGACTAAGCAGATTGAGGAAAAGCGACCACTGCATCCGCATGACTTTCATGGCGGTAAAACGCGGCTTATGCGGAAAAATTGCCGCTTACCTTTGCTCCATGGAACTGCCGGGAGGCGACGAATACTTCATGCAAAAGGCTTTACAACTGGCCGATGAGGCTGCCGCAGCGGGCGAAGTACCGATTGGTGCAGTGGTGGTTCACAAAGGCAAAATCATCGGAAAAGGTTACAACCAGACCGAAAGGCTGAACGACGTTACGGCGCATGCCGAAATGCTCGCCATTACGGCGGCTGCATCGGCACTGAACAGCAAGTTTCTGGAGGAATGCACCTTGTATGTCACCATCGAACCTTGTCTGATGTGTGCCGGCGCCATTCGCTGGGCGCGGCCTGAACGCGTGGTGTATGGCGCTTCCGAACCCAAAACAGGTTTCACCCGGGAAATCAGTAGTCTGGCCGGTGAACGCATCGCCGTTGAAGGTGGCATATGTGCAGAGGCGGCCAAAGAAAAGATGCAAACTTTCTTCCGCAGCAAAAGATAATAAGGGCCGGATTCCGACGGACAGCCCATGAGATAATTTGGCGACTCGGGTTTTACTGCTAACTTCGTTTCACCTTAACTTAACAACATGAAAAATTTCGTACCTCTTTTCATTGCCCGGATTCTTATGGGCATGCCCTTCATCGTTTTCGGTGTAATGCACATAATGGCCGCCAACAACATGGCCGGCATGGTCCCTGCCTGGCTCCCCGGCGGAGTTATCTGGATTTACCTCACCGGCCTTGCCAATATCCTCGT
>JBKDBI010000275.1:0-5174 GCA_046314695.1 Bacteroidota bacterium | reverse complement strand
CAACCGAAGTTATCGGCCAGCGAACCGGAATAGGTCGAGAAAACCAGGATTGGGTCAATCACGAGCGGACCCAAATCGCCGGCCGGTCTTTGCACGTCAAAGCCGAAAGCCTTTCCCTTCTGAATGTATTTGGTTTTGAATGCATGGCTTTCGCCGTAACGCGGATCCCAAACACGGGGAATGGATTCCCTGATTTCGCGCAAGGCCGTTTGGATTACCAGTTCGCCTTTGTGCAGGAAAGGTTGTGTAACGCCTTCATACTGAAAGCGGATAACATCCGGGTTGACACCCGCAGCCACGTGCAGGTTGTATTTCAAAGCATCGCCATCGGAAAAGATTTCGAGGTGGATGCCTTTATAAATATTGTCCAGCCAGATTTTACCGTAGGCCTTGAGTCCGCTGGCCCAACGCTGCGGATTACTACCCGTAAAATAATTGTAAATTTCGTCAGACGCTTGTTCTGCGCGCGTACTTACTTGCTTTTCAGCGCCTTGAAAACGCAGGCGGAAGGCATGCATTTGAATGGAATCGCCTTCGTGCATGTGATTGTGCATATCGCCGGGTGCCTGGGCATCGTACAACTGAAAAAGGAGGCCATCGGGCATGACCCAAAGTTTGCCGCCGTTCAGGTTGGCGCGGTACAGCACGGAGTCGGGCCATTGTCCGGCATTTGGAATAAACTTAACCTGGGCCTTCACGGCCGTAGCCGCGAGCAAAGAAAAGCCGCAGCAAATCAGGAAGTTTTTAAGCCGGAAGGGCATAATCCTTACGAATTTACGCAATTTTGCCAGCTCATTCACCACCCATGCGCCTAATATACTTTGGTACCCCTGCTTTTGCGGCCTGCAGTCTGGAACGGATTGTACAGGAAGGGTATGAAGTAGTGGCTGTGGTGACAGCGCCTGACAAACCTGCGGGTCGGGGTTTGCAGTTGCGGGAAAGCGAGGTCAAACAAGCTGCGTTGCGGTTGGGATTACCGGTGTTGCAGCCGGTGAATCTCAAATCGGAAGCGTTTCAGGCGGAATTGCGCGCCCTGGATGCCGATCTGGGTGTTGTGATTGCTTTCCGCATGATGCCCGTGGCGGTATGGAGCATGCCCAGGCTGGGGACCTTCAACCTGCACGCCTCCCTCCTGCCCGCTTACCGCGGGGCAGCGCCCATTAACCGGACGATTATGAACGGAGAAAAGAATACAGGCGTTACAACTTTCTTTCTGCGCCATGAAATCGACACCGGCGATTTGCTCTTACAGCAGGAAACCGAAATTGGTCCGGACGAGACAGCCGGCGAGTTGCACGACCGACTCATGTGGATGGGTGCCGATCTGGTATCTGCCACATTAAAAGGTATCGTGGATGGCAACCTGCAACCCAAACCCCAGGGCAACGCCGAAGGATTGCCTGCAGCGCCCAAGATTTTCCAGGACGACTGCCGAATTGACTGGAACCGCAGCGCCCTGGAGGTTCACAACCAGATACGCGGATTATCTCCGTTCCCGGGAGCATTTACCGAATGGCAGGGCCATGGTATAAAGGTATACAGAAGCCGGATGGCGGAGGAAGCCTCTCCAGGGCCCGGAATCTTTTTCCGCGGCGCCTCGAACCGGCTTTGTGCAGGTTGTTTGGAAGGCTCATTGGAGTTGTTGGAGGTTCAGCCACAGGGAAAGAAGCGCATGTCGGCATCAGACTTCCTGAACGGCTGGATGAAGTAGAATTTTATCGCGCTGATTGTCAGTAACTTAAATATTTTCGTCGACATTTTCTTGCATTGCATCGGAGTGATTTGCTAACTTGCAATTCACACTACGAACTGCCTATAAGCAAAACCCTTACCACAGAACCTTTTTCCGAAAAGCGACTGACCACTAAAAAAGGAGGGTTTAGCTATGCACAATCACATCATTCCGGACCACAAGCTTGTGGAATCCTATCTCGAGGGGAACGAGATAGCACTTGAAATGCTGGTAAAGCGTTACAAGCAGAAAGTGATGACAGCCATTTCTATGTTGGTGTACGACCGCTACCTGGCGGAAGACATCTTCCAGGAAACCTTCATCAAGGTCATCCATTCATTGCGCGGGGGCAAGTATCAGCATGAGGGAAAATTCTTACCCTGGGTGATGCGGATTGCCCGCAACCTGAGCATCGACCATATACGTCGGAACAAGAAGATGCCGACCATTACCGACAGTGAAGGCAACGACATCAGCACTTTCATTCGCACCGACGATCTGAATATGGAAGACCGCATGGTACGCGACCAGACCCACGGGCATTTGTACGACCTGATTTCACGCCTGCCGGAAGAGCAGCGCGAGGTATTGATTCTGCGTCATTATGGTGACCTGAGTTTCAAGGAAATCGCCGATATCACCGGTTGCAGCATCAACACTGCCCTTGGTCGCATGCGCTATGCTATACTCAACCTGCGGAAAATGCTGGTTACCGTTCCTAAGTAAGGAAGCTGAAATTTCCGGAATTACCCGATTCACATGGCTTACATGGCGATAGCTTGCCGGCGCAGAAAATGCCAGTGCAGTTCCATGCAGTCATTTCGGTAAATCCATGAATTTCTCAAATAGCTGCAATAATTACCAGAATTCTTCGTTTCTTTGGTAACAAAGGTCCGCCTATGCACGAAGATTTTACCCCGGAAGACATCATACGGTACGCATACAGGGAGGTAACTGAGGAGGAGAAAAACCGTATTGAAACCGCCTTGCCTCATCGCCCCGATCTGCGTCAGATGCTTGAAGACATCGAAGCATTGGAAGGCGGAATGAATGCGATCAAAATTGAACCGCATCCCACTTCGGTGAAAATTATCATCGAAGAATCGCACGACAGTTCGCTGCATATCAGCAATAGCTGATTAAAAACAGTACTTCTTTTACCGGCGCCTGTTCAGGTTGCTTGTTGTTTCGTGCCCCATCCTGTTGTTTTGCGGGTATGCGTGTAATGGCAGATTTTGATCACATTCCCAGTCTCGACCTGAACGACTTTATCCACGGCGATGCGTCGCGTAAGGCAGCCTTCGTGCAACAACTCGGCGAAGCCTACAGCGAAATCGGTTTTGTGGCCGTGCGCAACCATGGAGTTCCGGAACCGGTATTGCGCGATCTGTACCGCGAAGTGGCGGCATTCTTCGCACTGCCGGAAGCGGTAAAGATGCAATACGACGACAGCGCCGGAGGCGGACAACGCGGCTATACCGGCTTCGGCAAGGAGCATGCCCGCGACCGCAAGGCCGGTGACCTCAAGGAATTCTGGCATTTCGGGCAATATGTGGAAGATGGCGACCCTTTGGCTTCCTTCTACCCTCCCAATAAATCGGTGCATGAACTACCAGGGTTCAACGCTGCCGGCAAGGCTTTGTACCAGGCCCTGGAGACCTGTGGAGTGCAAATGCTGCGCGCCATTGCGCTTTTCCTGCAACTGGAAGAAAATTACTTCGACAGCCGCATCCACAATGGCAACAGCATCCTCCGGGCCATTCACTATCCGCCGATTACGGGAGAACCCGGCGATGCCATCCGCGCCGGAGAACACGAAGACATCAACCTGATCACCTTGCTCGTGGGCGCCAGTGCTGACGGCCTGGAAGTGAAGAACCGTTCAGGCGCATGGATTCCGGTGACAGAAGTCGAAAACCACATCGTGGTGAATGTGGGCGATATGTTGCAGCGGCTGACGAATAACAAGCTGCGCAGCACCACCCACCGCGTGGTCAATCCGCCGCGTGAACGCTGGCACGAACCCCGCTTCAGCATTCCCTTCTTCCTGCACCCGCGGCCGGAAACGCGCCTCGATTGCCTGGAATCGTGCATCGATGCCGAAAACCCCAAAGCTTACAGCGACTGCACGGCCATGGAGTTTTTGACGGAAAGGCTACGGGAAATAGGACTGATCAAGTAAACAAGCGACATAGCCCCAAAGCGCGGCCGTGGCAAAATTGGTTCACCGGATTACTCCGGAAGGAACAGATTCTTCAATTCATTGGCTTCTGCCGGCTTCATTTTGCCAGCCAGGATGAGGCGCACCTGACGGCGGCGCAGCGCAGCTTCATAGCGTTGCTTTTCAATATCCGAGCCCGGCTGCAATTCCGGCACGCGCACCGGCTTGCGGCGGCTGTCAAGCGCTACAAATGTGTAGTAGGCATCGTTGCACTTCACGATTTCGTTGCGCGGTATGTTTTGTGCAAACACTTCAATGAATACCTCCATACTGGTATTGAAAGCACGGGAAACCTGGGCTTGGAGTGTCACCACATCGCCGAGATGAATTTCCTCGCGGAAGGATACGCTGTCAACTGAAGCGGTTACCACCAGCTGATTGCTGTGTTTCTGGGCGGCAATGGCGGCGCAGATATCCATCCAATGCAAGAGTCGTCCTCCCATAAGATTGCCAAGGGTATTGGTATCGTTGGGAAGCACGATTTCATTCATGATGGTGAAACTGTCGGCTGGGGTTTTGAAATTAGACATGTTTGGAAAGCGCTTTGTTTTTAGAAGTAGTATCCCAGTTGGCAACCAAAGCGAACGCCCAATCCATCGCGGGCTTCGAAGCGGTTCAAACGGGATACAAAAGACGGAAATTTCCGCAAACGATCGCCTGCATTTACGCCCGGTGCGTCGAAGTTGACGATGTAAGCTGATTGTTTCCATTGGAAACCACCAAAAACGTCCAGGCACCAGACTTTTTTGAAGCGCAGTTGCATTCCGCCAACGACAGCAATGGCCACAGAACGGCGCTGTTCGCGGAAAGATGCATCGAAACTCCAGTCGCGTTGGTTCGTTTGTTGGTCTGAATAACGGTGTGTTTCAGAACGGAACCTGCAGGTGAGTCCGACATAAAACCCATGGGGACGTTTCCCTGGCGACAGCAGGTAACGGCGCACTTCGGGCACCAGCATCCAACCGGTAGCCCGGCGTTGATAGGCCATGCCAGACTGAGCGTCTGTGATGCGAAACGGCCGGTTGAGGCCTACATAACCACCCGAGAGCTGCAGGCTGTACTTGCCTTTCGCCCGGAAAGCGTATTCAGCTGAGAACTGCAGGCGCTCCATCCCCAGGGCAAAGGGATTGGTTTTGATTACCGTGCGCTTATGCAGAAAATCGAGCGGCAAAACAGGGTCTGACGCAAAGGCAGATAGGCCCGATCCAAGGGCCAGCAAAA
>JBKDBI010000274.1:0-12533 GCA_046314695.1 Bacteroidota bacterium | reverse complement strand
TGCCTGGCTGATTGGAGGCTACGTGCGCGACCGGCTGCTCGGCAAACCCAGCAAAGACCTCGATATCGTGGTGCTGGGCGACGGACCGGCCTATGCCGATGCCCTCGCCAAACGCCTGCCGGGCGAAAAACACCAGGCCATCTTCAAAACCTATGGCACTGCTCAGATCAAATGGAACGGGTATGAACTTGAATTCGTCGGTGCAAGGAAGGAATCCTATTCCCACGATTCCCGCAATCCCAGCGTGGAAGCAGGAACATTGAAAGACGACCAGGAAAGGCGCGATTTCACCATCAATGCGCTGAGCATCGGGTTGAACGCCGACGACTTCGGTCAGCTTGTGGACCCATTCCAGGGCATCCGCGACCTCGACGCCGGGATCATCCGCACCCCGCTCGACCCTGACCGCACCTTCAGCGACGACCCGCTGCGCATGCTCCGCGCCATCCGCTTCGCCACCCGCCTTGGCTTCCGCATCGAGCCCAACACCTATGCCGGGCTTTGCAGGAACGCCGAACGCATCCGCATCATTTCACAAGAGCGCATCAGCGACGAACTCAACCGCATCATCATGGCCGAAAAGCCATCGGTCGGGTTCAAATTGCTGTTCGACACCGGCATCCTTCACCACTTTTTCCCTGAAATGGTTGCGCTGCAAGGTGTGGAAACCATCAACGGCAAAAGCCATAAAGACAACTTTTACCATACCCTGCAGGTACTGGACAACCTTTCGCAGTGGACCGACAATCTCTGGTTGCGCTGGGCTGCCATCCTGCACGATATCGCCAAACCGCCCACCAAGCGTTTCGACCCGAAAGAAGGCTGGACCTTCCACGGGCATGAAGACAAAGGCGCCCGCATGGTGAAAGGCATATTCCGCCGCCTGCGCCTGCCGCTCGACCACAAGATGAAATACGTGGAAAAGCTTGTGCTGCTGCACCTGCGGCCCATCGTGCTTTCCAAGGAAACCGTTACAGATTCGGCTGTAAGGCGTCTGATCGTGGATGCCGGAGAGGACATCAACGATTTGCTCCTGCTCAGCAAAGCCGATATCACATCGAAAAACGAAGCCAAGGTGAACCGCTATCTGCGGAATCTGGAAATCGTGGCCGAGAAAATTGTCGATGTGACGGAGAAAGACCGCTTGCGCAATTGGCAACCGCCCATCACCGGCAATCATATCATGGAGAGCTTTATCATCCAGGATGTGCACATGATCGGCAGGTTGAAGAACGAAATCAGGGAAGCCATACTCGAGGGAGAGGTGCCGAATGAATTCGACGCTGCCTTTGCTTTCATGCTCCGGAAAGGGCGTGAACTCGGACTGGAAACAAAAAACGGCAACGGCCATGTCGCTTCGCCGGCATAGTTTTCTGAAAAGCCTCGGTTTCGCCTGGAGCGGACTGCGGCGTTTGGTGAAGGAAGAGCGCAATGCCCGCATTCACCTCGTGGCCAGTCTGGCGGTATTGCTCGTCTGTTTCTTCCTCCCGCTCAGCAGCAGCGAATGGCTGTGGATACTCCTCAGCATTGCCCTGGTATGGATGGCTGAGTTGTTCAACAGCGCCATCGAACGCCTGACTGATTTGGCTTCACCGGAACGGCATCCGCTGGCAGGGGCAGCCAAGGATTTTGCTGCAGCTGCAGTGCTTCTGTGCGCTGTTTTCAGCGTATGTGCAGCAGGATTCATCTTGCTCCCCCATCTCGTAAAAATCCTGTTTTCCTGAAGCTCAGGGAAGCGCATCCTCCTGTTGCCGGATAGCTTGCTTGTACCGTCTGCAAAAAATCCGTTTATACCCGGATTCTTAACACGAAAAACAATCCGGCTCACTTACTTTTGCAGTCCAAATCACATCCGACTCACTCCGATCCATGAAAAACAAGTATTTCGACCTCATCAACCAGACATTCTTTTTCCCACAGGAAGAATTTGACCTGGACGAGGACATGAATCTCCGCTTTCACAAGATTCCGCTCATGGATCTGATCGAGCAGTACGGAACACCATTGAAATTCACTTATCTGCCGAAGATTTCGGAGAATATACACAAGGCGCGCACCTGGTTCAACGTCGCCATTGCGAAGGCCGACTACAAGGGCAAATACTATTACTGCTATTGCACCAAAAGCAACCATTTCCAGTATGTTCTCGAGGAAGCGCTGAAAAACGATATCCATATCGAAACCAGCAGCGCCTTCGACATCAACATCATTGAAACCCTGCACGAGGAAGGCGTTTTGAGCAAGGACAAATTCGTTGTTTGCAACGGATTCAAACGGGAGAATTACGTCGAAAACATCGCCGGTCTCCTGAACAACGGCTGGAGCAATGTCATTCCCGTGATCGACAACTACCGCGAAATCGAGATGCTCGAAGCGCAGGTGCAGGTTCCATTCCAGTGCGGCATCCGGATAGCATCCGAAGAAGAACCGAAGTTCGAGTTTTACACCAGCCGCCTGGGTATCGGCTACCGTGGCATCCTCCCCTTTTACCGCCAGCACATCAAAGGGAAAGACAATGTGCGGCTTAAGATGCTGCACTTCTTCATCAATACCGGCATCTACGACAGTGCCTATTACTGGAATGAATTGCACAAGTGCCTGAAGGTGTATTGTGAACTGAAGAAGGAATGCCCGGAACTCGATTCGCTCAACATTGGAGGAGGCTTCCCCATCAAGAACTCCCTGAGTTACGATTACGACTACGAGTACATGGCGACTGAAATCGTAGCACAGATCAAGCAGGTTTGCAGCGAAAACGGAGTACCCGAACCAGATATCTTCACCGAATTCGGTTCATTTACCGTTGGCGAAGCTGGCGGAACCATCTTCAACGTACTGTACCAGAAGCGCCAGAACGACCGCGAACGCTGGAACATGATCGACAGCAGTTTCATGACTACGCTTCCGGATGCCTGGGCCATCAACAAGAAGTTCATCATGCTGCCCGTCAACCGCTGGGACGACGAATACGAGCGCGTACTGCTGGGCGGTATCACCTGCGACAGCGACGATTATTACAATTCAGAGCAGCATGTAAACGCGATTTACCTCCCCCGCTTCCGGGAAGACCAACCTTTGTATATCGGATTCTTCCATACCGGCGCGTATCAGGAAAGCATCGGCGGATACGGCGGCATCCAGCACTGCCTCACACCGGCACCCAAGCACGTCATCATCGACCGCGACAGCGAATCCGGCGAAATCCGCACCCGCCTCTTCAGCAAGGAACAGAGCTACAAGAGCATGCTGAAGACGCTCGGGTATATGTGACGCGGTTCGCACATCCAGGTGAATGCCATGGATGTTTACAGGTATTAAAAGTAGCCTTTCATGACATCTACACCAATGGCATATCCGTAGACCTTGCCATTGGCATCTTTGTAGATACGGATTTTGTTGCAGGCCCTTCCCAGGTCCGTCGGCATCCAGGTTTTTCCACCGTCTTTGGTTTCATAACCGCTGTTCATTGTTCCAACGAATCCATGGACTTCATCGATGAAGCCAACACCAAACTGTCGGGCAGCAGCATCCTCTACCAGGTTCATTTCCTGCCAGGTAGCTCCTCCATCTTTAGTTTTCACAATGCGTTGCTGCTTTACCTTCGGATCAGGATTGTAGGATTGAATGGTAACGTAACCCGTTTGTCGCGTTGGAAAGGATGCCTTCCATGTCCCCTCAAAAGGCCTATTGGATTGATACACTTTCTTCCATGTCTTACCACCATCTGCAGTCATCAGAATCAGCGCATTGGATTTCTCGATGTCTTCGTCGGATGCTGCACAAACAACACCGTTGTTTTTATCAAACATGTGAATATCAAACAGCATTTTACAACCCGAATCCATACTGCTTGATGACCATGTCAACCCGCCGTCGTGTGATACGATCATGTTAGCCGGACCTCCAACGCGTCCCACGCCGTATATATGGATTTTGTAATCTGTTTTTCCGTGGTTGATGTATTGCTCCCTGACAATATCGAGCGCACAAAGTCCTTTTACATAGGGCCCGGAGTATGAAACCGGTGCCCATGTTTTCCCCCCATCGCTTGTTGCATAGAGCGGAATGGTATCTTTTACATTCGGGAAATAGTCAGTGCCAACGGTCCCGGCAAATCCTCTCAGGCTGTCTGTGAACGCAATGCAGCGAAAAAAGGTTCCTTTCTTTTCCCATTGTTTTTCCCAAGTCAAACCGGCATTCTGCGTGTGGTAAATACTACCGTAACCGTTGACATACCAACCTTCCCGCTCATTGATGAATACAATGTCATCTTGCTTTCCAGGGTAGCGTTCTGTATTCAGTTTAGTCCAACCTTTCAGAACAGGGTCGTGTTTCGCATTTGGTAAAACGACTTCATTGCTCCATTGAACTGCTGACAGGCCTACATCGCGGTTGTATTCATCAAACAACTGCTGGATCTGACCATTTGCAAACTTGTCGTAAGCTTCCTGCATTGTACCTGATTTGGCAAAGAAGTGATCGGTACCGGGATACGCCATCAAGGTAGCATTTCCGGGATGGAAATGGTTTACCGTATTCACAATTTGCTGATGATCCGATCGTGAAAACGCCTGGAAATCGGATTCTCCAAACTGAACCAGCACTTTTGCCCGGGTATTTTTCCAATGTTGCAAGTGGGGATAATCCTGTATCTGCCGCCAATACTCGGCGTTTCTGGAATAGATTTTACCATTGCCGTCATATTCCCATAATGCACGCAACAGACTGTCGTCTTTAGGGTCTTTCGCTATGTCTTCTAATTTTTCTTTTCTTACAAAGTAGCGGTAATTCAAATCGTATTGCGCCACCACCGATTGCTCTACTTCAATTGGGTTCAGGCCCGCCAACGCATTCTGTACCCTGTACATTTCAAGCTGGTATTCAAACCAAGACTTCGCTGTTGTTCCATATACCACTACACCAGCCACCTGATGCCTTGCACTTATTGCCGGGGCAATGATCCCTCCCATGGAATGACCGAAGATGATGATTTGGTTCGTGTCCACATAGGCGAGCGACTTCAACTTTATCAACCCGGCTTCAAAATTCTCTACTTCATCCAGCAGGTCGCATGATGTGCAAGGAGGCGTATTCCGGCTGTCTCCCAATCCGCTTTTTTCTATGCGCAGGGTAACGTATCCGGCATCGACATATGCGTCTACAATGCGCTTGTAGGGGTGATCATTTGAAAGTTCGTCGATGCTGGTGCAAGTATATCCCGGAATAAACAGCATCGCAGGCATCTTTTCCTGCTTGAATGGCTTGTTGATGATGACGCGCAATTGTCCGCCTTTGTAAGGGGCTTCATCGTAGATTACAGCTGCATTGTCATCGGTTTCGTAAGGCCTTGCGACAACTTTTGCTTTCAGGGCAAGTTTCTTCTTGCCGCGAAGAACCGTCAGCTGTATTTCTTTACCCGGTTCGTAGCCCATAAACCGATCGATGAATTCATCGGCCGATTGAAAGCCTCTTTCCCCAATGCTGAGTATGAGGTCGTTTTCCTGAAGTTTCAGATCGACACTTGTTCCCCGCACAACCTGAAGAACCTTGCAAGCGGAAATGCCGTTTTCGGCTACGTATTCGATTCGGGCGCCAAACAAAGGCCTGCGCTGAAGCTGCGCGTTGGCATGCAAGGAAATGGCGAACAGGACCGCCAGAAGCAGGTTGCGAAACATGGTAACTTTTTATTTCGAAGAAACCACATCATTCCATGCGCCTGTTGTCAATAGTTGCTTTTTCTTGCTGCCCTTGGTGAGAGCCCAAATAGCTTTTTAAACGCTTTGGAAAAAGCCGAAACATCCGGGTAACCGTATCGGATCGCCGTTGAAAGAATGTCTTCTCCTGACAACAAGTCATACTTGGCAAGCTCAAGTTGTTTACTTTTTTGGTACTTGTAAGGAGAAATTCCGAATACAGATTTAAACACCCGAATGAAGTGATACTTTGAAATACCTGCCTGCAAAGCCATGGTATCCAGGGAAATATTCTCGCTTAGATGCTGATCAATAAATGCCTTGGCCTCGAGCGCAGACCTGAACAATTCCTCGTTCGTCCTGAGCTTCTTGAATTCGAGTTTGGACAAATGGTCAAAAACAAAACGCTGATCGGCAACAATGGATTCTGCAAGGCTGTAGAACAAATCATTCTTTTCGAAATCACTGACGAAGGTGCCGCTGCTTATCTTTCCACTGATATCCAGAAGTGCAGATCCCAACCCGGTATTTTGAACATTGTAGCGATTGACGAAAAACTGGTCTGAAAGCAAAAACTCCCTCAATTCCGAACCGTTGACAGCATAAAATTCCGCCACTTCAACAATAATCCCTGACGATATGTCAATGCAAAGACCTTTAACAGAAGATTTGTTATTGATTTGAACTGTGGACTTGGTGAATTCATTCCCGATGATGTATTCTCCGACCTTTACACTGTATTTTTTGTCATTTGCGAAATAAATTTCTTCCCCCGAAACCACATATTTGACCCCAATCCCACTGAAAGGACAATCTGAATCCAACTTTTTAAAGTCAGAAAACCGAATTGCATTTCGATCCTGATCAGTATAGATAACCTGGTTCATTTTCTCCCCTTCAGATCATGCCGGTAAAATCACCCATTGCATCGGCTTTCCTGTTACCGGCGCTTGCCATGATCGGGCCGGGTTGACTTTGTTTCCCAATTTGGTATGCACATTGGTTGACGCATGGGCAGTGAAATAGTTACAGTTAAAACCCAACACAAGTTGGCAAAAACCGTCCTACCGGTGGTGTTTTCAAATTTATGCAATAGCGTTCTGATGGCAAGGTCTGCTGATGTCAAAGGATAAGCATTGGCACAACTGTCTTGCGCGGTTTCACACGCAATCGCACATCTTTTCAAAAAAACATTGCCCCGTATTCCCTGATCAGTCAATGCCTGAACGCACCGCCCCATGGTTCAACCCGCCTGCTGCCTCCGCCGCTCGCGCGCTTCCGGTGCCAGCGTGGAAGCAAGCATGGAGCCTGCGAGTACCAGCACGATGAACAAGAGGCTCCATACATGGTTGAAGCCTACGCTCTCAAGCCAGTGCTCGAAGAACATTTTCGTGCCGATAAACACAAGGATCACCGCCAGTCCGTATTTCAGGTAACTGAACAGGTGCATGATGCCCGACAGCATGAAGAACAAGGAACGCAGGCCCATGATGGCGAAGATGTTCGAGAAGAACACGATATGCGGGTCTTTGGTTACACCGAAAATGGCCGGAACGCTGTCTACGGCGAAAATCAAATCGGAGAACTCCACCATCAACAGCACCACGAACAAGGGCGTCACCATGGTTTTCCCGTGCTTACGCAGGATGAAATGGTAGCGCACGAAGCGCGGATACACATTGAAGTACTTGCCCGTGAGGCGTACAATCGGATGGTTCTGGGTATCGATTTTCTCTTCCTTGTTTCCGCTGAAGAACAGGCTCAGTCCGGAATACACCAGGAAGCCTCCGAAGACATACAGCAGCCAATGGAACTGTTCAATCAGGGCCGCTCCGGCGAAGATGAATACAAACCGGAAGACGATGGCGCCCAGCACCCCCCAGAGCAGAATACGCTTGTAATACTTGTCCGGAACGCTGAAAGAAGAGAATATCAGCAGAATCACGAACAGGTTGTCGACGCTGAGCGAGTATTCGATGAAGTAACCGGTAAGGAATTGCAGGGTAATCAGGCTGCGGAAGCGCGCAAAGGAACCATCAGGATCGGCGGCATCCACTTCAAAGCGCTGCTTGTATTGCTGGCTGTATTCCTTTAACTGATCGGTGTTTTCAAACCCGTGGATCCATTCTCCTTTGATGTACAGGAGCATTGAAAACAGCAAGGCGCAGCTCACCCAGATGGCAGTCCAGCCCAGCGATTCCTTAAACCCAACCGGCTTATCGTATCCCTTGGAGAATATACCCAGATCGATGAGCAAGACGGCGACAACGAAAATGAGGAAGGCTACAAAAAAGAGGGTTTGGGTTGAAGCGGCGTCCATCTGCTGCAAAAATAGGCAAGTGCAGGTGAAGGCAGACGGCAATCAGCGGTCTTCGCAGACAATTTGTGCGGCATCTTCTGCCACCTGTGCTGCGAGGGCAACGCCCATACCGCTCATACCGGCACAGATTACCTGATTTGCGTTGATTCTTTCAACCCGCGGCGCACGGTGCACACCCATGCTCATGGTTCCGCCCCAGGCCATGTCGATTTCGGCTGACTTACCAGGTAAGATCACATCATAGAGAAATGCATTGAGCGCTTCCCAAACCGCTCCGCCGGTTTCCGGACTAAAATTGTGCTCCCCTTCCGGATCCACATCGCGGAAGCCGCCCAGCAGCAAACGGTTTCCTTTCAGCGTTCTGAAATAGGTATAACCGGCGTTGAAGAAATACGCTCCGTTGAGCTTCAAACCTTCTACCGGCCGGGTGACCAAGACTTGTCCCCTGGCCGGTGCATGGCTGTCGAAAGGCAGGAATTTCCCGGCCCAGGCGTTGGTACACCACACGATTTGCCTTGCGCGGATGGCATGGCGCCCGGCCTGGATTTCCATGCCGTCGGTGGCAGCTTCAACCCGGGCAATTTCCATCCCGCCGTACAGCTCGACACCTGCTTCCAGCGCGCGTTGACGCAATGATTTCAACAGCAAATCGCTCTCCACCACACCTTCGTGCGTGTTCCGTATGCCAAGTGCCGTTACCTGCATATTTAGTCCTTGGGTTGGTTCCGGCTGCAGCGTTTCCCTTTCCCCGGTAATTCCTTCAAAAAGCCGGTTTACGGTTTCCAGCCTGTCGATGGCCTGCGCTTCCCTTTCCCGGGTGATAAACACTTCCAGGCTGCCGGAGCGTTGAAACCCGATGGCCTGATCGCCCATTTTTTCGCGCAGTCGCTGCAAGCCGCGGTAACGCTTTTCCGCCAATTCCAGCGCAGCCGCTTCACCGCCGCGGTCGATATCTTCCAAAAACTCCGTCAGGCTTCCAAAGCAGGCAAAACCCGCATTCCGGCTGCTGGCGCCCAAGGCCAGCGGATCGCGTTCGAGCACGATGACGCGCCAATCGGGATTCCTGCGCTTTATGGCATCGGCCACCTGCAACCCGGTGATTCCCGCGCCGGCAACTGCCACATCTACCTTATCCCAAAAGCACTTCTCCCACCAGGAAAAAGGCGTGTTGACCGGTGAAGCGTAATCGTTGTGCATAGCTGTTCAGCGGCTGCAAAGAAAAGTAAGGGTCACTGTAAAACGCGCCTTGATGACAGGTCTGCGCTTATTGGTCTGTGAAGCAGTCGAACAGCCGGTTACTTCTGGAGCTGTGCATCCTGGCCCCGCATTGGTTCAACCGCATAACCCTGGCGCCGGAGTGCGGCTACCAATCCGCTCGGACCGGCCAGGTGGGCAGCTCCTACGGCAACAAACTGGGAGGAACCGCGCATCAATGCAGGCAGTTGCTGCATCCAGGCGTTGTTGCGGTCGTCGAGCATGATACGCGCGGCGTCCATGGGCATGGAATCGCGCACCTCGTCTTGCACGCCTGCCCAAAGCGAATCGAGATCGGCCACATAATAGGCATGTATCATCTTCCTGAAGTTATCGCCGTAACGGTTGATGTTCCGGCTCAGCATGATCAGGTCTTGGGCTTGTTTGCTTTCTTCGGTATCAAGGAACAGGAGTTTCAATTGGTCATCGACTGATTCCAGCGCGGTGACAGGCTTCTTCAGGCTGTCGGCCATGAGCTCGAACCATGCATCGATTTCCTTTCCTTTGAATTGGTTCACTGTGCTATCCCATTCCCGGGCATAGGCGGCCATCAGCATGGTACTCACCATGGCCGGCTTCATTTGATCGAGCTCCTGTAGGCGTATACCGTAGAAGCGATGCAAGTCGTTGCTCAGTGCCTCATACACGGCCGTATCGAGCATGGCAGACAAGCTATTGTCGTGCATGAGCATCAAGGGTGCTAGGCGGTAAGGGTCTGCCTGGGAAAGCCGCACTTCAATGACAACACCTTTCGACTCTTTGAATGCGCGCATCACCGAAGGAAAAGCATCGAGATAACTGTTGCCGAGCAGATGATAGGTTCCAAAGAGATAGGACGCTTCCTTCAACCCCTTGCCGCTCACCTTGTACAGGAAAGGCTGCCGGTTTTGCTGTGCATGCAAAGACCAACCTGTCAGCAGGAAGGCAAAGAGCAGGCAGCGTTTGAAGCGTGTCATCAGGTTTGTTAACGGAAAAATCCGTGCCATTATTTCAATAACCGGCCAGCAGCCTGTGGGCTTCGGAAAGCAGGCGTTCCGGGTCGATGGGCACCACGCCGGTGTATTCACACACAATGCCTCCTGCCAGGTTGCTCAGTGCCGCCAACACCTTGATATCGGTGCTGAGCGCTAAACACAAAGCGGCTACGCTGACAACGGTATCGCCGGCGCCTGATACATCGGCGATTTGCCGCACATGCGCCGGAATCAGGTATTCCTGACCGCGGCCCTGGATCAGGACACCGCGCTCAGACATGGTAACCATGGCAATTTCATTCCCCAGCTCGGTTTGCAGGCGTGCAATGGCTTCGCGCACTTTTTCCGGATTGTTCAGATCTTCGGCGATGTTCAGCCCTTCGCGGATTTCCTTCAGATTGGGCTTGAACAAGGTTACGCCTTTATAAGCCAGGAAGTTGCGTTTCTTGGGATCTACGATTACCGGCACCCCGGCTTCGCGCGCCAGTTGGATAATCTGGGGAATATTGCCGGCGTGCAAGACGCCTTTGTTGTAGTCTTCCAGGATGAGCACATCTGCCTGTTCGAGTTCGCGTTTTACGGCTTCCAGGAGCAGATAGCTCTCCATTTTGGCCAGGTCGTCGGTCAGTTCGTGGTCGATCCGTACGATTTGATGGCGGTTGCCGATAACACGTGTTTTGGTTGTGGTTTTCCGCACGTCGCTGGCGATAAGACCAGACTCGGTCATTCCCTGGTCGTGCATCAGGCGACGCAAAACCTGACCTTCCGGGTCGTTTCCTATGACAGAGCACAAAACAGGCTGGGCTCCCAGCGCATGGATATTGAGGGCTACGTTGCCGGCTCCGCCCAGGCGCGATTCGTATTTTTCTACCTGAACTACAGGCACGGGCGCTTCGGGAGAAATGCGTTCAACGCCACCAATATAATAGGCGTCCACCATCACGTCGCCCACGATGAGCACGCGCACGCTGCGGAATGATTTAAAGAGGGCGTCGAAATCGGTATGCATGGAACTTATGAGGGACAAAAATAATCAGGATTCTAAGCGCGATAAGGCTGATTTGATGCGTTCGCAGGCGCGGGCAAGGCTGGCCTCGTCTGTAGCATAGGAAAGGCGCAGGCAATCCGGGCTGCCGAATGCATCGCCGGCTACGGTCGCCACATGGGCTTCTTCCAATAAATACATAGCCAGGTCAGAAGCATTGCCAATAAAGCGATCGCCTGCCCTTTTCCCGAAGTACGCTTTCACTTCAGGGAAGATATAGAATGCCCCCGGAGGAACGTTCATCTTCAGTCCCGGTATGCCTTGCAGGTTTTGCAGCATGGCATCGCGGCGCAGCAGGAAACGATCGCGCATTTGCCGGGAAGGCGTTTGATCGCCATCCAATGCTGCGATACCCGCTTTCTGGGCAATGCTGTTGGCACCGCTTGTAAACACGCCCTGAATTTTCTCGCAGGCGCGGACGATATGTGCCGGACCGGCCAGGTAGCCGATGCGCCAGCCGGTCATGGCATAGCCTTTGGACAAGCCGTTCACCACGGCCGTTCTTTCCCTGAAACCTGGCAAGGTGGCGATGCTGATGTGGCGGCCTTCGAATTGTATTTGTTCGTAAATCTCATCGCTAACGATCAGCATTTCCGGGTGTTGGCGAAAAACTTCGGCCCAGGCAAGCAGATCGGATTCAGTAAACACCGTTCCACTCGGGTTGCAAGGGCTGCTGAAGAGGAACATGGTGGTTTTAGGCGTGATGGCCGCTGCGATCTGTTCAACAGTCGGTTTGAAATCGTTCTCCACCGTGGTTGGCAGGATTACCGGAACGCCGCCGGCAAATTCAACCATCGCAGGATAGCTCACCCAATAGGGCGCCGGGATGATGACCTCATCGCCCGGATTGATCATGGCCAGCATGAGGTTCACGAGCGATTGCTTGGCACCGGTGCTTACAATGATTTCCTGGATGCTGTAATCGAGCCCGTTGTCGCGCTTGAATTTGCGGACAATGGCTTCTCGGAAATCGGGATAACCGGGAACAGGCGTATAATGCGAATGGTTATCGCGGATGGCCTGCATGGCTGCCTCCTTGATATGGTCTGGCGTATCGAAATCGGGTTCACCGATGCTGAGGTTGATCACGTCGTGGCCCGCTTCTTTAAGTTCGCGCGCCTTCCTGGTCATGGCCAGGGTTTCGCTTTCCACCATCTCATCGATGCGTAACGCGGTTTTCAGCATGTGCCGGCAAACTTAAGGTTTTTCAGGCAGAGAAAATGCCCGCTCACTACCCTTCCTGTGGT
>JBKDBI010000273.1:0-9041 GCA_046314695.1 Bacteroidota bacterium | reverse complement strand
CCATCGTGCGCAGACAAGGGCTGCAATATAGCTTTGTATGCTGTGAAGGAACTGGAAGACTTACCCGGATTTCCACCGCTGCTGCGGCAAATGCAAACCGAATACATCGGCTGGATGGTGCGCTTTTTCCGCGTTTACCGGTTTGGAACACACGAGACCTCGTGAACTTTACTTCTTGTCTTAACCTGTATTGAAAGTCAGCATCTGACCGAATACGTCAATATAAGAAATCCGCATTACTTTGTTCTGGTATAAATATGATTACCCCTGATTATGGTATCCAACTCAAATATATTTGTCATCGAATGCGTTTCTGCATGCATAGTGGTCATGGTGTTTTTCATAAACAAGGAGTAAATAGAATCGTTCGTGATTTTAGCACCCCTGGATGTCGGCAAGCTTCTAAGAAGTGGAAGATGGTACTTATTAAAAACCACAACATCAGATTTTTCCCAAATCAAATGGGGATCATCGGTATACCATTCGACAATATTTTCAGTACACTTACACGAGTCAGTAGTTGCAACCGCAGCATTCCGGCATGTGCTTGCTTCTAGAAAATACTCATACGGATATTGGATACCAGCGTCTATACCTATGCGTTTTTTTTGATAGTTCTTGTGCAAATATCCATACAAGTCACGTGCCGATTCTGAGGCTTCAATCATTTCAGGCAAACTCGCTCGGGTTAAATAATCCGGGATTGTTTTGCTGAATACCGTGAACGCAGGCCAACAGAAAAAAAGCAGGGTAAATAAGACAAAGCTGTATTTACGAAAAGACAATGAGTTCCGATGAATTGCAGCATACCGCACAAGGGCAAACCAGCAAAGAATGTAGCCAGTCCAAAGATAATGAGGCCATAAACGCTCTGTTAATAACAGTATCGACATCAACAGCAGCATTCCTGCAACAGCTGAAACCCAGCTTACATCAAATTGCCGCTTCCCTACCAAACGGACTGTTGTGTCAACTATAACCAATAAGACTAACAAGAGAAACAAATACCCCAACCAGTGATTGTAAAGATACTCCTGCCCTAATCCATCCTGAATCCAGTCCACTATACCTAGATTCGGATCATCATATGTTTTTTTTGTTCCAAAAACAGTATCCTTCAGATAGGTTTGCAGGTAGATTGGTTTAATTGGAGTTAATAAAAGACATGGAATACCGACAAAAAAACCACCGAGGAAAAAGAGCAGAGACTTAAAAGTATCCCTGAGCATCATGAAGCTGACCCCTTGAGGATGAGTGAGTAAAGGGACAAAACCCAGAAATGGCAGCAAAACCAAAACATTAATTTTGGCTGCAAAGGCAAGCCCGAGCCAAAAGTAGTGCTTGCCCAACTTCAACTCCCCAGACAGATACAGGCCTCGAAAGAACAAAGAAAGGAAAACCAACTGAAGTGGTTCTGGCTTGGGCATTGACAGAAAATACAGTGTATAGTGCAGTGTTGCAGCTCCTAGATACCAGACTGCACGTGCCTTAAGGTCTTTTTCAATAAACGTTTTACCAAGAACTAACAAAGCAACAAGAATCCATATGGCGCTTGACATTCTGACAGCCATCACCAAGCCATCAATACCCCATATTTCATAAGGCAGCCAAGCTATAAGCGCATCGGTGTAAAACACAACTCTTCCATAGTAGAGAATATCGCCGCCGATTAAAGCCAAAAACCAATTTTTGAATGATGCAGGTTCTAAAATCGAATATACCTCTCTTATGGTCAGGTATTCATCATGTCCGGCAATAAAATGATTTATGTTTGCTCCCTCCAGAAACTGCAAATTCAGTCTAAAAGCAAATAGCAGGAATAAACCTCCAAAAATAAATTCCGGGATATTCTGTCTTATGAAACCATACCCTTTCATCAGCTTAGGTTTTTATTTTTTATCATCAATTGAACTACGCAACTCGAAAATATAACTCCAGATTCTTTTAATTAATTTCATGCGTGTTTTCAAGCCACTACCGCTACCTCCTTTGGCAACGCCGGCAACACGCGGTGCGAAAAAGACGGGGAAACTGATAATTCGTCCGCTTTTCTTTGCGTAGTACAGGAGATAGAGGTCAAGGGAAAAATCGTGTGGCGCATTCCTGTCAAATTCCTGAAAAAAACTCTTGCTGAAGAGTTTGGGCTGAGCGTTAATTTCGGTGAGTCTAGTACCCAAAGCAAGAGAGGACAACACTCCCATGCACCATGAAAAAAAGGCCTCTGTAAATTTCCGGTTTTTGCGATACCCTTTTACAAGGAGATGGTTATCTGCCTGAACTGACTCCCGCAGAAATATGTTGTATGCGGTAAGAACGTCTGACGGATCAGTCTGGCGATCGGCGTGGGTAATCGCCAGAATCTCTGCGCGGGCAGCTCGCAATCCTGACAGGATACCATAGCCATAGCCTATATTCTTTTCCACGTTGACAACCCGGAAAACATATTCGTCCCTTTTAGCAAGTTCCCTTAGAAACACCTTATCGGATCCGTCGGTAGATCCATTATTTACCAGAATAATCTCCAATCCATCCTGTCTGACGGGTAAGGCATCCAAGCTCTTAAACAACTCGGAGAGGTTATCCACCTCGTTGTAGCAGGGTATGACAATAGACAGCCTGTATTTATTTTCCATGGCGATGAGTATCAGTAGTTGTGCACGCTTCTGTTTTTCAATATCCGATAGTAATTATCCCAGTATTGGAAGGTTTGATAATCATTTGGTGTCCCCCAGCAGATGTAATGATCGACTTCAAACACCCTTGCCCGATACCCCATACTTACAATGTCGTTAATGCACTCGTCGACATAGAATTCATTATTGATCCGACGATTTTGGGCAATCATACGTTCTGCCGCTTCTACAAAGATTGCCCCCTTTCTGAACCAGAATGCCCCTACATATGCGTGGTGGTTTAAGGGATCAGGCATATCATATTTTACCTTGGCCTCAGTTATCGTTATGCCGTCATTACCAGTTAAGACCCAACCGTAAGCTTTGGGACTTGGCAGCACTGTCGGATTGTTTCTAAATGTAAACACAATGGCGTCGGTGTCGCGGCAGGCTTCGGAGAAGGATTCTTCGTCGTAGAGCATACCGTTGTCACTGGCTCCTATAAAAAGCGCACGATCGTTATTGATAAAGTCCCGGGCCAGCAAACAGGTACTCGCCTGACCGTCGGTAAGGCTTTCAATTGTTATCAGCATCGCTTCAGGAAAGTGCTCATTCAGCACCTCATCGATGCCATATTCTTGTATGTGAAAGTCACGGACAACAAAAATGAATTCATCACTTTTATAGGGAAGACTTTTTGCTGCACTTACTACCATGGGCAGGCCCCTGACCGGTAATAGCGGCTTTGGAGTCGTATATCCTTTCATAGCAAACCGACTACCTGCGCCGGCCATAGGAATCAATTTGATGCAATCAGCGAGTTTGTTCATAGCGTGTAAATATGTCTTCCCATGTCAAGAATTCGCGCATATCCTCCGGGGTACCCCATTGACAAAAATGAGGCACTTCCGCATAAACCTTTACCTTCAAGCCATCACGAACCATATAATTGTATGGTAAGCTAATAAAATACTCATCGAATACGGTTCTTTTTTCATCCATCAGCTCGGTAAAATACTTCTTGACATAATAACCTTTCGAGAAGTAATATGTTCCTCCGGAATAAAAACCCTTTTCGCGGTCGGTTTCATAATCATGTTTTTCGGTTATCTCGAGCATATTCAAATCCCGGTCAGTAAGGCATGTCGCGTAAAGGTTGTTCGGGTGAAGCAGATGCGGGTGGAAACCGGTGTAACAAACAACCGCTCCGTCTGCGCCGCTTTCCGACATACTTCGAAGAAAATGTTTGTAATCCCAGACCATGCTGAAGTCACAGTAGTTGCAGATTACGGGTTCATTGTCGTTGATACGGTCAAAAACCTGACTGACGGTGAATACGGGTCCATGTTTGTGTGCGTCAATACCGGCAATTTCAGCGGTTGGTGCTATGCGAAGTAGTATTTCCCTCAGATTGGTATTGTCGAGCATGTCATTGCGGCAAATGAATAGAATATCTGTTTCGCCAGGAAACAGATTTACCACATGCTCTATAACAGGCTTACCGTGGATGTGAATCAATGCCTTGTAGGTATCCCATCCCGCTTTAACAAAGCGACTTCCTTGTCCGGTCATGGGTATAATTATTTTCATATATCTTTTAAAAATTCAATAGGGTAGTCAGTGTAGAAATGAGTAATCCCTAACTCCCGGAGTCTCCGGAAGTCATTCAGGTCATTCACTACGCAAGCACCTGCTGCTATTCCGTGTTTGTGAATCTGAGCCACCAAACCAGGGGTGATACCTTGCTTCAGATAGACGAGTGCAGAGAAGCGGTACTTGCTGGCAATTTCAAAATCGGTTTCATGATCAGTACCGGGTAGCCTGTCCCAGAAAAGCGAAATCTGAGAGTCCCGTCGACGCGCTTCAATAAGGTATTCGCAGTTTGTGTCGTTGAAGGCAATCCGATCAGACATACCTGCCATAGCAGCTGTTTTCATCGCCGGAGCAATCAGGCCGTTCATCTTGGGTTGAATACTAATACGGCAATTGAATGGCTTGATTATTTCAAAGACCTCGCTTAAAAGAGGTATGGCAGAAAAACCTGTACCATCCATGTAAGCGCCAAAATTAAGTTTCTTTAAATCAGAAAGTGTTGCCAATGGCACTATACATGACAAGCCGGTAACGCGTTTGGTATCCTCATCATGAGTTACCACCAAATGTCCGTCGGCGGTCATCTGTATATCCAACTCGATCCAGTGAGCACCGGCATTTGCTGCACTAAAAAATGCCGGAATCGTGTTTTCAGGGAATTGAGACATATTCCCCCGATGAGCAAAAATCTGTATATCTGAATATGCCCGCATTAAACCTGTTTAAGTTGAGCGAAAATTAGGTAGGTCACGATCAGTTGAAGCAAGCCTTTGTAATTACTTTTCCATTCAGGGTTATATATCCCAACTTCTTCCAGTTCCGGGATTAATCGGTATGCAATGTTATCAATCGCTTCTGCGCTTATGTCACCATCAAAAATTACCAACTGTTTCTCATGTTCATAATAATGTTCAAACTTTAGGCTATCAAGCCCGCTCAATCGGTCAAGAAGGCGTTCAATGTTCTGGTCATCACGAAGGGTAATTCTGAGCAGTATTTCCGGTTCTGTTTGCTGATCCATCGGATCAATGGGATGGCGGGGATAAAAACACGCGACAAGGTCAGCCTGAGCTGCCTGCGTTTTTATGAATCTGTTAGAATCTTCCTCCCTTAATTTTATTTGCTCCAACACTTTTTCCGGAGCATATCCGCGCTTTTTAACATCCCGACCGATCTTCCACCATTTCCGGAGTTGTTCATCGGGTTCCATGAAAATTTTTAAATCATAGACATCTGCATGGTTCTTCAAGTAAAAGGAGTGAAGTCCCTCAAAAACAATCAGCCGGTTTGGCCTTAAATAACGAGGCAGTGTGAACCTGCCGGTACTATGGTCATAGGAGCGTCTTTGTACACCCTTGCCGGTTTTGAGTTGCCGCGCCTGATCCATCTCTTCATGAAGTTTGTTGGCGCGCGGGTTGAGGTGGGTAAGTCGCTCCCAGTTGGAGTCGCCACGCTCCCAACGGTGCATGTCATCGCCTCTGATGATGGTCGTATGCGCCTGCTCGAACACCGAAGCCAATGCACTTGATAGCGTAGATTTTCCGCTTGCAGAGTCTCCGCCTATACCGATTATATATGGTTGCGATAGAAATTTTGACTGGATATTCGTTTTGATTCCTTCCCTGTAAACCAGAAAACCACTCAGCAAAAGCGTGCTCTGCAACAGCGTGAAAGCTATATTCAACGAAATATCCGTGGAAAGGCTCAGCATTCTATCGAGGGAAGTCGCAGATTCAGGAACCCACCACAACGAATTGAAGTAATCACTTCCAGGTATAAGACCGAAATACAAAAAGTACAATCCACTGAGCAGAAGAAATATTCCTTGTTCGCGTCGACCTTGCTTTACAATAAAAAACACCAACAAGGGCATTATCCAAAAATACCAACCTTGCATGGGAGGAATGAGCAGCGTCAGAGCAAGGAAGGTAAAGGTAAGAAACAAAATCAGTTGGTCGCGGTTCACAAACCTGAAACTGGCATACCAGATAATCAATAAAAAATACACCGCAGGAACCACCAGGAATTGAAGACTCCCGAATCTTAAAGAAATATCAAACACCTGTTTTTGAACAGGATTATTATAAACCATTTTACGGAAACCTAGGTCATCCAAGTAAGGCAGGTTGATAAGGAATAAAACTATTAAAAGAATAACGGCAGATTGCAACAATGTGGCAATACTTACCTTAGGGGTTCTTAGCAGGTAAATGGCATAGAAAGGAATTACAAGCACCATATTGGTTTTACAACCTATGGCCATGGCCACGAAAAGAGCAGATAAAGCCCAGCGCTCCCGGAAAAGGAAATGCAATGAGATTAATAGCAATGCTATGGGAATCACATCGAGTTGCCCATGGAAATAATTTATGTATATCAACACGGGAGACAACCAATACCAAATCAACAAGGGCCGAGCATATGCCTTAAGCCAGCGCATCAGTATTACCAATACAATAAAATCAGCGAAAAGAAGCGGAATCCTATACGACATAGCGTCGATAACCGTGAACGTTTCGGCGCCTGGAAACAGTGGCCATAAGCACATTCTTGGAAAACTAAAAAGCCAAAGCATCAATGGCGGATACGGAAACTCCGTACCCTGTCCCTCTAGAGTAAAATGGGCGTAAGGATTTGCGAAATTATGTCCGATGAAGTAGTTGGCAAATGGTGCAAATTGTTCGGTTAAAAAGTCCGAAGCAAAAAAAAAGGATACAATCAACTTTACGAAAAAGCCAAACCAAAACAGCCTTGATTTGAGCAATGGTAGTTTGCTTTGCCCTAGTTTGTCATATACGCTGAAGTTGCCGTTCGCCATTAAAACAATGCTTAGATTAGATATGAGCGTATTCCCATTCCCATTCCTCCAAGAACATCTTTCTCGTAGTTGTCCCCAACCATAATCACTTCCGCTGGCTGTAAATTCAATTTTTCAAGCGCCCTGAGAAAGATAGGTGCGTGGGGTTTTTCCATTCCTGCTTCTTCTGAGGTAACTATGAAGTCGACAAACTTCTCCAGATTGAGTTTTTCCCATTTACGGAACTGAATATGCGATGTGAGGTCCGTAACAATGCATGTTTTTAAGGAACGTGATTTCAGTCTGTTCAAAAAGGCTTCTGCTTCCCGACCTAACTGCATGCTCTCGATATAGGCGTTCCAAAAACAGGCCTCCAGATGAAGCGCGAGCGCAGGTTGGCTTCTGCCCGAAAGCAATTCAAGTGCGCCATGCAGATAGAGCAAGCGGGAATGAGAAGCCGCCTGGTTCTTCAGTTGATCATGAACTTTTCCCCGAGATTCGACCCAAGCTTGTTCAAGTTCTTTTCGGGTAGCGATTCCAAGCTCTTCAGCTTTGTTAAAAACCGCTTCGTACCCTTTCTTGTTGCATGGTTCATAATCGTAAAGGGTATTGTCCAGGTCAAGAAAGACCCCTTTTACACCTTCCAGTTCGATGTTTGCAAATGAACTCCGCGTCACTGAGTCGACAATCTCGAGCGTTTGTGTAAGCTTGTCCTGCTGCATTAGCTGTAGCGCTTTGTTAAAGCTTGCGTTCCATAAGCCGGTGCAAGTTTAGCGAAACAATGAGAGATATCCATAGTGCGTTGCTTCTCCTACCGATTGTTTGTATCCTAACCGCATTTTCAGAAATACCCACGGTAGTCTTGATACACCAACGACGCAAACTTATCTTCCTGAAGAAAGCTTCGACATTCAAAAGCTCTTTGCAGAATGTTGCGACCGTTTAAGCTGTCCAAGACTTGTTGTCGGTAAGCAGGTTAATCGCCCAATCGCTATTGGGTGAATGGAAGACTACTCTGCCTTGCTCTTAACGTAACCTGCGTCGCTTTACACCATTGACAAACAGATTTGGGGGGCATTTTGGGAAACCTGACACCTTAACTCCTTTGAAGAAATTTGCCAATCCAAATTCCTTAACGGCTTCTGCTCTTGTGAATGAGCATCCATCACGGCAGGCCAAATTGTGCAGCAAGCAAGATCCAAATTGCCCAGATAGTCTACCCACGGAATTCCATTGGCCAAAACGAGCGTTTTGGCCATCCTGTTTCCAATCAGACACCTTAACCCAGGCTGCGATGGCATCCGAAAACGCCAGTATGCCCATGGACAAGGCTGTGATTTCGCGGTCTTGTCCCGAAAGGAACCATGCGAGCAACATTGCCGGCGGGAACCACAAGATGCCCCAGGCCGGCCGGTTATCTTCCTCCCAGAATCCTTTCCATCCGACCAGCCAGACAAGGGCCGGATAAACAGCCGCCACCGCCGCCCACAACAGCCAGGTGGACTCCAGTTTCCACATGGCCAATGCACAGGCACCCACGGCCAGGATATGCAACACTTTTCGGGCTGCCAGCTTTTGGCCGGTAAAACGCCCCAGCAAGGCCGACACGGGAATACCGAGTGCCACCGACACCCCGCAAACCAGCAACCAGAAGCCATCGTGCGCAGACAAGGGCTGCAATATAGCTTTGTATGCTGTGAAGGAACTGGAAGACTTACCCGGATTTCCACCGCTGCTGCGGCAAATGCAAACCGAATACATCGGCTGGATGGTGCGCTTTTTCCGCGTTTACAGGCGCATTCCAGCCTTGAGCCGCCAGTATTTACCATCCAAATTTCTTCAGCAATGGCAGGATATAGGCTCCGGCAGCGGCGGACCGATGGCAGCCCTTGCACGGAGCCCCGAATGGCAATCCGTTTCCATCACCCTCAGTGATCTTTATCCGCAGCAAGCCCATCAGCTTCCACCCAACTGCCGTTACGAACCCAAACCAACCGATGCCCTGCAACTGGAACTGGACACCCCCCATACCATCAGCT
>JBKDBI010000272.1:0-12365 GCA_046314695.1 Bacteroidota bacterium | reverse complement strand
AGGATTTTGATGGCCCACCAGATCCAGGCAGCCTGTTCACCGGGCTTGACAGCGTCTTTGCCACCGATCCAGAACACCAGCACCAACACGGCCATGGCGGCGATGAGGGTGAGCATCAGATAGGTGCGCATCACACGCATGCGGGCCATGGGGAACGATTTGTTCCAGAATGCTTCGCCTTCGTTGCTGTGTTTGTAGTCGGCGTAAACTTTCACCCTGTTGCTCAGGTCGATTGCCAGAAAGAGGGCGAAGATGGCTACTCCGAAAAGCAGCAGCCACCAGTTTGATATTTCGCCTCCGGCAGGGGCGAGTTTTTCCATGGTTCCCGGCATCAACAATGCTGATAGGAAAACCATCAATACAATTCCCGTGGCGGGGAAGAGAATATTCAGAATGCGTTTCATGGATGTTCTTACTTTTTAAAGGTTGAGGGAATTGTGGGCGTCCGAATCGTCTTGCAAGGGAACATGCTTCATCGTTTCGGTGTAACTGTTGCTCATGCGGCAGAGGTATAGGCAGACGCCGATGAAGAAGAGGACGAAAATCATGAGCGACAAGCCCATCCAGACGTCCGCACCTTCCAGTCTTCCCAACATTTTATTGATCATCTGTTGACTATTGGCAGTTTACTTGTTATCGGCCACTTCCCCGGCCGGTTTGAGGTCGCGTCCCAGCTTGTGCAGGTAGGCGATCATGGCTACGATTTCCTTGTCGGGCTCTACCTTATAACCGTCTTTCTTGAGTTCGGCCACGATGCCTTCCGCCTGTTTCATCAGGTCTGCTTTGGCATCTTTTTCATAGCCTTTCTCATACGGTACACCCAGGGTGCGCATAGCCTTAATCTTGCCTTCAAGAAGACTCATATCGAGGCTGTTGTCAATCAGCCATGGGTAAGCAGGCATGATGGAACCGGGTGAAGTTTCACGCGGATTCAACATGTGCATGTAGTGCCAGGTTGCGTTTTTGTACACTTTGTTGGCCGCCTTGTCGCCGCCGCGCACGAGATCGGGCCCGGTGCGCTTGCTGCCCCAGAGGAAAGGATGGTCGTATACGTACTCGCCGCTCTTGCTGTATTCGCCGTAGCGTTCGGTTTCACTGCGGAACGGACGTACCAACTGTGAATGGCAGTTGTTGCATCCTTCGCGGATATACAAATCGCGCCCTTCGAGTTCCAGCGGTGAATAGGGCTTGATACTGGATATGGTCTTCACCTGTTCCTTCACGAAAATCATCGGAACCAATTGCACCATTCCGCCGATCGATACCATAATCAGTGAAAACAGCAGCATGGTCATCGGACGGGTTTCAATCCACTTGTGCCAGTAGGCAGGTTTGCCGGCATGCGCGTCGTGCGCCTTGTCCAACGCATAAGCTTCTGCCTGTTCGTTGGCAATGAAGCTACCTTGTTTAACGGTCTTCACGAGGTTATACACCATCAGGAATACACCGCTCAGGTACAGCAAGCCACCGAATGAACGAAGCATATAGAGGAACTTGATGCGCTCTACGGTCTCAAGGAAGTTGTATTTCAGGTTGCCTGAAGCATCGAACTCTTTCCACATGAAGCCCTGGCTGAAACCGCTGAAGTACATGGGAACAGCATAGAACAGGATACCCAGTGTACCAATCCAGAAGTGCTGATTGGCCATGCGCTGTGAATAGAGTTTGGTTCCCCACATTCTTGGGATCATCCAATACAGAATGGCGAAGGTGACGAAACCATTCCAGCCCAGTCCGCCAACGTGCACGTGCGCCACCACCCAATCGGTGAAGTGCGCCATGGCGTTGAAGGTTTTGAGGGAAAGCAGCGGCCCTTCGAAGGTGGCCATGCCATAGGCAACCAGTCCCACGACCATGAATTTCAGGATGGCGTCTTCCCGCACTTTATCCCAGGCACCGCGAAGCGTAAGCAAGCCGTTGATCATACCGCCCCAGGAAGGCGCGATGAGCATCACGGAGAAAATCACACCCAGCATTTGCGCCCAGTCAGGAAGCGAGCTATAGAGCAAGTGGTGCGGGCCGGCCCAGATATAAATGAAGATCAGCGACCAGAAGTGAAGAATGGAGAGTTTGTATGAATAAACCGGACGGTTGGCCATCTTGGGCATGAAGTAGTACATCATACCAAGGAATGGCGTGGTAAGGAAGAACGCCACCGCATTGTGACCATACCACCACTGCACCAAAGCATCCTGAACCCCTGAGAAGACGCTGTAGCTCTTGAGGAAGCTCACAGGCAGTTCGAAGGAGTTCACGATATGCAGCATGGCCACCGTTACCCAGGTAGCGATATAGAACCAGATGCCCACATAAATGTGCTTTTCCCGGCGCTTGATGATGGTACCGAACATGTTTATACCGAACACGACCCAGGTAAGGGTGATCGCTATATCGATTGGCCATTCCAGTTCCGCGTATTCCTTGGAAGTGCTGATACCCAGCGGCAGGGTAATGGCAGCTGCCACAATGATGAGCTGCCACATCCAGAAATGCGCATTGCTCAGCGCATCGCTGAACATCCTTGCTTTCAGCAGGCGTTGCAACGAATAGTAAACACCGGTAAAAATGGCATTGCCCACGAAGGCGAAAATGACGGCATTGGTGTGCAGCGGACGAATGCGTCCAAAGCTCAGCCAGGAAGTCAGGTTCAGTTCGGGCAGGAAGAGCTGCATCGAGACAATCAGTCCGACCAGCATTCCGACTACGCCCCAGAGCAGGGTTGCCCAGGCAAAAGCCCGGACGATTCGGTTGTCGTAATAGAAGGTTTCCTTGTTCATTGGGTAGGATTAGTTTTTCGATTCGGTTGAAGGTTCAGTATGTGTGTTGTTGGAGGTAGAGCTTTCGGTTCCGGCGATCGGTGCATCGTCAAAAAGCACGCGCATACCGGGTGTAACGAGGTCTTCGCCCTGGCCCGATTTCACCCACCAGATGAAGACCATCAGGAAGAGCAGGCCGAGGCTGAGACTGCAGAGTATGAGGAGTGGTATAATATTCACAAGAGGGATTCCTTTCTGGCAAAGAGACGGGTGCGGTACACGGCGAAAAGCGCTACTGATATGCTGCTTACCGGCATCAGCACAGCAGCAAAAAGCGGCGACAACTGGCCGCTGGCAGCAAACCAAAGGCCGATGGCATTGTAAATCAGGCTGAAGTAAAAACTCGCGCGCGATGCTCTTGCCGTTTGGGCAGCAAAGCGCATGAAAACGGGGAAACGATGCAGGTCGCTGTGCAACAATATGGCGGATGATGCGGGTGTAAACTGGGTCACATCCTGTGCCAGCACCACGCCTGCATGTCCGGCTTTCAGTGCGCCTGCGTCGTTGAGGCCGTCGCCGATCATCATCACCTTGCGGCCTTTCTCTTCCAGTTCGCGGATATAAGCAACCTTGGAGGCCGGGTCGTGGCGGAAGCGGAGCGATTCGAATACCCCCGTCAATTGCAGTTCCAGCTGACGGAGGTCTTTGTCGCTGTCGCCTGAAAGCAGAGACAATCGGTAAGACGGTTGCAAGGATTGCAATACAGCCGGCACTTCAGCACGCAAAGGATTGTGGGTGAGGAAGCTTCCTGCCAGGCTGCCGTCGAGGCTGATGCCTACCGCATTGCCATGGACATTTTCGTTCGGTTTGTTGCCGGGAAGATTGGGCAGCACCCATTCCATGCGGCCGATCCGAAGCACATGCGCTCCGAACCTAGCTTCCAGCCCCATCCCCGGTTTCTCATGAAAGCTATCTGGTTTGGGTAATGCTGATACAGCCAATTCACGGCAAAGGGCTGCGCTGTATGGATGCGTGGACTGCGCGGCAGCTGCTGCAGCGAAAGCCTTTACTTCAGGCTTTTGCAGCACATGCATCCAACTGATTTCAGTTTGCGCCGGATTGGTCAGCGTTCCTGTTTTGTCAAAAACGATGTGGTTGATGCCGGCCAGGGTCTCCACCACTTCCGGGTTGCGGAGATAGAAACCGTTGCGGCCCAGAATGCGGGTTGCATTGCTGAGTGCAAAAGGCGTAGCGATGGCCAGGGCGCAAGGACATGCCACCATCAATACAGCGGTAGCCGCAAACATGGCCGTGGAGAGATCACGTGGAAGCCAGAAAAGAAAGGCGATGGCAGCCAGCAGTACCGTTCCGAGGGTAAACCATTTGCTCACCTTGTTGGCGAAAATGCTCACGGCACCGAGCGGTTCTCCTTTGCGGGCGGCATTGCTCCACATCTGGCGCAGGCGGCTTTCGGTGAAAGGTCTTACCACTTCCATTTCCAAGGCACCTTCCACGGCGCGCCCGCCGGCATACAGCATCTCACCGGCTACCTTGTAAACCGGTTCAGCTTCACCGCTCACATAGCTGTAATCTATGAGTGCATTGTGCGACATGAGAATGCCGTCGCCGGGAATCAGTTCCTGGTTGCGCACTGCCACGCGGTCTCCGGCTTCTAGATCAAATACACGGATGGCTTTATTGACCCCGTCGCGTATGACACGGGTTGAAAGGGGGAAAAAGCGGGCGGCATCGCGATCGAAGCGAATGGCATCCCATGTGCGTTCCTGCAGCCATTTTCCGATAACAAGGAAGAAAATCAGTCCTGTAAGGGAATCGAAATATCCGGGGCCGGTCTGGCTGATTACTTCATACGCAGAGCGCAGCCAGAGGGCAGAGATACCGAGAATGAGCGGAACATCTACCGAAATTTCACGGCGCTGCCAGCTGATAAAGGATTGTTTATAAAAATGGCCTGCCGAGAACACTACCACCGGAATGGAAAGCAGGAGATTTAACCATGAAAACAATTGTTTAAACCCCTGTTCTTCGAGCCCCAGGTATTCGGGGAAACTGAAGAGCATGATATTGCCAAAACAGAATCCGGCGACGGCCAGTTTGATCAAGGTTTTGCGGTTTCCGGGTGCTGCACTGTTGCGGCTGTCTGGCACCAGTGAGGGCGTATATCCCAAGGCATCGAGCAAACGAACAATGTCTGAAAACGATGTAGATTTTGGATTAAAAGAAAGCTCGAGTTTCTTTTTAATAAAATCGACACGTGTATATAAAATTCCCGGGCGGATACCGGGCAGTTTCTCCAACAGCCACACACAACTTGCGCAGTGCATACCGGGTATATCCAGCGTCAGGTTGACTTGCTTTTCGTCCTGATATGTAATGAAGTCTGCGGCCATTACAGCGAGTTCATCATCGGCAGGAAGGCGGGTATCTGATTTCTTGCGACCTGCCTGTGCGTCGAAGCGGTAGTAATCGCAGAGATTGTTATCGCGGAGGAGGTGATAGACGGCTTCGCAACCATCACAGCAAAAAGCGTTGCCATCAGCGTCTTTGCTGCGGTTCACCGGCACAGGTGTCTGGCAGTGAACGCAGTTGAGATGGGTGTTGATTTGACGCTGTGACATCGACGCTTCAAAGGTGCTGCGGCGATTGAAAGCGCGGGCTGACGGATGTCAGATTAATGGTTGATATCAGGCAGCAGGTGGGTTAAAACCATGGGTCTTTCATCCAGTTCTTGTCTGACCATTTTAACAAGGCTGGAAGGGGAAGCCCCATTGAAGCGCCAGCGCATGAGTGCGAGGTCGCCGGTTTCTTCCAATGAGCCGGGTTTGAGGTTATACCCTTCGAGCATGGCAGCTGCTGCATTCGACTCCTGACTAAAGTCTGCTGCCACGTCTTTCGACTTGGCTTCCCGGGAGCGGTAATGCAGTTCTGCGCCATGGTTCCAACGGAGGCGACCGGGAGTCCACGAAGCCAACCAGATAGCAGACCGGCCTTTCAAGCCTTTGTTGCTCAACCATTCAAGTGCCTTGAGTGGCGGCAAATCGGCAAGCAGGAAAGTGAGTATTTTTTTGGTATTCGGATAAGTTTCAAGCTGGTCGAGCAGACCTGACTCGGGCTCTGCCACCACGTGCAATCCGGGAAACGAAAACTGCAATTCTTCTTTCACCCGGTTGAGCTCTTGCTGCATCGACTTGAGGTAGACATCGCGGAGGTCCATCACCATAGCGGCGCCAGTATTCGGTGGCTCATCGAAGTAAGTAAGCAATAGCGTGGATATGTTGCGGCCGAGCAACCCGAGGATATCCCCTGCAATGCGGGAATTCTTCATCAGTTCGAGTGGCAGTACGGCAATCATATCGTGTTCAGGCTTTTGATAAACCGAAAGGCGGACGAGCCGCCTTCCGGTTGGGGTATGATGGGTAGATTCAGCGTATGGTTATGGTTTGGGTTTGAGGGGAAGTTGATTCCGTTTGTTGTCGGGGAAGCCTGATATGGAGGATTCCGTTGTCGTATCTGGCATCGATCCCGCTTTCCAGCGCATCTGCAGGCAGGCCGAAAGACCGGCTGAAAAGGTTGTAACTAAACTCCCGGCGCGTGGTTTTTTCGTCTTTTCCTTCCGTGTCGGAAGTTTGCGCCCGGTGTTCGCCGGAGATTGTCAGCATACCATTTTCGATTTGCAGCTTGATTTCCTCTTTGGCGAAGCCCGGAACCGCCGCTTCAACGGTGTAGGCATCCTTGGACTCGTGGATGTTGACGGCCGGCATGTCGCCCGTTTTCCGGTTTAAACCTGCAAACGGCGACCAGTCGGGATGGAAGAAATCTTCCATCCAATGACGTAGTGTGGGGTTTGATTTTACCAGGCTCATAGGGTTTTCCTTTCCAAATGATACCTGCAAATTTGCTCGGGAAACGCCTAAACGGCTTTGACTACAGTCAGCCGCATACCTGATTTGAGTCAGGTGTATGACTTACCAGCGCAGACTGCGCAGCTTGTCTACCTGCACAATCTTGATATGGGAGCCATTGATTTCAATGAGTCCATCGCTCTTGAACCCGCTCAATACACGAATCGCTGATTCAGTGCTGGTTCCGGCCATACTGGCGAGCAATTCACGCGAAACGGCGATGCCGAAGCGGTTGTCTGTTTCTGTAACCGTTTCGAACAGCTTTACCAAGGCTTCTGCCACCCGTTTGCGCACGGTATCGTAGGCCAGTTTGAGGAGGTCTTTTTCCTTTTCCGCGATATTGTTGGAGAGCATTTTAACGAAGGAAACCATCATCTGGCTGTCGCTGGTGATATAGCGGATGAACTCGTCGGCAGGATAGAGTTCAAGCTCGCAATCCTGCAGTGCTTCTGCATTTTCTTCGCGGGGTTTCGACTGCATACTGCTCACATAGCCAAAATAACCCTCAGCCCCAATGAGGTCAGAGGTGTATTCCTTACCGTCGGAGTTGTAACAATACAGGCGAACTGTTCCCTTAAGCACTTTATACACGTACATGCTCGGATCGCCTTCATGGTAAATGCTGTCTTTCCTGGAGTAATGGCGCACATGCGATTGCATGGTTACCTGGGCACTTTGGCTTTGGGCATTGCGCTGGGTTGTTTGCCGCAGGGCCTCTGCCTTGCGAAGTCTGTTTTCGATGGTCCGGAGCAGGTCTGTTTCTTCAAACGGCTTGGTGATGTAATCGTCTGCACCAAGGCTCATGCCATAGCGCACATCGTTTTTTTCTGTTTTGGCTGTCAGGAAAATGAATGGGATACCGGCTGTTTCCACGCGTTGGCTCAGGATATGCAATACACCGTAGCCATCGAGGCCGGGCATCATGATATCACAGAGAATCAGGTCGGGATTTTCTTTCACCGCCAGGTCAACCCCTTGCTTTCCGTCTTCAGCCAGAACGGCTTCATAACCGGCTAATTCAAGAATCTCAGCGGTGTTTTCGCGAACACCTGGATTGTCTTCAATAATCAGAACCCGCTTCTTCATGCTGCTTCAAAGGTAAAAAAACTTCGAACGCAGTACCCTCTCCCAATTTGCTGTGGAATGTTATGCTGCCTCCCAGGATATCCAGATACTGCCTCACCAGGTGAAGTCCAAGGCCTGTACCCTGTATGTTTGTTACATTCCTGGCTCTGAAGAAGCGGGAGAAAAGATTTTTCTGATCTTCCTCAGGTATTCCCATTCCGTTGTCGCTTACGAGGAGGGTTGCACCGGCCGGTTGGACCGTAATTCCCACCCTGATAAGGCCTTGAACCGGGTCTGAATATTTAATTCCGTTGCTCAGCAGATTCAGCATCACATTGCGCAACAACTCCGGATCTGCGGTAACCCAGACCGGGTTGTTGGGCATTTCCAGTTCCATTCTTTGGTTTTCTCGCAGTGTTGGCTCCACATCGTCGCGTACCTCTTTGATGAAGCTGCAGAGGTTGATTTTCTGGGGGATATTCTTCACGAGGCCTTCTTCCAGCTTGCCCAACGAAAGGAAATCGTTCAGGATCTGGTTGAGGTGGCTGATATTCTTGCGGATTTTGGAAACGTGGTCTTCGATCTTTTCCGCATTGCCTGCTTCATTGTATTTGCCAATCAGCCCGGCCGAACTCATAATCGTGCTCAGCGGGGTGCGGAATTCGTGGGATGCCATGCTCACAAACCTGCTTTTCAGTTCACCCAACTCTTTTTCCTTGTGCAGGGCGCGCAGCATTTCGCGTTCGGCGCGTTTCAGGTGGGTGATATTGGTTTCAATCATCAAGACCCCTTCCACCCTGTTCTGATCCGAAAGCGGAACCGCGTCTATGAGGAAGCAATGGTCTGAGAACTCGAGTTCAAAACTGCGGATTTCCCCTTTCAATACTTCGCGCAAATTGGCTCCGGCGATATCCTGGAGCTCGGGGCGCAGGCGCGTCAGGTAGTTGGTGCCGATCAGGAAGCGCGGGTCGATACCCAGATCGCTGAGCCCCTTCCCTTCCACAAATGTGTAATTGAACTCCCGGTCTAAAATGGTAATGGTGCCGTTGGGATAATTCCGCGCAATGGTGGTATATACTTTTTGGCTTTGCAGCAGCTGCTCTTCTGCTTTCTGCCTGAGCCGGAGGGTTTCCTGCAATTCACGGGTGGCAAACTGTACGTCTTCCTTCAGTTTGTTTTCGTAATTCTGCTTAAGTTGCCGCGACTTGACTTCTTCGGTGATATCCTGAATGGTTCCTACATAAAAATGCAGGCCCTGTTCCATGAAGTGATTGATGCCTAGTCGCGCCGGAAACTCTGTCCCATCTTTTTTTACAGCCGTTACCTCCCTACCTATGCCGATGATTTTCTTTTTACCGGTATTCTCATAATTCTGGATGTACTGATCGTGGTGGCCACGGTCGGGTTCAGGCATCAACATGGAAACATTTCTCCCGTACAATTCGCCTGCTTCGTATCCAAAGATATTCAGGGTAGCTTTGTTGAATTCTACAATGACCCCTCGCGAGTTGATCACAATGATGCTGTCGAGCACCGTATTGAAGAGTGCCTTGAGGCTGAGTTCCGCGGATGGAATCAATTCTCCGTTTACGTCGGTTTGCATTTGTTTCGCAGGGGAAAAGGGACACGAATATACCGCAAACAAGGCACATGACAAAAATCATAATTCACAGGCTAACTCGTTGTAATAATTGAACTTGGAAAGAAGATTTGTGAGACAGAAGCGTGTGGAATATTTGAAGACATTGCGCATTTTCCTTTTGGCAATCTGTGCGTCAACGGCAACGCTAACCGTAATAGCGCAGACCAACGAACAGGCGCGTTGGGCAGATTCGGTTTTGCGCACCCTGACCTTGCGGCAAATGGTGGCGCAGTCGATGATGGTCGCAACCTGGAGCAATAAAGACGCTGCGCATGTGCAGCAAATTGAAGACCTCATATACAAGGAGCAGATAGGCGGATTGATTTTCTTTCAGGGAACCACCCGGATGCAGGCCTGGCGTACGAATTATTTCCAGCAGATCAGCAAGGTTCCGCTAATGATCGGGATTGATGGAGAGTGGGGCCTTGCCATGCGGTTATCTGATGCGGAGCGTTATCCTTACACCATGACGCTCGGTGCAGCCGGAAATGAAGATCTGGCCTTTCGCACCGGTGCGGCCATGGGGCGTGAATGCAGGCGTATCGGAGTGCATATCAACTTTGCTCCGGTGGTAGATCTCAATACCAATCCGCGCAATCCGATCATCGGTTTCCGCAGTTTCGGAGACCGGCGTGAGGTTGTTTCGAGGCTTGCCAATGCGTTGGCCCGTGGAATGCAATCTGAAGGCGTTATGGCTTGTGCCAAGCATTTTCCCGGTCATGGCGATACCGAAGCCGATTCCCACCTCGACCTGCCGCTGCTCAGCCATAGCAGGGAGCGGCTTGACAGCGTGGAACTATATCCTTTCCGGCAGTTGATTGTCGGCGGTGTGGATGCGGTTATGGTCGGGCATTTACAGGTTCCGGCACTCGATTCAGCCAAAAACCGGCCTTCCAGCCTTTCACGCCCGATGGTGCAAGGGCTGCTGCGCGAGAAAATGGCTTTTGGCGGACTGATAGTAACTGATGCCCTGAATATGAAGGGTGTGGCACGTTTCTTCCCTCCGGGAATTGCAGAGCGCGAGGCCTATCTGGCGGGAAACGACATCCTGCTTTTCCCTGAAAACCCTTCGCTGGGACTCGACCTGATTTGTCAGGCAGTAGACAGCGGCCTGATAGACAGTACGCAAGTCGCAGCGCGGGCCTACCGGATTCTGTGGTACAAAGCCAAGTATGGGCTTGCGCATTGGCAACCCGTCAATACCAGTCATCTCGACCTTTCGCTCACAGCCAATAACCGAGGCGAATGGATGCAGGAAGCCGCGGAATCGGCCATCACCCTGGTCAAAGACCAACACCGCTGGATGCCGCTCAATGCGAATGTCATAGGTGCTTATGCTTCGCTGGCAGTAGGCAGGAAGGATCAATATGTGTTTCAGCGCGAACTGACACGTTTCCATCGCACCGATCGTTTTCTGGCAGACAGGAATGCTTCAGCCTTGGAATGGAAGGCGCTGTTGGATACCCTGATGCAGTATCCGTTCGTGAGTGTCAGTTTGCACGATGCAGGCCTTTGGGGAAAGAAGGCGGTGCAGGTTCCTGAAGGTCTGCGCAGCTTCCTCATGCAACTGAAAGACAGTACACAGCTTGTATTGGTGAACTTTGGCAATGTGTACCAATTGGGCGAACTGGGTTCGCTGCCCTGTATTGTTGCAGCGTATGAAGATCACGAATCATTTCAGCGGCAAGCGGCAAGGGCCATATACGGTCAGGCGGCTTTCCGCGGTCATCTTCCGGCGCGGATCAATGAAGAGCTTCAACGCGGTGCGGGCATTGTAACGACTGAACATTTGTTTCCGGCACTGCCGGTAAGTTGTGCCAGCGATCCACAGCCCGACAGCGGTTATGTTTCGCGGATTGACAAAATGCTTGAGCAGATTGTGCGCACTGCGGCAGCACCTGGTGGTCAGTTGTTGGTGATGCACCACGGTCGTATTGTGTTGGAAAGGAATTTCGGATTCAGCGATTACAAGCACCAAAGGCCCGTACAGATTGAAGATGTGTACGACCTGGCTTCCCTCACCAAAACGGCTGCTACCACGCTTGTAACTATGAAGTTATGGGAGGAAGACAAGCTCTCACTCGACGATGCCCTTGAAAACTACCTTCCTGAGTTTGCCGGAACCAACAAAGCCGGCATTACCATCCGGCAGTTAATGTTACATGAAGCCGGTCTGGAAGCCTGGATTCCATTTTACAAGGAGCTTATTCAGACACCTGAATATTTGTATGACCGATCGCATGCCGGATGTGGTTGCTTTCAGATTGCCGAAAACCTATACCTGGATTCGGTTTACCTGCGTGTAGTATGGGACAGGATCAAACAATCGCCCGTTGGCCCGCGCGGGCAGTACAAATACAGTGACCTGTCGATGATCCTATTGCAAAGAATTCTGGAGCAGGTTGGCGGTGATGCGCTCGACCGCCTGGCGGATCAATACTTCTATCAGCCCATGGGTTTACAGAAATTGGCCTTTCGTCCGCTTGAACGCTTTGACCCACATATGATAGCGCCAACAAGCGACGATGGCGTATTCCGCAAACAGGTTATCAAAGGCTATGTCCACGATCCGGCAGCTGCCATGCTGGGCGGGGTGGCAGGCCATGCCGGGCTGTTTGGCAACGCGAGCGATGTGGCAGCAATTTTTCAGATGCTGATGGATGGTGGCGTTTACAATGGAAAACGCCTGTTGCAAGCCGAGACGGTTCAGCGATTTACGCGCCGGCAGCATACAGGTTCGCGCCGCGGACTAGGCTTCGACAAACCGGAACCCAATCCACGGCTTCCGAACCCTGCCAGTTCCTATTGTTCACCTGAGACATTTGGCCACACCGGTTTTACCGGAACCTGCGCCTGGGCTGATCCGCGCAATGGATTGGTGTTTGTGTTCCTCAGCAACCGCGTTCATCCTTCAGAGGAGAACAATGCCCTGGTTCGCGGAAATTACCGCACCGAACTGCAGCGCCTGGTTTACGAGTC
>JBKDBI010000271.1:0-4827 GCA_046314695.1 Bacteroidota bacterium | reverse complement strand
GGCATTGGAAACCTGCTTTCCGCCGGTGAAACCTTCCAGGGTGCGATTCGGGCTGTTCTGTACGTACTTGATGGCTTCCTCGACATTGATGCCTTCGGGGTTGTGGTAACCGCCGCTCACATCGCTGATACCGACGATTTTCACGCCGAGCATGCTGATAAGTTTCGCGGAGATGGAGCCTACGTTACCGAAGCCTTGCACGACGCAGGTGCTTTGGGTAGGATCCATGTGCAGTTTGGCCATTGCGCTGCGCGCGCTCACCATCACACCACGACCGGTGGCTTCCACGCGGCCGAGTGAACCGCCGAGGATCAGGGGTTTGCCAGTTACAACGGCCCAGGAGTTCTGGTCTTTGATTTTGCTGTATTCATCCACGATCCAGGCCATTTCCTGTTGTCCTGTTCCCATATCGGGCGCGGGGATATCGGTGTCGGGACCGAAGATTTCGCTCAATGCGAGGGTGTAAGCGCGGGTAAGGCGTTCGAGTTCGCCTTTGCTCATGCTGCGGGGATCGCATTTGATACCGCCTTTAGCGCCGCCGTAGGGGATGTTAACGACCGCGCATTTCCATGTCATCCAGGCTGCGAGTGCTTTCACTTCATCCTGGTGAACATCCATAGAGTAGCGCACACCGCCTTTGCTCGGACCGAGCAGGGTGCTGTGTACTACGCGGAAGCCCTCAAAAACCTTGATGCTGCCGTCGTCCATGGTGATGGGCAGGTTTACGGCTACGGATTTAGCCGGCACCTTCAGTACATTCATCACTGTTTCGTCCAGCCCCATCAAACGGGCTGCCTCGTCAAACCGCTGCATCATTGAATCGAGCGGGTTGTGCTGTTTTTCTGCGTTGGCACTCATGGGCTTTTTTGGAGTTGCAAATATCACTACCTTATTGGGAACGGCAAAGAAGGATTACCGGCCTTATCGCGAATCGTGCTGCAGAAGCTCAATTCCTTGCTCAAATCATATAGAAATCTGACCAGCACTGCCATTCCGACTCCTTCTGTTGCATGGCCCGGACAGTCTCCTGCAGAGTATGGCTGCCGGATTGGGAACAAGAGGCTGAAAGCCGAATCTGATACGCAATCCGGGCTTATTTTTGCGGCCCTATGTCATTCCGACCGCAATACGATCTGATCGAAGAACTCAGCTGGCGGGGCCTTCTGCACGACAGCATGCCCGGCATTGATGAAAAGCTGCGCAGCGAGCAGATTAGCGGCTATATCGGCTTCGACCCGACAGCGAGCAGTTTGCATATCGGCAACCTGGTTCCCATTATTTTGCTCATGCACCTGCAGCGCTCAGGGCATCGTCCGATCGCCTTGGTTGGCGGCGCAACGGGCATGGTGGGTGATCCCTCAGGGAAAAGCGAAGAAAGGAAATTGCTGGATGAAGGTACTATCCGGTACAATGTCGAATGCCAGCGCAAGCAATTGGAAAAATTCCTTGAGTTTGAAGGTCCTTGCGCTGCGCAGGTGGTGAACAACTACGATTGGTTTAAAGACTTCAGCTTTTTGGGTTTCATACGCGATGTCGGCAAGCATATCAGTGTGAATTATATGATGGCAAAAGACAGTGTCAGGAATCGTTTGGAGACCAATGGCATGTCGTTCACTGAGTTCACTTATCAACTGGTTCAAGGCTACGATTTTTATCATTTATATACCCATTACGGGTGTAAGCTGCAGATGGGCGGAAGCGACCAATGGGGCAATATCACGACCGGCACCGAACTCATACGCCGCATGGCGGGAGGCGAAGGCTGGGCTATCACTGCGCCGCTGGTGACGCGGAAGGATGGATCCAAGTTTGGCAAAAGTGAAGGCGGCAATGTGTGGCTGGACCCGATCAGAACGAGTCCGTACGCGTTCTACCAGTTCTGGGTTAACCAAAGCGATGAAGACGCGGCGCGGTTCATCCGCATTTACACCTTCCACGATCGTCAGCGGATTGAAGCCCTGGAAGCAGAACATACAGAAGCGCCTCATTTGCGCATATTGCAAAAGGAATTGGCTGCAGAGGTTACGAAACTCGTGCATGGTGAGGCTGAACTCGAAGCCGCCATCGGTGCCGCAGCCATTTTGTTCGGCAACAGTGACGCTGAACAGCTGGCGGGTATACATCCGGATACCTTGTTGGCTGCATTGGAAGGTGTGCCCACATTTGATATCAGCAAGGATAAGGTCGACGCCGGCATCAACATACTGGATTTGCTCGCTGCCGAAACCAGCGTATTCCCATCCAAAGGCGAAGCCCGGAAGATGATTGCAGCCGGGGGCTTCAGCCTGAACAAGGAGAAAGTTTCATCTGAAAACAAAACCGTGCATGCAACGGATTTGCTGCACGATAGGTTTATGCTGGCCCAAAAAGGAAAGAAGCAGTATTTCCTGATCCGCGTAGTCTGAGCAAGGCTACTTTCGTTTCTGCGGAAGCGGGTATCTGCCCGTCTTCATATGCGCTGTCAACTCCAGGGCTCTTTTAATTCTGGTTTCCGTAGTTTTGGCTGAATGGATAGAATGCACCAGACTGCGTTGCAGGCCTGTGGTATACTGTTGCCAAAACTGCATGGCATCAGCATCGAGTTCCAACGCCGTTTGCAGCTCTTGTGGAACTTCGAGCATATCAGGATCCACCAAATCAAATTCCACCGACACCGGGTCGCCCAGCTGAATTTTCAATGCTTTTCTCAGGCTGTTGCCCACGGTGAGGTAGCGGCTCCCATCGGCAATCGGTCTGGGCGCGAGGTTAAAAGGAATGCCGTTGATGGTACCCTGCATGCGCCATTTTCCCGCAGGAAAGGCAGACCAGATTTCAACCGGTATGGGAATGCCGGTGCTGGTAAACGGCAGTTCCAGCGTTTGGAGGGATGAGGTAAATTTCATGCCAGGGTTGGGTGAGGCAACATTTACTTCATCAACACGATGCGCTGCGAATACGCAAGCGCACCATCTGCATAGGTGAGGTAATACACCCCATCCTGCAGGTGTAAAACAGCAATGCGCTGCGTGCCGGCCGGATAGGTTCCGCATTTCCTGCCGCCTGCATCCAACAGGATAAACGCGCCCCTGCCAGTTGCAGCTCCCTTGATTTCGATGATTCCGCTGCTTGGATTGGGATAAACAACCAAGGAGTCGGCTATGGCATCCCGGGTATGCTGTGGCTGGCGCCAAATCGGAATATCGGTCTTCACTTCATCCACCCACAATACACTTCCGGGTTGGGCAGGCTTTCGATTGGCTATGACTGCCTTGCTGCTCGTTACGACTACCTGGACTGTGTCAGGTATTTCGTTGGTTCGCCACCAAACCGGCAGATTGGCGGCGGTCCAATTCCGCACCGTATCGCTCACTTCCAGGTAAGCCACACCGATGTCTTCCTGCCTGTTTCCCCTGATTTTGCGGAAAACCAATGCCATCACTGCCGTATCGCCCGGTGAAGGGTAATAGCGGTATTGAAAGCTGAAATTCGCAGGACGGGTATTGCAAGGGTAACCCGGTGCAGCGTCGCGTTCTCCGGCGAAGAGAATGCCTGCCAGGGTATCGCGCAGGTTCAGATCGGGTGAGAAGCAGGAAAGCGTGGCAATGCGGGCGCACACTTTCCCGGCAAAGGCCTGTGAATCGGGGCGGATGAAATCGCTGCAGCCGAATTCAGACAGAATATTAAAGGTATTCCAATAGTAGGGCTCAAAATAGGTACCGGTATTCACCCAGTCTTCGAAGCCGCCATTGGGGATTTCGGCGTGCTGGGCCTGGATACTTCCCAGTTGCAGGATAAAAATCCATCGCAGATATCGCAACATTCTTTCGAAACTACGAAATTCGAAGAAACGCGATGCAACCAATACAGGTATGTATCGACAAAAAATCAAGTATGGACCGCAAATCGTTCTTCCAGCAATTCAGTTCGGGCAGAGGGGAATCCATGCCGGAACAAGTATCCGGTCAAGCAGTTACGGCTCCGGCAACCTTGCCAAAGGGCAGGCTGCAGCAGGTGAATACCGCAGCTGCAAAGGGCCGTCTGAGCACCGGCGTCACACCCTATACAGGCACTTTTACGGAAGATCAGTTGCGCCATCTCCTGCGGCGAACCCTGTTTGGATTCAGGAAAACAGAGTTCGATGCCTTCAAAGGCATGACGGCCTCTCAGGTGGTAGAGCTGCTGTTAACCACTTCGACTACAGCACCCGTACCGCCGGTCAATAACTACAATTCAGGCAATTATACCGACCCCAATGTGCCGGCCGGAAGCACCTGGGTGAACGCTTCCTTTACTGATGGAACGGCCAATGCGCTCCGGAACTTTTCCCTCAAGAGCTGGTGGATGGGCCTGATGCTGAACCAGGACGCCACCATCCTCGAAAAGATGGTTCTCTTCTGGCACAACCATTTCGCCACCGAAATGGATGTCGTGGCCGATGCGCGCTACAGTTACCTCACCAATGCCATGTTGCGTAAAGACGCGATGGGCAATGTGAAGACACTGGTGAAAGACGTTACCCGCGACGCGGGCATGCTGGTGTACCTGAACGGTTATCTCAACTCCAAGAATGCACCAGACGAGAATTATGCGCGGGAGTTGCAGGAACTGTTCACCGTCGGCAAAGGCCCCAACAGCAAATACACGGAAGACGATGTAAAGGCGGTTGCGCGGGTGCTTACGGGCTGGCGTATCAACCGGCTTGCAGCGCCTGCTTCTGCGGTCTATTTCGACCCGACCCGCCACGATACCGGTAACAAAACCCTTTCGTCTTTCTATGGAACATCCGCCGTCATCACCGGGCGCAGCGGAACCAATGCCGGCAACGATGAATTGAACGATCTGGTTGAT
>JBKDBI010000270.1:0-3801 GCA_046314695.1 Bacteroidota bacterium | reverse complement strand
GAAGGAAACCGCGAAGGCTACCCAACCCAAAAGGGTATTGGTGCGTTGAAATGAATTCATGGTGCAGCGTGCTTGACTGTTCTAAAGTGTGCGAAAATAAACATTCAGTTCAATTGACCGCGTTTCAGGCGGTAATTGGTGTAATATGTGACGCCGCGTGGTTCAAACGACGGCAAATGGTTTCTTTGCCTAAGAGGGATAACATTTCGAAAACCGGCGGCCCGGCAGCGGCACCGCTTACGGCAACACGCAAGATCTGCATCCATTGGCCGGGCGTTTCGCCGCGGGCTGCACAACGGGCCTTGAATGTTTCTTCCGTTGCTTCGGCCGAAAACATTTCCAAAGCCGCATAATCTGCCGCCAATTCGTTCAGAAAAACTTCCGTTCCGGCTTTCCATTTTTTGGCAATCACCTGAGAATCAAAAGTTTCAGGATCCTGGAAGAAATATTTTCCCTGGGGAATGATTTCCTTGGCAAAACCGACCTTTTCACGCATCAGAGACACCACTTTGGCCAGATAATCCGGATCGGCCTGGTAGCCCGCATCCTGAAGCTGGGGCATCAGTTCTGCGGCCAGCTGCGCCGGATCCTTTTCCATTAAGTAATGGTGGTTGAACCAGAGCGCTTTCTGTAAATCGAACTTGGCTCCGCTCTTGCTCACCTTTTCCAGGCTGAATTCCTGGATCAGTTCATCCATCGTAAACAATTCGCGGTTGAAGCTGGGATGCCATCCCAGCAAAGCCAGCATATTCACCACAGCATGCGGATCGTAACCGGTTTCGCGGTAACCGGATGATACTTCTCCGCTCGCCGGGTCTGTCCATTGCAGCGGAAACACGGGGAAACCAAGACGGTCACCGTCGCGCTTGCTCAGTTTGCCATTGCCTTCCGGCTTCAGCAACAAGGGCAGGTGCGCAAAAACAGGCATGCGGTCTTCCCAGCCGAGATAGCGGTACAGCATCACGTGGAGCGGCGCGCTGGGCAACCATTCCTCCCCGCGGATTACATGGCTGATGTCCATCAGATAGTCGTCGACCACATTGGCGAGGTGGTAGGTTGGCATGCCATCGCTCTTGAACAACACTTTATCGTCCATCTGAGACGAGTTCACCACCACCCAACCACGGATGGCGTCGTGGAAACGCACTTCTTCCTTGCGGGGAAGCTTGATGCGGATCACATAGGGTTCGCCTGCAGACAGTTTCTTTTCTACTTCATCAGAAGAAAGGGTCAGCGAATTCCGCATGCTGCCGCGGCTTACCGCATCGTATTGTGCCGGCGTGCTGCCTGCTTTGAGGCGCTCGCGCATGGCCTCGAGTTCTTCGGGCGTATCGAAGGCGTAATAGGCATGGCCGGCATCGATAAGCTGCATGGCGTATTGCCGGTACATGGCCTTCCGTTCGCTCTGTCGGTAAGGGGCATTCGGGCCACCGTTGTGCGGACCTTCATCGAAGCGGATGCCTGCCCAGGTAAGGGCTTCCAGGATGTATTCCTCCGCACCTGGCACAAAGCGGTTCTGGTCGGTGTCTTCAATCCGCAACAGGCAATCACCGCCGTGTTTGCGGGAAAAAAGGTAATTATACAAGGCTGTGCGCACCCCGCCGATATGCAGGGGGCCGGTCGGACTCGGGGCAAAGCGCACCCGTACGCGTCGATCGCTCATGCCGCGAAATTAGGGCAATTGACGGCTAATCGGCCCGGAATCGCAGCCTATTATAAGGTACAAACCCTAAATCGAGGGTAACTTTGCAGCATGGCCCGGGTGGTGGTTGGTCTCAGTGGCGGCGTCGATTCTTCGGTAGCTGCCTGGTTGCTCAAAGAGGCCGGGCACGAAGTGATCGGTATGTTCATGCGCAACTGGCATGATACCTCCGTCACCATCAGCGACGAATGCCCCTGGATCGACGACAGCAACGACGCCATGCGCGTAGCCGAACACCTTGGGATTCCTTTTCAGGTGATCGACCTGAGCGAGGCCTACCGCGAGCGCATCGTAGACTACATGTTCAGCGAATACGCCGCTGGTCGCACACCCAATCCCGATGTGCTCTGCAACCGCGAAATCAAATTTGATGTTTTCCTGAAAGCTGCCCTCAAGCTGGGCGCTGACTATGTAGCAACCGGCCACTATTGCCGGCGCACAGAAACAATATTGCCCGATGGCAGCACCCAATACCATCTGCTTGCCGGTGCCGATCCGAACAAAGACCAGAGTTACTTTTTGTGTCAGATTACGGAAGAACAACTGGCCCTTGCCCTCTTCCCCATCGGCCATCTGAAAAAACCCGAAGTGCGCCTCCTGGCTGAAAAAGCCGGATTGCCCACGGCGGCCAAGAAAGACTCCCAGGGCTTGTGTTTTGTCGGAAAAGTGAAGCTGCCGGTGTTCCTGCAGCAACAACTGAAACCCAAGGAAGGCAGGGTGATTGAAGTACCGGCCGACCATGCTGGCTTTGCAGCATTCCGGAAATTACCTGCTGAAGAACAAGTATTGCATCCTTTTCGCTGGAAGCAGGAAGACGGGGTGGATTGCGGCAGCCATCCGGGTGTACATTATTTCACGATTGGCCAGCGAAAGGGCCTGCAAATCGGAGGGAAACCGCTCCCCATGTTCGTGTTGCAAAGCGATATCGAAAAAAATATACTGTATACCGGTCAGGGAGAGGAACATCCCGGCATGTACGCTGCGGGCTTGTTGATCAGGCCGGGCGACGACCATTGGCTGCGTTCAGATCTAAGACCTGAGCCGGGAAAAACGCTGCGTGTTGCGATGCGAATCCGGTATCGGCAGACTTTATTCGAAGCTGATTTAATATACCGAAACGAAGGTTTAATAGCTCTTTTCTGTGATCCGGTAAAAAGCATCACACCCGGGCAGTTTGCTGCATGGTATCTGGGAGATGAATTGATTGGCAGCGGCGTCATCTCGTAAAGATATTTTTAACCCCCCGTTGACACCTTCCTGACAATAGAGAAGTTGGGATTTGTCTATCTTAGCGCGCTTATTATGAAGAAATTACTACTCGCACTGGCGACGCTGTTCTTTGCAGGCGCTTCCTGGGCGCAGATTTCGTCTAAAGGAACAGAGTTCTTCTTTGCCTTCCCGCAGATTGACCTGAATCCGGATTCGATGGTAGTGTTTGTTGCTTCCGATGTGGCGACCACCTTTACAGTCGACAATCCGAGGGTTGTGGGATCCGCAAGAAGTTTCAGTATTGGTGCCAATTCGGTTCGTCGTGTCGCCATGCAGGTGAGCAACCACTACGTGACCGGATCTGAATCTGTTCAGAATCTTGGAACAAGGGTACGGGCGAATGCCCCGGTGTATGTATATATGCTGAACCTGAAGCAATTCCGTACGTCCGGAACATTTGTGCTTCCCACGGCAGCTATCCCGTACAACACGGAATACATCATCCCGTCCTACACGCCGACCTACCGCACCAACTTCAGCGGTACAGCGACCTACAGCCAGGGCCAGTTTACCATTATCGCGCTGGACGACAATACGCCCATTGAGATAATTCCACGGGTGCGCACCGCCAATGGTAAGACTGCCGGAACACCGTTCAATATCACACTGAACCGTGGTCAGGTTTATCAGGTACAAAGCCATATCAACGATGGCAGTACTGCCAACCCGCCGAACATGAACGGCGATCTCAGCGGTTCTATTGTACGGGTCCGCAATGCCTGCAAGCGCATCAACGTGCTATCCGGCGCGGAAAGCGTAATCCTGCCCGCCGCCAACTGCCAGGGGCGCGAGCACTTGCTTGCACAGATCTTCCCTACCAACGTTTGGGG
>JBKDBI010000269.1:0-10971 GCA_046314695.1 Bacteroidota bacterium | reverse complement strand
CGCAACCGCGATTATTTCCGTCAGCGTTCACAACAATCGTATGCCTCGGGTGCCGGCTCGACAGACGGCTGGAAACCGCGCCTGAACATCGCCAATCCGGAACTGAACCGCATCTTCGGCGACGGGGGAGTGGATATCCAGCCCAGCGGCTCGGCCACGCTCACCCTTGGCGGAAACTTCAACACCATCCGCAACCCGCAGTTCAGCAAGCGCCAGCAGCGCAATGGCAACTTCATCTTCGACCAGAAGATCCAGCTCAACGTGATGGGCAATATTGGCAACAAGGTGAAGCTCGGTATTCGTTACGACACAGATGCGACCTTTGAATTCGACAACCAGACCAACCTCGGCTGGTCGGGCAAGGAAGACGATATCTTAAAGGAAGTATCCGTCGGCAACGTAAGCCTTCCCCTGAACAGCAGCCTTATCAACGCCGGCCAGACCTTGTTTGGTCTCAAAACCCGCATGCAGTTCGGGCGCCTCAGCGTAGCGGCCATCTTCACGCAACAAAAGGGGCAGACCACGGAAACGGAAGTAACCGGCGGTGCGCAACTTACCGAATTCAAAATCCAGGGCGATAACTACGATCAGAACCGCCATTATTTCCTCAGCCAGTTCTTCCGCGATCAATACGAAACGGCGCTCAAAGACCTGCCCATTGTCAATTCTTCGGTGGTAATCAACCGCGTGGAAGTATGGGTTACCAACCGAAATGCCGATGTCGCCACCCCGCGCGACGTATTGGCTTTTATGGATTTGGGGGAAGACGATCCGTTCAACACACAACTCGATGCAAACCTCGGTCGCGAAGTACCTGCTTACAACGACAACAACCGCCTTTGGGGTTCCATAAGCAACAACAGCGCGATCAGGAATAAAAGCACGGCCATCGATCAATTGGGTACTTTGTTTGGCGGAAGGCTGGAACAGGGCCTTGATTACGATATTCTGAACTATGCCCGGCAGCTGAACGAAACGGAATTCACCGTAAACCGGCGCCTGGGTTATGTTTCGCTCAATACTGCACTGAACAACGACGAAATCCTCGCCGTTGCATTCGAATATTCCTACAACGGCCAGGTTTTCCAGGTGGGTGAGTTCTCACGCGATGTGCCGCCCGACAACCAGAATGTGCTCTTCCTCAAAATGCTCAAAGGCCCGATCATCCGTACGCGGATTCCGATCTGGGACTTGATGATGAAGAACGTTTACAACCTGAACACTTATAACCTCAGCACACAGGATTTTAAGCTGAACGTTATCTATGCCGACGATACCAGCGGTGCCGATTACAATTTCCTGCCGGTGAACGATGTACCGGTTTTCGCCAATGGCAATCCGCTCTTGCGCGTGCTCGGGCTCGACCGCGTGAACCGCCAGCAGGAAGCCAAGCCGGATGGTGTTTTTGATGCACTCGAAGACATCACCATCCAGAGCCAGCAGGCCCGCATCATTTTCCCGGTGCTCGAACCTTTCGGCGATTTCATGCGCAAGCAATTCGGCACCCGCGAAGACCTGGCAGATTATTACGCCTACGACGCCTTGTACGACAGCACGAAATGGCTGGCACAACAGGATGTAAAGCACAATAAGTTCTTCCTGCAGGGAAGTTTCAAGGGAAGTTCCAGTTCCCAGATTCCCGTCGGCGGCTTCAACCTCCGGCCCGGAAGTGTGAAGGTTTTCGCCAATGGAAGGCAGCTCACGGAAGGCACAGACTTTACGGTCGATTACGGTCTGGGTATGGTGAACATCATCAACCAGGGCTTATTGCAGAGCGGCGCGGTAATCAAGGTAAGCACGGAAAGCCAGGCATTGTTCAATATCCAGCAGAAAACCCTGGTCGGCACCCGGCTCGATTACAAGGTGAACGACAAGCTGCTGATCGGCGGAACGGTGATGCACATGTACGAAAGGCCGCTGGTAACCAAAACGAATATCAACGAAGAACCCCTGCTCAATACCATTTTCGGCCTCGATCTGACATACAACACCAAGAGCCGTTGGCTGACGCGGATGATCGACAAGCTGCCCTTCCTCGAAACGAAGGAAGTATCGAGCATCACCATCAACGGCGAATACGCGAAGATTATCCCGCACAATTTCCGTTCACAGGGCAGGCAGCGCGGCGTTTCCAACCTCGACGACTTCGAAAACGCCGAGGTGACGAACGACCTGAAGATGTTCACGAACTGGACCATGGCCAGCGTGCCGCAGAAGCAGGACGATCTCTTCCCGGAAGTCACTTTCACCGACAAGCGCCGCTGGTTACAGAACCATGGCCGCCTGGCGTATTACACCATTGATCCGCTGTTTTATCAGGAAGCCCTGATGCCGGCGAATGTGAAGTCAGACCCGACCATCCTCAGCAACCATTACATGTTGCAGGTGGATCAGCGCTTTGTGTTCCCTGCCAAGCAGTTCCCGGCCGGAACGCCTACTATTCTTCCAACGCTTGATCTCTTCTTTGACCCCACCCAGCGCGGTCAGTATAATTTCAACAACAACCCCGGCGACCTCACACTGGACGGCAAGTTGTCTAATCCCAAGAATTCTTGGGCCGGCATCATGCGGCGCATTGAAACGAACGACTTCGAAGCGGCCAATATCGACTACATCGAAATCTGGATGCTGGATCCTTTTATCTATGACCCGGCTGGAAGGGAGAACAGCGGTGAGTTGTTCATCAACCTCGGGAATATTTCAGAAGACATCCTCCCGGATCGCAGAAAGAGTTTCGAGAACGGATACGATAAGGAAGGTTTAGGCAGCAACCAGGACACATCGCTCTTTGGTTATGTTCCGACCATTCCCACCATCAACAACGCGTTTGAGAACAGCGAAACCGCCCGTCCGAATCAGGACAAGGGATTGGATGGTCTGAACAACGAAGAAGAACGTGCCTTCTGGGATACTTTCTATCTGAAACCCCTGCGCGATGCCTTTGGTGTCAGCTCGCCGATTTACCAGCAGGCGCTGAACGATCCGGCCGGCGACGATTACCTGCATTACCTGGAAGGCCTTTACGATGGAACCGGTGTTGACATTCTGCAGCGCTACAGCCGCTTCAATATGATGCAGGGCAACAGCACCACGGAACGTTATCCGAACCAGCAGCCTAAAGCCGGTTCGCTGGTTCCGAATGATGAAGACATCAACCGCGACTTCACCATGAACCAGAGCGAGGATTACTACCAGTACCGCATCAAGCTGAACCGGCAGGATCTTCGGATTGGTCAGAATTACCTTGCCGATACCGTGCGTTCTGAAGAAATCCTGCTCCGCAACGGTCGCAAGGAGCGCGTTACCTGGTATCAGTTCAAGGTGCCGATCCGTCAGTTTGAAAAGGCCGTGGGCAATATCAGCGACTTCAAGAGCATCCGCTTCATGCGCATGTTTGTGAAAGGCTTTGAGGCTCCTGTGGTATTGCGTTTTGGCTCAATCAATATGGTGCGGGCGGAATGGCGCCGTTACCTTAACGACCTCCGCAAACCCGGTGTGATTGTTCCGACAGATCCGAACGACGATACCCGCTTTGTGGTGTCGACCGTCAATGTGGAAGAGAACTCCAAGCGCCTTCCCATTCCGTATATCACCCCGCCCGGTGTGCAGCGCGTGCAGAACCAGGTGAGCATGAACACCACCCTCGAAAACGAACAGTCCCTTTCCCTGCTGGCCTGCAACCTCAAGGCCGGCGATGCCCGTGGTGCATTCAAGACCATGCAGTTCGACATCCGGAACTATAAGAAGCTCCAGATTTTCGTGCATGCGGAAAGCGAAACCGCCCAAGACGGCGAACTCACTGCTTTCATCCGTTTCGGTACAGACCTCACCAACAACTATTACGAATACGAAATTCCCCTCAAGTTCACGCGCTTGCCCGTGCCACAAACCGGAACGGCAGAGGCGGTCTGGCCGGCGGAAAACTTCATCGATATCGATCTGAATTGGCTGTACGATGCCAAGTTGAAACGACAAGCAGAGAACTGGCCGATGGCTGTTCCGTACGGAACGGGTGCCGGTAACGGGCGCATAACCGTGCTCGGCCTTCCGGATGTTGGGAATATGCGGGTGATGATGCTTGGTATCCGCAACGTTACTGACAAGGTGCAATGCGGTGAAGTATGGTTCAACGAACTGCGCGTGCAGGAAATCGCCAACGGTGGGGGATGGGCTGCACTCGGCCGGATCAATGCCCAGCTCGCAGACTTCGGCAACGTAAACCTCTCGAGCAATATCAAGACCATCGGTTTCGGCGGAGTAGACAAGAAGTTGAACGAGCGTTCACTCACCAATAACTTCATGTACGACTTCAACGGGAATTTTGAACTCGGCAAGTTCTTCCCGCGGCGTTCCGGTATCTCCATTCCGGTATTCCTGGGTTGGACGGAAGGATGGATACGTCCGAAGTTCAATCCGCTGAACCCCGACGTATTGCTCAGTTCCACTTTGCGGGCGCTCGAGGGTAATCCGGAGGAACTGGCCAGGGTCAAACGGGCAGCCGAAGATTACACATCGCGTTACAGCCTGAACTTCACGAATATCCGCAAGAACCGCACGGGTGGAGGGCGCATGCATCCATGGGACATTGAGAATTTCAACCTCAGTTATTCCTATCAGAAGTTTTACCAGCGCAACCAGCAGATCGAAGAGTTCTTCACGCAGACTTACCGCGGAAGTCTGGGCTACAACTACAATCCCAAGGCCAAGTTCATCAAGCCTTTTACCTGGGTGAAGCCCAAGTCGCTGCGGGCATTGAGCGAATTCAACCTCAACCTGATACCCACTTCGCTCAATGCGCGCCTGGATATCGACCGTTTCTACAGCGAGAACCAGGCAAGAAACAACAACAAATTCAGGCAGCTTACACCGCGCTTGTACGACAAGAACTTCACGATGACGCGGTTCTATACCTTCAACCTGCCACTCACGCAGGCGCTTACCGTGAACTATACAGCCACAGCCAACGCTCGGATTGAGGAGCCTTTCGGCAAGCTCGATACAGAAGCCAAACGCGACAGCGTGCGCGACGAAGTGTTCAGTCTGGGTAAAATGACCAATTTCAATCAGGTTATCAACGCCTCATACAGCCTTCCCTTCAATAAAATCGGTTTTCTGAACTGGATCAACGGAACCGTGACCTATGGCGCTAATTACGGCTGGACACAGGCACCGCCGGCTTTCCCTTCCCTGGGTAACAATATTCAGAACAGCCGCGACCTCGCGTTGAACGGCACGCTGAATTTTAACCAGTTGTACAGCAAGGTGCCCTTCCTGCGCAAGCTGGAAACGCGGCCCGGCGGCGCGCCACGGCCCGGTACACCAGGCTCGCGCACACCATCTAAACCCGGAGCAGGCAAAGGCGACGAGGACGAAAGCAAGAAGATGAACCCGGCAGTGAAAGCGGTAGGACACTTTATCACGATGGTGAAGAATGGTTCGGTAAACTATACCAACCGCCGCGGAACCATGCTGCCCGGTTTCGCCTATCAGCCCGAGTACTTCGGCAACAATTTCAGCAACAACGCACCCGGTATACCCTTCTTGTTGGGTTGGCAAGACCAGAATATCCGTTACCGGCTCGCCGCCGTGGGTGCGCTAAGTGAAGACAGCCGCCAGGCCAATCCGTATTCGCAGATGCAGAATCAAACCCTGCAGAGCAATTTTACCGTGGAGCCGATCAGCGGTTTCCGCATCCAACTGGATGTAGACAAGCAGGAAACCCGCGGTCTGACCAGTCTGTTTAAATATAACGATACGAACTGGATCGATCAGGGCTTGACAGAAAACGGATCCTATTCGGTAACCGGAATTTTCTGGCGGACGGCATTCGTGAAAGACGGTCCGAAAAACGTGAACCAGGTGTTTGAGAACTTCCAGGACAACCGCTTCACCGTGGCGCAACGCATGCAGTTCCGCGACGAACGTAGCATCGGCAATCCGACCGATCCGAATACCGGTTTCCCGATTGGCTATTCCAAGGTATCGCAGGACGTGCTTATTCAGTCTTTCCTGAGCGCTTACCGCGGTTCAGACCCGGGCCGCGACCAGCTCACAGCCTTCCCGCGCATTCCACTGCCCGGCTGGAGTATCAACTTCAACGGACTCAGCAAGATCAAGCCCATTCAGAAGATCTTCAGCAATATCACCCTCACGCATCGCTATCAGGCACGGTATCAGGTGTCTTCCTTTAACCGCAACCTTGGCTTCAACGCGAATCAGGTGATCCAGAACAACGAAGACTTTATTCCCCGTTTCCAGATCAACGACGTGACCATCAACGAAAGCTTTGCGCCGCTCATCGGTCTCCAGGTTTCAACCAAGAACCAGTGGACTTTCAACGCGGAGTACAAGAAGATGCGCACTGTCCGGCTCATGGTGGCACAGTTCAACGTGACCGAGCTGCGCAGCGAGGAATTCATGTTCCGTGTGGGTTACAGGCAATCGGGTATTATTCTGCCGTTCCGCTACCGCGGCAAGCGCGCCATGCTCGAAAACGACCTGCGCTTCGACATGACGGTGAGCGTTTCAGACAACAAAACCATCCTGCGGAAGATAGACAACAACCTCAACGAACCGACTGCCGGTGCCAAGCTCGTGTTGATCAATCCCATGCTCAACTACCAGGTGAACCAGAAGATCAACGTACAGGCGTTTTACACCCGCCGCGTGAACAAGCCCGTGGTAACCACGTCATTCCCGACGGCCATCACCGACTTCGGTATCAAGCTTCAATACACGATCCAGTAGTAGCATCCGGCCTTGCGCCGGACCTCCTTTTCTCCGGATTTAATTCCGAATATCAGAACCCGCAGTTGCAGCCCGAGCGCTGGGTGCCGGTTCCGACACTTTTACGCGGACCGCAAGCGGCCAGGGAGAACAGCAGGAGGGCTACGGCGAAAATGGTCAGCGTGCGCATGGTACAAAGATAACGCAGGAGCGCAGGGTTTGATTGTTGACAGGCATTTCAGATGTGCAGTAATCCATAGTCAGCACACGCCCAATCCCGCATTCTCTTTACCTTCGCGGCATGATAACGCTGAATATCATCACCGGGATGCTAGACTTCCTCCTGCACCTGGATGATTACATGATGGATTGGGTGCGCGAATACCGCAACCTTACGTACCTGTTCCTTTTCCTGATTGTTTTTGTGGAAACCGGACTCGTTGTAATGCCATTTCTTCCCGGCGATTCATTGCTTTTTGCAGCCGGCAGCATTGCCGCACTCGACAATACACTCAACGTGTTCATCATTATTCCGCTGCTCATCCTCGCCGCGCTCCTGGGCGACAATACGAATTACTTTATCGGCAGCAGGATTGGCGTCCGGATTTTCGATCTGAAATGGCGTTTCCTCAAAAGGGAGTACCTCGATAAAACCCATGCGTATTATGAAAAGCACGGCGGCCGCACCCTGATCATTGCCCGCTTTGTGCCCATCGTACGCACGTTCGCACCTTTCGCCGCAGGACTTGGAACGATGACCTATCAGAAGTTCATCGGCTATTGCATTGCCGGTGCCGTGTTATGGGTTACCTCGCTCACCACAGCCGGTTACCTGCTCGGTTCACATCCCTGGGTGAAAGAAAATTTTGAATTGGTGGTGTTTGGTATCATCGGCGTGTCGTTGATGCCGATCGTAGTGCAATTCCTGCGTTCGCGCTTTGCCCGCTGATATCCGCCGTCTCGGACTCATCGGTTTTCCGCTCGGGCATTCTGCTTCGCCCGCCTTGTTTGCACGGTTTTTTGCGCAGGAGAGCAGCCCTTGGTCCTACGAACTTTTTCCCATGGAGCAGGTGGATGGCTTGCGGGCCTGGTTGGACACGCAACCTGAAATCGTCGGTCTGAACGTCACCATCCCGCACAAACAAGCGGTCATTTCGCACCTGGATGCCTTGCACGAAAGCGCGCGTCAGACCGGAGCGGTGAATTGCATCCGGATTACCCGCCGGCCCGATTTGCATCTGGAAGGCTTCAATACAGATACAAGGGGATTCGCCGCCATGCTCGATGCAGTTCTGTTGGCACCCAACACCAGCGCCCTGGTATTGGGAACAGGCGGCGCTTCTTTGGCCGTGCAATTCGTTTTGCGGCAGCGCGGCATTCCTTTTTTGCGTGTTGGTCGAACCCACGATAAGGCCGACTTGGTTTATCAGGAAATCAGTCCCGAAGTAATAGACGGGAACCATTTGCTGATCCAAACCACACCGCTCGGCATGGAAGGCCCTTGGGCCGGACGCATGCCTGATTTGCCGTATAACGCCATCGGTCCGGGTCATGTTTGCCTTGATCTGGTGTATAAACCTGCTAACACACCGTTTCTGGAAATCTGCAAACGTCGAGGTGCAAGAACATTGGGTGGAATGCTGATGCTGGAAGAACAGGCCAGGGCGGCGTGGGATATTTTTCGTGCATAAGCGCATCGGTTTAGGAAACTTGTAGTTACCAAGGCATTGTAATCTTGCCAGAATTTTCAAATTTGTGCAGATGCAGTAACTAAATTCACCGCATACATTGCAAGGATTCATTTCCTGAGAAGCGATATGTTATCATTGAATCAAAAGCGCCTGTTGCGCAAAGCCTATTTCGAAATCAGGGAAACCGGTTTTTATGTTTCGCTTAAAGACGCGAAGTTGTCCTATGAAGAAGAATATAAGTACGAGGATTTTGCGAATCGGTTGAATCGAATTGAACGCAAACAACCTTTCCTCGTTGCTTTGGCAGTGTTGTCGTCACTGATTTCTATCTCGGCATTATTCTCGGGAAGTCTGGAACTGGCCGCTGCGGGTATATCTGTTTTGCTGATAGTCTCCCTGATCGTTAAAGTGCGTTCAGGTGAATTGGTACAGCTGTATCTCAGAACAGGCCATGTAATCCAGATCGACGCCGGTATTCCGGACGAACAAACCGTAAACCGCTTTATATGGGCATTTGAAGCGGAGAAGCGCAAGCAATTAATCGGCAAATACGGGCACGTGGATCGTGATTTGCCGATAGAACCGCAGCTCAATCAGCTGGTCTGGCTGCGCAATGAAGACTATATAGATGAAAAGACCCTGAATGAATTAAAGAACAAGCTATTGGGGAAAGAACCGGATGCCCGAATCGGGTTTCATCGTCGGGAAGAATAAACCAGGTAAAGGGTAGGATATTTCTGCTTGAAAAGGTTCTTTACATGGCTGCTATCCGGTTTGCCATGGCTTAATACCGACCCAATCAGCTGGTAATCTAAGTACAAGGTGTACTCCGGAGTAAGCGGATCCCCTCAATGGCCGCAAAATTCAACCTTGATGGTGCCACGCCAGAAGAATTTTGCATTGTTGCTTGGTATAATGAAAGGCCTTTTGGTAAAAGAATGCATTTGTTTGGTAAATGCAGCCGGTTTAGTTGCTGTCAAGTGCTGTAAGATTGCCTCATGAAAACGACCCTCCTCAGCCTCTTCGCCATTGCTGCAATGGCCTTCAGCACAGCCCCAGTTTTCGCCCAGGGCAAGCCTGAAAAAGACACCGATACCTGCGACATCAACGCGATGCGTATCATCGACGGCAGTTATGCGTTCACCGATGCCAAAACAGCTATCGGAATCTGGTTCAGCCTGAAGCTCAATACCGCCAAGGGCGCGACCCGGAGCATCTATGCCCTGGTTACCCTCACCAATTGCAAGAATGAAACCATCACCGTAAAGGTGCCATTCTTCTACGATGCAAAAGCCGATGTATGGGTTGGTAAGCAATCGGTTGCGCAGAACAGCGAATGCCCCTTCAAAGTCACCGACTATCAGTTTATTCTCACAAATCCATGCGGCGAAGAATTCTCTACGATGGATCAGGCAAAAGCCGGAAATGGCAGGCAGTTAAAGGAATTGGAATCCTCAGGCAAGTTGCCTGCGAGGGATCGCATTGTTGCCAGACGCCGCCGTGGACAATAATTCCAACCGAATTCTACCCCAATAGACTCCCCCCGTCTATGCAAAAGGGCTCGCACTGCTATGCGGGCCCTTTTGTATTGAAGCGCTTTTCACCATCCTGTTCATGCAAAAAACGCACAGCGGATGATGGAAGGGCGGGTTAACCGACTTCGGCAGCGGGAGCAATCTTCTTCACCAGGCCTTGCAATACCTTGCCCGGACCGCATTCGAGGAACCGACCGGCGCCGTCGTTTACCATGGCTTGAACGCTCTGGGTCCAGCGAACAGGAGCGGTGAGTTGTTCCACCAGGTGGCGTCGGATGGCATCTTTATCGTTTACCGCATAGGCCGTTACGTTTTGATACACCGGGCAGCGGGGTTCATGGAAGGTGGTGGCTTCGATGGCCGCTGCCAGTTTTTCGCGGGCGGGTTCCATCAAGGGAGAATGAAAAGCGCCGCCAACCGGCAGGAGCAGGGCGCGCTTGGCACCTGCGGCCTTGAGTTGTTCGCAGGCGGCGTTTACGGCATCCAAAGCTCCGCTGATCACGAGTTGCCCCGGGCAATTGTAGTTGGCCGGCACCACAACACCGTCAATTCCGGCGCATATTTCTTCTACTTTGGCATCGTCCAATCCCAGGACAGCCGCCATTGTTCCAGGCACTTTTTCGCAGGCTTCCTGCATGGCCTGGGCCCGTGCAGCTACCAGCCGCAAGGCGTCTTCGAAGGCCAGTGTGCCATTGGCCACCAGCGCGCTGAATTCACCCAGGCTGTGACCGGCAACCATATCGGCCGGGAAGTCTTCTCCGGAATGCATGAAGCGCACCACAGAATGCAGGAAAATGGCCGGTTGCGTTACCCGCGTTTGGCGCAGTGCGTCTTCGGTGCCGAAAAACATTTCGTCGGTGATGCGGAAACCAAGCACGTCGTTGGCGCGCTCGAAAAGTGCACGTGCCTGCTCATTGGCGTCGTACAGGTCTTTTCCCATGCCGGGAAACTGGGAACCTTGTCCGGGGAATACGATGGCAGTTTTCATAGACATTGATAGGAATGGATTGGTTAGAAAT
>JBKDBI010000268.1:0-2218 GCA_046314695.1 Bacteroidota bacterium | reverse complement strand
AATTCAGTGTGGATGACAGGCGAATTTTTCTTTGAAGATACCTGGAGGCCTGGCGCGATGGTTTTCTTCCTCATCGGCATCGCGCTGATTGTTTCTTTTTATGGATCGCGGTTGCTGCGCGGAGAAAAACTCCTCGGCAGCGATGCGGACTTAGAGGAATAATACGCGTTCGAGGCGCGCCACGCGCCCGGTTTCGTCGAGTATGCGCACGATGTAAACACCGCGGGCTACGAGCTGGGTGCCGAGCAGGTTTACGCTGCCGTTGAGGGCAATACCATTCCAGATCCGGCGGCCATTCATATCGGTCATGTCGAGCGTGTAGCGGTGTGTTTTGAGCTGTTCTTCCGGAATCTCCACAGTAAGACGGCCTTCGCGGTTCGGGTTCGGGAAGATCTTGAAGGCCTCCACGATGGTATCCGTGCTGATGGCAGCGCTGTAAACCGTCGAGCGGAATTGGGTCAGGACGAAGCGCATGATACCGGTTTGCTTGGCGGTGAACATCACCTGGCAGGTATGGGAACTGTAATCCATGTAGTTCTCAACCATATCGGGTTCGTCGCCTGCGCCGGTATTGCAGGTATTACGGGTTTTGTTGCAATCGAAGTTAGCACGGCTGGCATTGAGCGGTGTATCGTCGATACCGTCGTCTACATTGCAGCCATTCACACCGTTTGGCGGGTCTCCCCAGGTATGGCGCAGGCCGAGATAATGACCTACTTCGTGCACGGCGGTGCGGCCATCGCGGCTGGCTGCCAGTGCTCCGCTGGTGGCGAAGGGATTATTGCGGCCTACAATTTTGTAGTGCAGCACGATGCCGTCGTGATCAGGCGATGGAACAAAAGCACCGGGGTTCCAATTGGGCGCATCCACAGGCGGATAGGCATAGCCGAGCAAAGCGTCAAGGTTGTTGACAGACAAGTCGCAGACCCAGATGTTCAGGTATTTGGATGTGTTCCAGGCATCGACGCCACCGCGGCTGCTGAACTTCATGTCGTCGTTCAGGCTGAAGCCTCCAAAAGTGCTGCGGGTCACGCGGACGCGGTTGATGCCATTGGTCGGATTGCCTTGCGGGTCGCGGTCGGCAAACACAAATTGGATTCTGGTATCGATGGATCTCGAACGGAAAATTTCACGGATGGTGGATGTATCTGCGTTGCGCTTGCGAAAATCGCGGTTGAATACCTCCATCTGGCTGATAATCAGCGAATCATTGAGGTTCTTGGCATTGGTATTGTGCAGCACATGAAACACCACGGGGATGGTGAAAACGGTATCTGAACGCACCTGGCGCAGGGCAGCCTGGCGGTTTACCTGCTGCAATGCCTGGTTGTACAGTTCCTGCTGGCGTTGCATGATTCCGGGATATTGCTGCTCCAGAAAATGCTGATAGGCGGTATGCCCGCAAGGTTCAGGCTGTTGTGCCTGGAGTGCACCGGCAATGACGATACCGGTGTACAAAGTGGTAAAGAGTTTTTTCAACGGCTTATGGCTTCCTTATTACAAAGATAAGGAAGACCGTGTCAAAAGCCTGTCAGTCGCAGCTCAGGCACCTTTGAAACCGGGCTTGCGTTTTTCATTGAAAGCGGTCACGCCTTCGCGGTAGTCTTCGCTGCGTCCGGCGATTTCCTGGCAATACGCTTCGTAATCGAGCATGGTATCGAGGTCGCTGTGGCTGCTTTTGTTGAGCATCTTTTTCATCAAGCCGATTGCTTTGGTGGGTGCAGCGGCATAGTAATCGGTGAGTTTCTTCACCTCTTCGTCGAGGTTTTCAGCCGGACAAACGCGGTTGATCATGCCCCATTCGAGTGCCTGTTGTGCGCTTACTTTATTGCCCATGGTAGCCAGCTCGAAGGCGCGGGCCGAGCCTACCACGCGGGGCAGGAAATAGCTGGATCCGCTGTCGAGTACCAAACCTACGTTCACGAATACTTCAATGAGGGAAGCGTTTTCGGCGGCTACGATCATATCGCAGGCAAGGGCGAGCGAACATCCTGCGCCGGCAGCTACGCCGTTGAGGCGGCAGATGATGGGCTTGGGCATTTCGCGCATGGCCCGGATGATGGGATTATAGCGCTTGTACAGCGAGTCGCTGAGGGAGCGGTTGGCTGCGCCGGCGATGGCTTTCAGGTCTTGCCCGCTGCAAAAGGCTTTACCGGCACCTGTAAGCACCACAACCCTAACTTCGGGGTCGCGCGTGGCCTGTTTCAGCGCGTCCTGC
>JBKDBI010000267.1:0-5650 GCA_046314695.1 Bacteroidota bacterium | reverse complement strand
CGGGGGCATGGGGTCAAAGATAGGTTTGGGGGGATCGGTGAGCTATGAACTACTTCTAACCCAATCAAAGCCCATCAAGGTTATGACCACAAATCAAGCAGCGCTTTCTGATTAATTTTTCTTAGATTTAATTCTTATTTTGGGTTATCATGCTGATTTTTTTAACAATATTTACTTGTTAAAATGATCTGTTCTTTTGAATAGTTCCGTTTTTAGTGCAAATTCGCATCAGCATGAATCCTGTATTCGGAATAACGACCACCAACCAGGAATCCGGATTTGATCAGATTATCGACCAAATAGTCGCCTATTTGAAGGGCGAAGAACTGGAAATTGCTGCTGGTGTAGCTCCAAATCAAAAACAGGAAATGTGGGAACAGTTGTTCAAAGGAAACTTGTTGCCGATGCTCAAGATTCAACAAACACAACACAATGCCGTCCTTGGAGCTCAGTTGGCGATAAGCTTTCTGCGCAACCTCACGGCTGAACAAAAAATACAAGTTCTGAAGCTTGCAGTCAGCCAGAAAAACAACAAGGTATATATCTGGGCGGAAATAAAGGACAATGACGAGGCCTTGCTGGAAGGCATTTTATCTTCCGCAATGGATGCTAATTTTGAGCATCGGGACAGTGGTCTTACGTTGTCTCCTATGGTGGTTGAGCAGCGTGAAATGATTCCAGTGCCGCCGCACTACAAGCTTCTGATTGAGCATGCCTGATGCAAATTCCCATTTCCGCCAGGCAGATCGAAACCTACAGGTTGTATCCGTACTGAACACGAATCCATCAAGTTACTGGGATTGGCAGGTTACAGCTTTGTTCTATTCTGCTTTGCACCTGGTCAATGGCCACATCATGAAAACGGACGGAGGCTTCTACAACACGCACGCATCCGTTCAAATAATTATACACCCTGGCAACACTGAAAGCAAAGCCCGATTACCGCGTGACATTGTACTTGCATATGAGAAGTTGCAGTTTCTTTCCCGAAAGGCACAATACTTATACGACGCATCCAACGGGAACAGCCATAATCCGCAATATGTAGGCGCAGGTGGTTTTGAAAGGGCCGTTCATGCATACGAGGTTGTTTATGCTCATCTGGCAGCATTGCACCACCTGAAAATAGATCCGATTTATATCAATTGTTTGAAGGCTGGATGGCAGAACCGATCCCTGCCACTTGGCAAATGAATATTCCCAGCGGTCAATGTAAATCGAAAACCCGCCCTGGTGCGCTGTTCTTCGGGAAGCGTGGCGAGTCTTGTCGCGTGCAAAGATACCTACCAGCCTCGGTTTGCAACTACAATGGCGCTTAATGTTTTGAAATCAAAACATTGAAAGGTTCAATCAAACCGAAGCTATACTGAACAGGCAATGAATAAAAGAGGGGAAGCCTTCCGGCCTCCCCTCTTTGAATTGCTGTTATATTCAACTCAGGAACAACCCAGGCTGTTTCCGCAGTTCAGGCACTTGTAACAGGTGCCGCTGCGCACGGTGATGTGTCCGCAGACGTTGCAGGCAGGTGCGTCGCTTTGCATCTCGCGCATGTGGTCTTGCATGTCTTTGGCACGGGGTTTCAGTGAAGCACCGTCGATGAATCCGGCAGGAGCGAATTCTGAAATCACAGGCTCAGTTTCCATCTCGATGCTGCCTACGGCTTCGTTGAGTGCGCCAGCATTCTCGTGGCTGCTTTCAATCACGTCGTGGGGTTTCAGCTGCACGAGGTCTTCGCGCTGCAGGTATTCGAAGCCAAGCAGGCGGAAGATATAGTCGACGATAGACGTTGAATTCTTGATGTTGGGATGCCCGTCTACCATGCCGCTGGGTTCGAAGCGGGTGAAGGCGAACTTGTTCACGAACTCATCGAGCGGTACACCATACTGCAGGCCGATCGACACGGCGATGGCGAAGCAGTTCATCAGGGAGCGGAAGCTGGCGCCTTCCTTGTGCATGTCGACAAAGATTTCACCCAGGGTTCCGTCGCTGTATTCGCCGGTGCGAACGAAGATGGTTTGTCCGCCAACCTTGCCTTTCTGCGTGAAGCCCTTGCGCTTGTTCGGCAGCTTCTTGCGCTCTACGATATTGGAGAGCTGGCGCTTGAACTTGGTGTCCGGACTGTCGTTCAGGATGCGCTTGGCGGCTTCGAGCACGATCTCCGGAGTCAGCTCGTCGGCATTGATCTGGAATGTGGCCTTTTCGGTGGTGTTGCTGTCGCTGCTGGCTTCGGCGCTTTCTTCTTTCTTGGTTTCGCTCTTGTTGCTGAGGGGCTGGCTGAGCTTGCAACCGTCGCGGTAGAGGGCATTGGCCTTCAGACCGAGCTTCCAGCTCATTTCGTAGCAGCTCTTGATATCGTCTACCGTGGCTTCATTGGGCAGGTTGATGGTTTTGCTGATCGCACCGCTGATGAAGGGCTGGGCCGCGGCCATCATGCGGATGTGCGCATGGGCGTGGATATAGCGCTCGCCTTTTTCGCCGCACTTGTTCGCGCAATCGAATACTGGATAATGCTCTTGTTTGAGGAAGGGCGCTCCTTCGATGGTCATGGTGCCACCTACGAACTCGTTGCAGGCGTCGATCTGGGCATAGGTGAAGCCCATGGCGGTGAGCATGTTGAAGCCGGACTGGTTGTACTGCTCGGGCTTGAAGCCGCAACGCTGCATGCAATCGTCGCCGAGGGTATAGCTGTTGAAGCAGAATCCGATTTCAAAGGCGGAAGGGGCAGCTTGCTCGAGCTTTTCGAGATCGGCATCGGTGAAGCCTTTGGTGCGCAGGCTGTCGTGGTTGATATGGGGCGCGTTCCTGAAGGTGCCGTGACCCTTGGCGTAGTTCACGATGGCGTCGATCTGCTGCTCATCGTAGCCGAGGTTGTGCAGGGCCTGCGGGATGCTCTGGTTGATGATCTTGAAGTATCCGCCGCCGCTGAGCTTCTTGTACTTCACGAGGGCGAAGTCGGGCTCGATGCCGGTGGTATCGCAATCCATGAGCAGACCGATGGTGCCTGTTGGCGCGATTACAGTAGCCTGTGCGTTGCGGTAGCCATGGCGTTCGCCGAGTTGCAGGGCTTTGTCCCAAGCGTTGCAGGCAGCCTTCAGCAGGTAATCGGGGCAATATTTCTCGTCGATGCACATGGGCGCTACACCGAGACCTTCAAAATTGAGAGGCGAGTTGTAGGCGGCATAGCGGTGGTTGCGGATCACGCGCAGCATGTGTTTCTTGTTCTTCTCATACATGCGGAACGGACCTTTCACTGCGGCCATTTCGGCTGAGGTAGCGTAGGAAATACCGTTCAGGATGGCGGTGATGCTGCCGCAGAGTGCGAGGGCTTCGGGACTGTCGTATGGAATGCCGGCAACCATCAGCACGCTGCCGAGGTTGGCGTAACCGAGACCGAGGGTGCGGTAATCGTAGCTGAGCTGGGCCACTTCCTTGCTGGGGAACTGTGCCATGAGCACGCTGATCTCGAGCACGGTAGTCCAGAGGCGGGTTGCGTATTCAAAGTAATCGACACGGAAACGGTTGTTCTCGGTATCGAAGAATTTGCGGAGGTTGAGCGAAGCCAGGTTGCAGGCGGTGTTGTCGAGGAACATGTACTCGCTGCAAGGATTGGATGCATTGATGCGACCTCCTTCGGGGCAGGTATGCCATTCGTTGATGGTGTCGTCGTATTGCACACCCGGATCTGCGCAGGCCCAGGCTGCTTCGTTCACGGCATCCCATACTTCAGAAGCAGGCTTGGTCTTCATTACCTCACCGGTGCTGCGGGCAGTGAATTCCCACTCTTCCCCTTTGGCCAGTTTCTCGAAGAAGCGGTTGGGGATGCGGAGTGAATTGTTTGAGTTCTGACCCGAAACGGTGGCGTAGGCTTCACCTTCGTAATCGTTGCTGTAACCGGCCGCGATGAGGGCGGCTACCTTGCGCTCTTCTTCCTGTTTCCACTTGATGAACTCCATGGCTTCGGGGTGATCCAGGTCGAGGCATACCATTTTGGCTGCGCGGCGGGTGGTTCCGCCCGACTTGATGGCACCGGCTGCGCGGTCGCCAATCTTGAGGAAGCTCATGAGGCCGGAGGAAGTTCCGCCGCCACTGAGTTTTTCACCGGCACCGCGGATGCGGCTGAAGTTGGTACCCACACCGGAACCGTATTTGAAGATTCGGGCTTCACGCACCCAAAGGTCCATGATACCGCCTTCGTTCACCAGGTCATCGTCAACGGAGAGGATGAAGCAGGCATGGGGTTGCGGACGCTCGTATGCGGAAGTGGAGCGCTGGAGTTTTTCAGTTTCAGGATCAACGTAGTAATGGCCCTGGGGTTTTCCCTGGATGCCGTAGCTGCTGTAGAGACCGGTATTGAACCATTGCGGAGAGTTCGGAGCCGATTCCTGGTTGAGCATGGAGTATACCAGCTCGTCGTAGAACACGTCGGCATCTTTGGCGCTTGAGAAGTAGCCGTATTTGAAACCCCATTCACGCCAGCAGTTGGCCATGCGGTGTACCACCTGCTTTACGCTGGTTTCGCGACCGGTGGAACCATCGGGCTGGGGGATACCGGCTTTGCGGAAATATTTTTGTGCGAGGATGTCGGTAGCTACCTGGCTCCAGCCGGAGGGAACTTCCACATCGAGCATTTCAAAGACCACTGACCCGTCGGGCTTTTTGATCACCGAACTGCGGAGATCGTAGGCAAACATGTCATAAGGTGATACGCCGTCTCTGGTATTCTTCCGCTCGAATACCATTCCTGCTGTGTTAACGGAAAAGTCTTTCATGGTCCTGATTTGTTTAGTTTTTAAGGGTATTTTGGTGGGTGGGTTCTTCAAAACTATTGGTGTAGAAATGACTCCCGAATGGCACTTTTCCACAGAAATCAGCAGACCCTTGTTTGCCGTGCCTTTCGCCCCTGTTGATAACAATTTCTTTAAAGATTTGGCGGGATTTTGGACCCGCCTGCTTGCATTTTCCCCTTTATTTGCTAAGGTTTTCGCATGGCGGCGGTATTGGACATATTAAGGAAAGCGCGAGCGGAAAATCGCCGGTTGCTTGCGGTGCTGTTCGACCCTGACGATGATCCACTGTTGGTGGATAAACTGGCTGAGCGCTGTGAGCATCAACAGGTTGATTTGGTGCTGGTCGGCGGCAGTCTCCTCACCCGCGGACATACAGAAGATTGCCTGCGCCGCGTGAAAGCCGCATACAGTGGGCCTGTGCTGCTCTTCCCGGGCAATGAAATCCAGATCGTTCCCGGCGCCGATGCGCTGCTTCTGCTTTCACTCTTGTCAGGCAGGAATCCGGATTATCTGATCGGCAAGCATGTCGTGGCCGCACCTTTCATCAAGGAAAGCGGGATTCCGACCATTCCCACCGGCTATCTGCTGATTGAAAGCGGCGCACTCACCACCGCCAACTATATCAGCCAGTCGCTGCCCGTTCCGCACAACAAGCCGGATATCGCCGCTGTTACCGCACTGGCCGGCAGCCAGCTCGGCATGCAGATCATTTACCTGGATGCCGGGTCGGGCGCCGAGAATCCGGTTTCAAGTGAAATGATCCGGCGCGTTGTTCAGACCCTCCCTGCAAACACCCCGGTTTTTGCAGGCGGCGGCATCCGCGACGCTGAAACCGCTGCCGCAGCCTGGGATGCAGGCGCAAC
>JBKDBI010000266.1:0-3740 GCA_046314695.1 Bacteroidota bacterium | reverse complement strand
GGTCTGATGGCCTACGAATGGGATATCGACGAAGGTGGATTCTCCACCCAGTATTACACTGAAGATGCCAAGCACACTTTCTACACCGACGGCAAATACACGGTTTGTCTTACCGCTGCCGGATGTGCAGGCTTCGACAAGTTCTGCAAGGACATCGATATCGTAACCCCAAATACCAAGACCAAGCTGGACTTCGTGGCCAACGACCGCCGTCCGGACATTGGTGAAGAAGTAACCCTGAAGATTGATGCCGACAATGCCAACCAGTTTGAATGGAGCATTTTCCCCCTGAGCTATGTGGTTACAGCCGGTTCTACCGCTTCCAGCAGCAACAAGGAGCTGAAGGTGAAATTCATCGCCGGTGGTGCCTACACGTTTACCCTCAAAGGCTGGAACACCAACAACCAGACAGCCACCCAGGCTACTGTCGTAAAAGACAAGTATGTAGTTGTTCTCAACTATTGTACGCCGGTAGTTGGTCTGAAGAGCGCCGACGTAGGGATCAACAATGTAGTCCTGAAGAAAGGAAGCCAGACACTGTTGGCCAACGAAACCGAAAGCGGTGTTGAAGGCTATACCGACTATACCCTCACCAAATCGGCTACCCTGACTTACGGTGCTGAGTACAACGTAGAAGTAAGCCGTAACACTACGGTGAACCCCATGAACCGCAAGGTGTGGATTGACTTCAATATCGACGGTGACTTCGACGATGCCAATGAACTGGTGCTCACCGAATCATCTTCGAACAATGCGAGTGTGAACGCCAACTTCAACGTGCCCTTCCTGTCTGCCAGCTTTGAAGGCAAAACCCGCATGCGCGTAGCCAGCAGCTACAGCAATTACTCCAATACGCCCTGCGGTGCCAATGCGGTAGGTGAATTCGAAGACTATACCATCAACCTGGCGAACGACAACCTCGCTCCCAGCATCACCCTGAACGGTGCCGACACCATCCGTATCGAACGCAATTGCTCCGCTACAACTTATGTTGATCCAGGCGCAACTGCCAACGATCCTACTGAAGGCGACATCACCAGCCGTATCGTAACGACTACCGACTTCGACCAATGCGTACCCGGTATCTACACCTACGTCTACAACGTGACCGATGCCTCCGGCAACCCGGCACCTGCTAAACGCCGCGTAGTAATCGTAGTTCTTGACCGCACCGCTCCTGTTCTTACCCTGAACGGCTCCAGCCCGATGACAGTAGAACAGTGTGGAACGTACACCGAGCCCGGTGCAAACGCAATCGACGGTGTAGACGGTAACCTGACTACTGCCATCGTAACTACCGGCAGCGTGAACACCAACGTACTCGGCAGCTACACCATCACCTACACCGTGCGCGACGCACAAGGCAATACTGCAACCTTGAACCGTATCGTGAATGTGGTTGACACCAAGCAGCCCACCATGATGCTGAACGGTCAGGCGATTGTAAGCGGTACCACCATCAATGTTCAGATCAATGACGTGTTCTTCGATCAGGTTTACACCGATGATCCTTGCACCGGTATCATCAATACTACCAAGACTCCAGGCTTCAACGGTCCGGTAAACACCACCCGCCGTGCCACCTATCCTGTAGTTTACACTGCAGCTGACCCCAGCAGCAATGTGGCAACCAACGACGGTGCTGTGCTGAACTACCGCGTAGACGATTATGTCGCTCCATTGATTGTTCTGAACACCGAAGACACCGTTTACCTTGAAGTAAACACTCCCTACTACAGCAAGCCTGTTACTGTTACTGATAACTACTACAGCAACTCACAGGTGAGCGTGGTGAAGACCGGTTCAGTTGACCCGTACACACTTGGTCTCTACACCGAGCGTTACACTGCTACCGATGCGAGCGGCAACAGCACCAACCGCACCCGTTATGTACGCGTGTTGGATATGCAGGCTCCGCAGATCATCGCGCCCAGCGTGAACGTTTGTATCGGTTACGGTTTCGATCCGATGGAAGGACTGCAGATCACCGACAACTACTATTCACCCAGCACTTTGCTGAGTCTTGTTCAGGTGATGAACCACAACGTAAACAGCTGGGAAGCCGGTGTTTACTACATCAACTACCGTGTGACAGACCCCAGCAACAATACCAGCGCAGTGGTAACCCGCCCTGTATTTGTCGGTTATCCCCCGAATTGCCAGAATTCTCTGAATGCCTGGAACCTGGCAACTTCGGTAGCCAGCTTCAACCTCGACGAAGCGATCAGCGTATACCCGAACCCAAGCAGTGGAAAGGTATTCGTTCGCTACCAGCTGAACAATGCAAACCCGGTTCAGATTGAAGTATTCAATGCAACCGGTGTACGCGTAGCTATGGTGAATGGTTCTGCTGTAAGCGGCACCGGCATGGTTGACCTCGGCGGCATGAGCGAAGGCATTTACCTGGTTCGCATTACCAATAATGGTCAGAGTGCCACCCGCAAGGTTGTGGTGAAACACTGATATCCAGATTCCTTTTACAAAGAACCCGGCTTCGGCCGGGTTTTTTGTTTTTTGGCCTGGCCGACAAAGAATGTAAAAGAGCTTGAAGTGGTTCTTTGTCTAAGTGTTTGTTTTTCTTATAGTTAAATCGAAATACAACTGACAGGAATCATGATTACGACCCAAATGACACAAAAATGACATAGCGAAATGTAGGAAGTCAGGCTTGCAGGTGTGAATTTTCCCGACTGATTAACAAAATGCGACTTAGCTCAGGTCATTTGTCAGCAAAGTGTAAAGTAGATGCAACCCTCGCGGAAGTTTGCGTCTGTTATATGCTGTGCAGTCCAAAAGCAAGTGCGGCAATATCATCGTAAAACAACAATTAACCCATATGAATAGAAAGTACTTCAACTTCAAAGCCAAGTGGCGAATCGGAATCCTGGCAGCAATGCTGGGATTCGGAGCATCCGCCTCGGCACAAACCTGGTGCGCAGGTACGCACCAGTGGGGCTGTTATGGAACTGCTACCAACTCCTACGCCGGCGTCGGCCACGTAGAAGTGGTGCAGGATGGTAAGAGCCTGTTTCGCAAGACTTCCGATGGTTGTAATGCCACAACTGGCGGTCAGACCTCGGCCTACTTCATGAACTCCGGTAAGCCATTCGACATGACTGCCGGTGGAACCTACACCCTGCGCATTTCTCAGGAAAGCGGTTGGGGTTATGCTGGTTTCGTGGGTGTGTGGATCGACATCAACCGCGACGGTAACTTCGCTAATACCGAATACCTGTCAACCGGCTGGGGTCAGTTCGCCGCCGGTGCCATCACAGATCGTGTGGTAACCCTTACCTGTAACAACGTAAGCACAGGTACGTCCCGCATGCGTGTGCGCACCGAGCCTTACTTCTACACGCTCGGTGCAGGCAATGGTTGCGGTCAGCTGAACTACGGTGAAACCGAAGATTTCGAAATCAACCTCGGTCTTCCTACCTCACTCAGTGCCGACTTCATCCTGCCTGATCCTGCAACTGCATGGGTTAAGACCCGATTGAAGTTCATCAACCGCAATCCCAAAGGCTATATCCGCCACGAATGGGACGCATCAGACAATGGTGTTGGCTACGACGCTATCGCCATAGACTGGATGAAGGCCTTCAACGCTGCAGGAACCTATTCGGTTAAGCTGCGCTCTACCAACTGCCTTGGTCGCGATAGTATTACGAAGAGCATAACCATCCGCACCCCAACGGTGGTTCCGGTGGCTGACTTTATTGCGAATACCAACCTGATGGAGC
>JBKDBI010000265.1:0-3362 GCA_046314695.1 Bacteroidota bacterium | reverse complement strand
GCTGCGTTGGGGCAGGATATTCACGTAACCGCGTTGGTCACTGAGTAGCCGAAGCGAAGCGGAGGCGTATCGAAGTGATACTCGAAGCCACTGAGAAAAGAACACGGTTGTATGTGAGTATCACTTCCCCTACCTGCGATAGGGGCACGGCGATACGCCGCTGATACTTCCTAATCTGTTTTTTTTGTTCATCGAGCGGCTACTCAGTGACCGGTGTTGGCTGCGTTGGGGCAGGAGGTTTTAGTTCCGAATAGGAAAGGTTTTCCCGACGAAGGTGTCGGGACGGCTTCGCTGCGCTACGCCGCGGTAGGATTCCGTTAATTCCGTGTTCCGCGGCTCAACCACCGGCTCCGAGTTACCGGCGGTGTTACCCCCCTCACTTATCATCGTAATGAAAGCGACATTGAATCACCGTGCAACGCTGATCGACGCCTTTGTTGCCGCTGATAACGTACACAAGCCGGTGCTCTGAAGTGATGCGCCGCGACCAACATCCGCGAAGCCCGAATTTCAAAGGCTCCGGCTTGCCGATTCCCTTGAAAGGTTCTTTGCGGATGGCCTGCAACAGCTCCTTGATTTTGAGCACCATCTCGGTATCATGGTCCAGCCAGTAGCAAAAATCTTCCCAGGCATGGGCCGTGAATTCAATCAACATAGCCATACAACCCGAAGCCTTTTACAGTTCAAAAGGCTTGGTGTCGCCGCGCTTCATCTGGTCGAGCGATTCTTGCAGCCGCTGTTGGTTCGCCGTGCTCGACAACAAATGCTCCGTCTCTTTCAGCGCGTTGTATTCCTGTATCGACATGATCACTATCGCCTCTTCTTCCTTGTTCCGGGGCACAATGATCACTTCCATCGACTTGGTCACATAGTCGAAATACGCTTTCATGTCTTTGCGCAAGGTGGATATGGAAATGGCTTTCATCGGAATGGCATTTGCCTATTCAAAGGTACAACAAAATGTACAATATCTTGTACTTTTATTGGGGAAGTGATATTTGAAGCAAGCGTTGGGGCAGGATTTTTACGCGACGATGCCGGTCACTGAGTAGCCCCTACCGCAGGTAGGGGCGTATCGAAGTGATACTCGGAGGCAGTGGTGAAAAAGCTACAAATCTGTGAAGATCACTTCCCCTACCTGCGATAGGGGCACGGTGATACGCCGCTGATAGTGCCAATTTTGCATCATGTTCATCGAGCGGCTACTCAGTGACCGGCGGTGGCTGCGTTGGGGCAGGCGGCTCAACCACCGGCACTTACCGGAACAAAGAAATCGTTCCGCTCACCCGGGTAGGAGCAGAGTCTTTGAATCGGTAATCAAGCAGGAAGAAATAAGCGCCTTCGGGACAAACCCGGCCCATATACGTTCCATCCCAAAAGAGGTCTTTACCCCGGCCCTCGTAGATTTTTCCGCCCCAGCGGTTGTAGATAAGCAGTTCCATGTCGCTGATGCCACAAGGCGAGGAAATCCGAAATGTGTCGTTCAAGCCATCTTTGTTGGGCGTAAATGCGTTTGGAATCTCAGGTGCGTCGCAGCGCGGACAGTTCCGGACTACATAACTGGTGTCCAGGGTGTCGGGTCCGCAGGAGAAGTTTACAATGGCGCGCAGATACAGCCGGCCAGCCGTATTGGGCCTGTAGCTCAACTGCCGGTCGCTTCCGCCGGCTATACGCCTTCCCAGGCTGTCGCTCAGGGTCCAACGGATGCCGTTGATGCGGTTCTTGCTGTCTACACTGAATTCGACGGACCGGTTGGCACAGGTATCACTGATGCGTATTTCGCCCGCGCAGATGCAATCGGTCACCCTGAAACGCTTCACACCTGCATAATCACGGCAGTCTTTGCGAATGAAAACTTCGGCAATGTATTCACCCGCAGTGAGTCCGCGCAGGTTGATGAAAAGCGAATCGTTGATGCGAACAGTATCGCTGCCGTTGACCCGGTAAAATTTCCAGCTGATGTTTTCGGGGTTGCTGAGGCCGGTAAAATCTGCACGGCTTATCTGAGCGCTGCAGCTGTCGTCGGTTTTGATGTTTACGACACCGCGCTGCGTCACCGGCGACTTGAGTTTTTCTGGTATCTGTCGGGGTAAGGCGTATGCAGAACGGGTTCCGCTTAACAATTTGATTTTCTCGGCCTCAACCTGGCAACTGTTGCCAATTCCATCCGGATTGTTGATGCAATGCAGAAAAGGCTGCGCCATTTCCGTTACATAAATCTTCCCATCGTCGGCCAATTGCATACCACCCATATAATTTATCCGGTTTTGGCTGACGGGCGCCTTGGGAGCAGTGAAAATATTGCGTAGCGATGCATTGACCGCAGCCTCATTGCCAGCCGCGATGTTCACCTGGTATATGCTGCTCGGGAACTCCATGTTGGTAATATACAGCAGCTTACTGCCTGGAGCGAAGGCGATGCCATAGGAAACCCGTGGCAAATTCTGAATTACAATTTCGTCGGAAAGGGTACCCCGGCAAGGGTCAAAACGATAAACCTCAGCCTTGCCGGTAGCCATGGTCGACACAAGAATATTGGCCACGGCCAGGCGGGTTCGGTCCGGACTAAAACAAAGGGTAGACATATAAGCTCCCCATGTCCACGCCCTGCCGATTTTACTCGTCACCAAGCGGTTGCCGATGCTGTTGGGTTTGATTTCAAAGCAGAGGAAGCTATCGCTGTCGCGCTTGTGGGTCATCAGCCAATACGCGGAGCTGTCGTGGTTATAAGTCCAGTTCAAAGACTCGACCACATTGGAATAGAGAAGGATGTTTTTCTTTCCGGCTGTGATATCACCCAGTCCACCATTCAGATTCATATCCAACACGCTATAATAAAGGCCTTCTGTGTTTACACTAAAAGAAGGTGTGGTGAACAGCAGATATTGGCGCGCATTTTCGGGGTGTGGCAGGATAAGCGCGCCCTGGCTTGAAGTTGTGGAGCCTTTAAGTCCGGTGCCATTGGGCATCGGGTCTCCGTTTTTATCTCTCACTGTAACCCCATCGCTGTAGAATAACAATGCCCCACTTAGCGGATCGGAAGCAGTGGCACAGGCTTCAATGGAATTGAAGGGAAGCGTTGCAGCATTCGGGTTACCGGTATGAAACTCCAGTTTAGCAGCGGTACCAAAAACCCAATGGTTGTTTTGTTTTCCGCTTTGCCCCTGGCAGATACCCCAGGTACAAAGCGAAAAGTATGTAAGCATGGCTGCAACTTTCATTTGAAGGCAAGTTAGTCAACCTTGTCTTTTGTGAAACCAAGTTGCAGGAAATATGACAAAGGTCAACGGTGGTCGCGTGCTTGAAGCGCCGTGACCCTATCGCAGGTAGGGGCGTATCAGCTTGCCCCGACACCTTCGTCG
>JBKDBI010000264.1:0-6507 GCA_046314695.1 Bacteroidota bacterium | reverse complement strand
CCGAAGGTCGACTTGCTGCCCATGATCACCGCGCGGCGGTAATCCTGCAGGGCTGCCGCGAGAATTTCAGAGGCCGAAGCGCTGAAGGCATTGGTGAGCACTACGACCGGACCGTTCCAGATGGTCTGTTCGTCGTAATCGCGGAGCACGTCCACATCGCCGTCGCGCGAACGAACCTGCACTACCGGACCCGTGCGGAAGAACAGGCCGGCCATTTCAACCGCATCGCGCAGGCTGCCACCGCCGTTGTTGCGGAGATCGAGTACGAGTCCCTGCACGTTTTCTTCCCGTAGCTTGATAAGCTCCTGGCGAACGTCTCCCGCGGCGCTGCGACCGCCTCTTTCATTCATGTCGGCATAGAAACTGGGCAGGTTGATGAGTCCGAACTTCTTGCCCTGGTATTGGGTTATGGCGCTTTTGGCGTATCCCTCTTCTATCACCACCACATCGCGCACGATGGGAATCACCTTGGTCGTGCCATCCGGTTTGCGCACAGTAAGCCGTACTTCTGTGCCTTTCTTGCCGCGGATGAGCATGATGGCGTCGTCGAGATCCATCCCCACCACATCCACCGGCTCTCCGGCTGCCTGGCCCACCTTGATGATCAGGTCGCCGGCTTTCAGTTCACCTTGTTTGTAGCTGGCGCTGCCGGGCACGATGCGTTCCACTTTGATGAAGCCATCCCGCTCCACAAGTGTGGCACCGATGCCTTCCAGCCTGCCGCTCATGCCGATATCGAAGTTCTGCTTTTCGGCCGGCGGGAAGAAGTTGGTATGCGGATCGTAAATCTCGGTGATGGCATTGATATAGAAGGAAACCTTGTCTTTCCGGCTCATGCGGCGGAAGCGCTTGAACCAATCGTTGGTCGACTTCAGCACTTCGGCACGCGAACGCGCTTCGAGCGTATCGGCACTCAGTTCCTTGAAGGCACTGTCGTTGCGCTTGCGGGCTTCGTTCTGCTGCTCCGTTTTGCGGTAATAGCGTTCCAGCACACTGAATTTCAGCGACTTGCGCCAGAACTCCAGTTGTTCCTTTTCGTCTTTCGCATATTTGGGATTCTCTTCATCGTAATCCCAAACCTCGTTGGCCTGGAAATCGAAGGGCTTGGACAGTACCTGCTGGTAATGTTTCTCCAGTTGGTTCATGCGGCGGTCGAACAGGCTCCAGGCTGAATCCATGAAAGCATATGAACCGCGCTGCAGCTGATCGTCGAGCTGGTTGCGGAAAGGTTCCAGTTTCTTGATATCGCCCTGGATGAAGAAGCGCTTGTCGCCGTCCAGCTTATCGAGGAAATTGCTGTAGATTTTACCCGAGAACTCGTCGTTCAGCTTAACGGGCTGGTAGTGATGCACCCGCAGCTGTTCGAGGATGCGGCCCATCAGTTCGGGTTCGTTTCCCTGCCTGCGGCTGCTGCAGAAAACCAGAAAGCTGAAAAGGGCTATCGGGAAGAGTGGGGTGATGAATTTGCGTGAGCTCATGTGTGTTATTGGATACCGAGGGCATGGATGCCTTGTTCGAAATAGATGTCTACCGGGATTCCCGAAGATTCAAGCCTGGCCAGGTCTTGGGCGAGGATGGTTCCGATGATGCCATCCTTCGCCAACAGTTCCGCCGCCTTGGCTTCGCTGCCGTCTCCCTGTACTTTTAGCAAAAGCCCTGCCAAATCGTTGATGGCTTTCTTCATCGCGTTGATGTTAACGCGGTAAGTGCCTTTTTTGTTCCGCTTCACGGCTCCGCTGTTCAGCAGGTAATTGAAGGTGATCATATTGGCTTTGCCGTGGGCACTGGAAGCGCCGAAACGCACAGAGCGGAAAACGCTGGCTACAAAAGTGACGTAATAATCTGCCAGGGTTCCTTCCGTCAGTTCTCCCCTTTCCAGCAGGCGCGTCACCATATACAGGCCCAGGACATCGGCCTTGCACTCTTCAATCGCGGAGTATTTGGCACCGAGCGCCTCGCGGACCGTCTGCTTGCCGTCGATGGTGTTCTTTACGCCCAGTCCATGCGCCACTTCGTGGAACATCACATTGTTGAAGAACGCATTGAAGGTGATATTCACCCTTTGCTTCGGGTCGATCAGCAATTCGGAAATGGGCTGCACCATATTGTCAAACTTGGCCCGCATCACGTTCCTGATCTGGGTTCTGCGGGTGCCTATTTCCTTCTGGATGGTTTCGTCGTTCGGCAGGTTGACGGCGATGGTTTTGCTGCCCGCATTGCAATCTCCGGCGTAATAGAGCGCATCAAAAACGGCCAGCTGGCTGCCGCTGTTGCCAACTTTTTCCTGTTTGTAGGCCGGCGCCACGGGCAGGTTTTCCTGCAGCCAGGGAAGAAGACCGATGTATTTCTCCAGGCGCTGGCTCCATTCGTTGTCGCGCACCATGACATAGGCTTCGAAGGCCGTTTTGATGCCCAGGAATTTGTCTTCGTAGTTCTCAATCGGACCGATGATCAGGTCGAATTTGTTGTCGCGCATCTCAAGCCAGAAACGATCGCTGATATCGTAGTTATCGCGCAGCAGGTCGTTGGCACGGAGCTCCAGGTAATCGCTGAAGAGCGGATCCGTCGGGCGCAACAGTCCGGCCGCCATGCGCATCTGTTGGGTCATGAGGCGCAGTTCGCCGGTATATGCCGCAGAATAGGGCTGAACGGTGGTTTGGCCGAAGGCATCGCGGTTCAGGATGGAATAAGCGCTGAACTTGCTGCTGTCTGCCACGCGGTCGAATTCGGCTTTGGTGAAAGCGGGCGGATAAAAACGGGCGCCTTCCGGCTTGGTACCGATGCCCTGTATGAAAGGAGCGTCGTTGTTGAGGCGATCCCATGGACCGTAATTGAGCAAGGTAAAATCGCGCAGCGGACCGGCGGGCATGGCGCGGAGCAGCTCGTTCTTGTCTCCCCAGGCTTGTTTCCAGAACAGCGAATCGGCGATTTGGGCAGCGCCGATGAGCAATCTGACAGCCTGCTTTTCTTTTTCGGTAAAGGCGGAAGTATTCACCTGCAGGGCCACTTTCTTGTAGCGCGCCATGGCAGCTGCTGCGTCAAAGCCTTGCACCGGCTGTTGGGCGGCTATGCTTCCGATCATGAAAGCCGGAAATAAAAGGAGTAATGATCTTCTCATGTGCGAATCTCCAAAAATGGACCTAAGAATCGACATCCGCGCAGTGAATATGCCAAAACCATGATTTGACCGATTAAAAGAAAAGGATTGTCTGATGATACAAACGGAAACAGGTATTGCGTTGTTATGTTGCGAACTATGCCTTCCTCCGGTTTAAGTGAAGCCCCCCGATTCTGTGGCCTTTCGGCGCGCAGCAGTGAAGAAGTTACCAGTGTGCAGGGCGTGCACAGTGCCGAAGCCAGTGGCGCCTTGCGCAGTTTTCGCCTGGTGCTGCCGGAAGGCGAGCGCCATTTCAATGTACTGCGCATCGAATCCAATACCTGGGCCGGCTACCTGGGCAAACGCCTCAGTCGGCTCTTGAGTCGTTTGCACGGCGACCTTCAGGTGCTGATGGCGGGCGAACTGCATTATCCGGAGGCGATGCTGGGGCAGGTTTGGCCATCAATGGGCGTAGTGCAGCAGCTGATGCTGCAACATCAGGCACGTATGGCCGCCTCGCGTGGCAAATACGAAGGCAAAGGATGGGTGCATTTTCAGGCGGAGCCTTCGATGGTGCTGCCAATCAGGCCGGAATGGCGCCAATTTGAAGACTATAAGTCTACCTTCAGCAGCAAGTACCGGATCCGGACGAACAGGGTTTACCAGCTTTCGGCCGACGTAAGCGTGCATCGCCTGGGCAAAGACGAGTTCATGCAATGCCGTCCGGCCTTCAGGCAGATGCTGGAGCGCCTCAACAGCAAGATTGCCTTCAAGACAGGCGAAGTCAGTGTGCAGTTTTTTGCCGAGCAATTCGATCGCTGGGGCGATGCATTCGGTTTTTACTGTTACAAGTTGGACGATCAGCCGATAGGATTCATCACCTTGCTCGCACAGGGAGATGTGCTGTACGCGCTGCATGCCTGCACCGAACCTGAGGCGAACAAGCGCATGCATTTGTACCAGCGCATGATGTACGATGCGGTGGGAACGGCCATTGCCGGTGGATTTAAGACCCTGCACCTCGGTAAGACGGCACCGGAGATCAAGAGTACACTCGGCGCGCGTCCGGTAGCGGAATGGATCAGTGTGTACACGCCCTGCATCTTCCGCAGGGCGGTGCTGCGCCTGGCCGCACGGTTTACGCGCTTGCCTGAATGGGAGCTAAGGCATCCGTTCAAGCATGAAAGCTGAAGGTTGCCGGCTTCAATTGAAGTGCTGCGTGGTCTAAACTGCCGGTTCCAGCAAGGTGGGTATCAAAACCACCTGCATCAAGCACTGAATAATTTAAGTCCAATTGCTTTTCTCGAACGAAACAACCACCTTTGACTTACAACTTATTACCGGTTCGAAAAACGGGGTATCTTCAGATTGTCAATACTGATGCGTTTCTGGCGTGCCAGGAAGGCAAAATCGTTACCCAATTCTGTTATGAACCTTTGCAATTCGGCAACAATGGCAGTTTCTAAATCTTTTTCCGAATAAGTGTCTTTCAAGCCCAGAAAATCCAGAATATAGGGGTCTCTGAATACCAAATCCGGGCTCAGTTGCTTTTGATTTTTTAGTTTGCTCAGATCGTTTAGAATGGTGAGATCGGGCTTTTTGCTTATGGCAGTGCGTTCGTATAGCATGGATTGGATGCGTTCACGGAATGTGCGTACACTCCATTTCTCTAATTTGCACATTTCGATATAAAAATCCCTTTTTACCGCATCCTCCATGTAAAGTATTTCCTTCATGTGCGACCAGCTCAATTGTCTCCACAGTGTAGAGACAATGGTCTCTTCATGAAAAATTTCTGCAAACCGCAGGCAATGTCTCAGTTGTTTTTCACTCCAGCCTGAACCGTACTCCGCTTTTAATTGGGCCGCCAGCGTAGAGACAATTTGCTTGCCATAATCAGCCCTCCTTTCTTGCAGCACTTCTTCTCTTATCCGTTTTCCTACCTGCCAATACAAGGCTGTTATGGCAGCATTTACAGCTACCGCAACCTGCTGCCGACTTTCTTCTATCAGTTGCCTGATGGTGTCAAGTAAAGCTGTACTGTCAGTTTCGTTGCCCATTATCTCTTCCGCTGGTTTGTTTGATTGCAGATTTTCCTTGGTTTTTTGGTTGAACTTAGGGTTTACAATTTGTTTAGCTGTAAGCCTTTTACTCCGAATTGACGGGCAATCCAACCTCCAACTCGCGAGCCGTGTATTCCGGCGATATTGCCCCCCTTGTCCCGGGATGTTGACCCCACCAGACAGATTTGCCTGACAGGCAGAACGATGGAGTAAAAATAGTTGTATTTTCGGAATGATTTGCTTCCCTGATGTCCTTTGGGTCCTACTGTTTGCGCCCTGGCATAAGCAAAGTTTCATTTACTGCGTTGGCCCCCGCCACCGGATTGGCATTGCGCTGAGCTTTTGCCTGGCGGCGCAGCTAACTGATCAGAGACCGCCAGGAAGAAATTGCTTCCATCGAATGGTCGGTTTAGGGCAAGATCAGTAAGCTAATCATCCACCATGGGTCCCGTTTCACCAAGGTTGAGGTCCGGGGTTCACGCAAAGACCGCAAAGGCTGCGGATTCCTTTCTAAACGCACAAACAGCTTCCGACATACAGCTTGCTTTTAATCCTTGTTTCACGCAAAGACCGCAAAGGGGAAAACACGCAAAGACCGCAAAGAATCCAGCTGTGTCCCTGCATATCGGGAAGCCTGTAAACCCGGGTCTGGCCTGGAATCCGGGATGATGGAAATAGCCCAATCAACTCCGGCCAATGGCTATATCCTCCAAAAAGTTAATACCTCACTGCACAAACAGCATCCGCGTAATCCGCTGGGTACCCTGTTCCAACTGCACGAAGTAATTGCCCGGACGGAGCCCGCTCAGGTCTACCTGCACCTCGTGGTTGCCGCCCCTGTGTTTCCCGGAGGCGAGGGTGCGAATGCGCACGCCCATCGCGTCATAAAGGTACATGGACACCTGACCGCCATCGGTAAAGAAAGATACCGTGGTTTGTTCCCGCGCCGGATTCGGATAGGGATCCGCCATCGACAAACGGGCAAACAGATCCGTAAAGTCTTCGATCCGCGTGCTGCCACCTTTGAATATCGGTAAGGTCTGGAAGGTCTTGCCGCCCATGGCATCGCGCACCTCCGCATCGTTCATTTCAAACCAATCTTTCAATACGGTCGCGTAAACCTGACGGAAATCGAAATCCATAGGTACGTTGTCGCCAACCGTTACCGTGGAAGCGATCACCGGATTGTTGCCAATGATGCCCGGATTTACCTTGGTGCCGAACACAAACAAGGGAGCGGCTGCCCCGTGGTCGGTGCCGGTACTGAAATTGCTCATCACGCGGCGGCCGAATTCAGAGAAGGTCATGCCTGCCACGCGGTCTTGCACTTCCAGGCGGGTCAGATCG
>JBKDBI010000263.1:0-5867 GCA_046314695.1 Bacteroidota bacterium | reverse complement strand
TTAAAAAATACCCTCTTTGTTCAGGTCGTGAATATGCACCATACCGGCATATTTACCCGAATCGAGCACGATAACCTGCGATATTTTACGCTCGCGTATCTGCTCAGCCAAGGCCACGGCCAGCATATCAGCCGGCGCAGTGAGGGGGGATGAACTCATGATATCGGCGGCCCTGATGGCACTCAGGTCGCTGTGCTTTTCCAGCATCCGGCGAATATCGCCATCGGTGATGATTCCTGCCAGCCCTTGATCACCAATAACAGCCGTTGCACCGAGACGCTTGCCGGTAATTTCACCGATCACATCGCGCACCGGGGCATCGGGCGCAACAGCCGGCTTCTCGTTCCGGGCGGCTATTTCGCCTGCTGTGAGGTACAGTTGCCGTCCGAGCGAACCACCGGGATGATACCGTGAAAAATCTTCCGAACTGAAGTTGCGCAACTTCAGCAAGGCAATGGCCAGGGCATCGCCCATAAGCAATTGGGCCGTCGTGCTTGTGGTAGGTGCCAGGTTGTTCGGGCAGGCCTCACGGTCGACCGCTACATTCAAGACCAGGTCTGATGCCCGTGCCAGCTCGCTTTCCACATTGCCGGTCATGCCAATCAGGCGATTGCCGAAACGATGTATCAACGGAATCAGCGCCTTGATCTCGGGCGTATTGCCGCTCTTCGATATCAGCAGAACGGTATCGTTGCGCTGTATCAGACCCAGGTCGCCATGTATGGCGTCGGCTGCGTGCATGAAGACCGCAGGCGTACCGGTGCTGTTCAAGGTTGCCACGATCTTTTGTGCTATGATGGCACTTTTGCCGATGCCGCTGATAATCAAGCGCCCATCGGAATGGCGGATATGCTCCACCGCCTGCGCAAAATGGCGGCCAATGCGTTCCGGCAGCACGGCAAGCGATTGCAGTTCTGCTTCCACCGCCTCGCGGCCAAAGCCGATAATGCGCTCCTGTTGTTCTGTCGGTAACTCAGACATGAAAGGGCAAAATTATTTTTTTCCTGCCAAGCATTTATGGAGAGATTTGTGTTAATTTTAAAACATCAATCAGTTAAGCAAAACGTGACGGCCACTGCAGAGAAAATGGATGCCAGAAAAGCCCTGAAGGACTTTTTTGGATTTGAGGGGTTTAAAGGCAATCAGGAAGCTGTAATCAACAGCATACTGGCGGGGGAGGATTGTTTCGTTATCATGCCCACAGGCGCCGGTAAGTCACTGTGCTACCAGCTTCCGGCAGTCATGCTTCCCGGAACAGCCATCGTAATTTCACCGCTCATCGCCCTGATGAAGAATCAGGTGGACAATATCAGGGGCTTTGCCAATCAGAGCAGTCTGGCGCATTTCCTCAACAGCACCCTGACCAAAGGCGAGCTCACCACTGTGGTAGAGGATCTCCTGGCCGGCAATACCAAGCTGCTGTATGTGGCGCCCGAAACACTCAAGAAAGACGAAACCATCGAACTGCTGCGGAAGGCCAATATCTCCTTTGTGGCCGTTGATGAAGCGCATTGTATCTCTGAGTGGGGGCACGACTTCCGCCCGGAATACCGTCGCATCCGCCAAATGGTGAAAGAAGTGGACGATGTGCCTGTGATGGCACTTACCGCCACTGCCACGCCCAAAGTACAGCTCGATATCCAGAAAAACCTGGGCATGATGGGCGCCAAAGTGTTCAAGTCTTCCTTCAACCGTTCCAATCTCTATTACGAGGTAAAACCGAAAGGGCGGAAAGACATCGTTCACAAGGAAATCCTCACCTATATCAAACAGCGCAGCAACCGCTCCGGCATTATCTACTGTCTGAGCCGCAAGAAAGTGGAGGAAGTTGCCGAAATGCTCAAAGTGAATGGCATCAAAGCCCTTCCTTACCACGCCGGACTCGACGCCAAGACACGCGCCTCACATCAGGACAAATTCCTGATGGAAGAAGTAGATGTGATCGTGGCTACCATCGCTTTCGGTATGGGTATAGATAAGCCAGATGTGCGCTTCGTAATCCACTACGACGTGCCCAAGAGCCTGGAAGGATATTACCAGGAAACAGGCCGCGGCGGCCGCGATGGCATGGAAGGCGACTGTATCCTGTTTTACAACCCGAACGATATCGAGAAACTCGAGAAGTTCATGAAAGACAAATCGGTAGCCGAACAGGAAATTGGCGGTCTGCTGATTGCCGAAACTGCCGCCTTTGCCGAATCGGCACAGTGCCGACGCAAGCTGCTGCTTCATTATTTCGGAGAGAGCTTTAAAGAGGAAGACTGCATGGGCATGTGCGACAACTGCCGCCATCCAAAGCCTAAACAGGATGTTACAGCTGAAATGACGCTGGCCCTGCGCCTGACCAAGACCATCGGTGGCGAATTCAGCTTCAACCATATCGTTCACTTCATCTCCGGACAGCGCTCTGATTCGGTAAAAGACTACGGGCACGACAAATTACCTGAATTCGGTGCCGGGAAAGAACGCGACAAGGTTTTCTGGAAAAGCATAGTCCGCCTGGCCCTGGTGAGTGGTTACCTCAACAAGAACATCGAAAAATACGGACTGATCAGCCTTTCTGCAGGCGGCGAAGCTTACCTCGCCAAGCCGGCAACGCATGAGATGGCTGTCGACACCGAATTCGAAAATGTTACGGAGGAGGATTTTGAAAACTTCAAGTTGGAAAGCATCTGCGACGAAGTGCTCTTCGGTCATCTGAAAGATCTCCGTCGCAAGGTAGCCAAAGAGAAAAACCAGCCACCGTATGTGATTTTCCAGGATCCCAGCCTGGAAGATATGGCCACTAAATTCCCGATTACGCTGGATGAGTTGTGTAATATCAACGGTGTAAGCCGCAACAAGGCACTGAAATTCGGGCAGTCTTTTGTGGAGTACATCGCGCAATACGTCACAGCCAACGATATCGAACGCCCGCAAGACATTGTATTGAAGGCCAGTTCGGAAAAATCGGGCAAGAAGGCCGCCATCATCCAGAACATCGACAAGAAAAACGATTTGATGGATATTTCGCGCAGCCTGGGCATGGAACTGCCTGAACTGATCCACGAACTCGACGCGATTGTAAGCTCCGGCAGCCGCCTTGACATCCGTTATTTCATCAACCAGTTCCTCGACGAAGAACTGCAAGACGAGATTTTCACGTATTTCAGGAGCACGGAAGAAGACAACCTCGAGAAAGCACTCAAGCATTTTGAAGGCGAATTCAGCATTGAGGAGTTGCAGCTGATGCGCATCCAATTCCTGAGCGACGCCAACTGAACGAACGAAAACCCTTCCTTTGCATGCTGTGACTTCCCGGGATCCATACCAAAGCCTGGAAACCCTGTACCGCAGTTTGCAACCCGGCCTCCTGCATTTCGCGGTCAACATCGTGCGCAACCGTGACGATGCGGAAGAACTTGTGAACGACGCATTCCTTGCCGTATGGCAGCGCCGCGACACCTTGCAACTCGACAACAGCCTGCGCGCTTACCTGTTCACCGCGGTGCGCAACCGTTGCCTGAACCACCTCAAGAAGCCGCGTCTGATATGGGAAAGCGAAGCTGACGATGATTTTCCGGAACCCATCAGCGCCGATATCACCGAAAAACTCAGCGCCGCAGAAACCGAAGCCCTGATCAGCCGCCTGATTGATCGACTTCCCTTGCGCTGCCGACAAATCTTTCTCTTAAGCAGAATCGAACAACTCAGCCACCGCGAAATCGCAACCCTGATGGATTTGTCTGTGAAAACAGTGGAGAATCAAATCGGCATCGCCTTGAAATACCTCAAGGAATGTCTTTATTCGGGAAAAGGCTCCGGTAATCTCGACAAAAACACCATCAGGCGCTATTTGCACGCATAAAATCGGAGGCGAGCAGCCCCATGTATACGCAATCTCCGGTATGGCCATGCCCGCTCCGGTAATCGCAGCGCACCAGGCCTTCCCTTACAAAACCGGTCTTTTCCAATAATCGCAGGCTGGCCTCATTTCCGGGATCAACCCTGCACAGCACTTTTTGCAGACCAATACTGCCGATCGCCCAGCGCAAACCAGCCAACAGCGCTTCTTCAGCCAGCCCTTGCCTGCGCAGCGATTGCTCAACAAAATAAGCCATCTCGCATTTCGGTACGCGCATATCCAGATTCAGGATACCCAGATAACCGGCCAAAACCTGCGAATGACGCAGGCGCATGGCGATGGCAATGCCTTGACCCATGGCGTGTTGGCTGCTTCGGCCGGCAATCCATGAACGCGTGTCGCTAACGCTGTTCAATTGGTTGATCATCACCGGAAACGCGTCGAGCAGGTCCGTGCGGTTCCGGTCGATCAACGTCAGCAACTCGCGCGCGTCGGAGCGCCCGTAAGGCTTCATCAGCAGGCGGGGCGTATGGATTTCAAAAGCCTGCGGAATGCGCGTCATACCCCTTGTTGCATCGTTTGTTCAAAAGCGTCCAGCAAACGCAAACCCGCTTCCAGACTATGCGGTTCGTAACCCAATTCCCGACGGGCTTTTTCGATGATGAAGCCGGTGCGCGGCGGGCGACGCGCAGCTTGGTTCAAGGTATTGCTGCTTACTTCTTCCATCTGCGCAGCGCTGTAACCGTAATGGGCTGCCACACGCCGAACCAGTTCGCTGATCGACATGAGTTCGTCGCCGCTGATATGGTAGATCCCCTGCGCATGGTGCAATTCTGCCAGCCTGCAACCTTGCGCAAGATCCTCTGCAAGCGTGGGCGTGCGCCATTGGTCGTTCACCACACGGAAAGGCTGCCCGGAAGCGAGGGCTTGTCTTGCCCACAGTACAATATTGCTGCGCGACATATCGGCAACGCGGCCATACACCAATACGGTCCGCAAAATGGCCCAATCACGGCAAACGCTGCGCACGATTTCCTCGCCTTTCAGCTTGCTATGACCGTAATAGCTCAGCGGTGCGGGCAATGCATCTTCGCTGTACGGACCTGCTTCGCCGTCGAAAATAAAATCCGTGCTCACATGGATAAAATGGCAATTGCGCTGGTCTGCCGCGGTTGCAAGCGAGCGCACAGCTTCCACATTCAGTGCATCGCAGCCGGCCTTGTCTACTTCACACGCGTCTACATTGGTCATGGCGGCAGTATGGATAATCGCATCCGGACGGTAGGCATCAAGCACTTTCTCTACTGCATACGGATCGCAGATATCGAGCGACTCGTAGGTGAAATCGCTCGCCGGATGGCGGCTTGGCCCCTTGCCTGTCGCCACCAGTTTCTGGTCCGGAACCCCGCGGTACAAATCCGTAAGCTTCTGCCCGAGTAATCCATTGCTCCCTGTCACCAAGACCGTTTTCATGGTTCCGAAATTAGGACAGGCGCGTCAATCCTGACAGATTTCCGTGTTTTTACTGATTGCAGTCATGCCGTTGCGCCCGGCCACAGGCCAACTTTGCAGCATGAGTAACAACAAAACATTCAAAGGTCATGTCGTATGGATCTGCAAATCGGCGCTCGACAATTATGGTGAACACGCCCACGAAACCGTTTACACCGCGGCCATCCAGGGCCATATGAGCGGCGGCAGCCTGCTTACGTTCGACTGGCTGCCCAGTGCTTCCATGGAAGGTGGTTTGCTGAAACTCTTCGCTGAAGACGGGCATCATTTCAGCGGTCAGGCGGCTGAACTCGAATCGAGCGATCAACGGGAGGATGTAAAAGGTTATCTGCGCATCAGCCAACTCGGTACTTCTGTTATTACCGGCACCTGGCTCCGCAAAAGCGAATACTTCTATTGGGTGGCTGAATTCAGTTTCGACACCGAAAACTGAGCCACGCACGGCAGGCAGTCGCAACTACCATCCGTCCATAAAAAAAGCCCGTCGATTTGACGGGCTTTTTCTTTGTAT
>JBKDBI010000262.1:0-20004 GCA_046314695.1 Bacteroidota bacterium | reverse complement strand
ACTTGCCTTCTGCGCCTTGAAAAATCCGTTTTCCTGGGCGGAAACCAAGGTTATGCCGCGTACATTTTTGGTTCACTCGCCTTCCTGGAAATGGATGAATGCCTGGTAAGCCGCATGTACGGTTTTTACTTCGGTAAATATGCCACGCTCACGCGGAACCGGTTCGAGCATTGGATGTCAAATTCCGGTTTGCGCATCAATAATGGATCGCACTCCGGCGGTTGCATAATTATCTCATGCAATGAATTCTATAACTTCAGGAGCCACATGATCGAAATTACAGGCACACCGAATACATTCCCGATCATCATCAACCACAATACATTCGATATTACAGGCACAATACTGAACGCTGCACATATCCATCTGGCCTTGTTCAGCCGGCTTAAAAACAGCAAACTCAAGATCTACGGCAACAATTTTTTGCGTGGCAGCCAAACCATTGCATTTTCAGGTGGGAATGCCCCGGGAATGTCAGACACCATCGATTTACGCGACAACTATTTCGGGGGCCGCACGCATACGCAGATTGCAGCCAGTATAACCGACTACAACGATGATATCACGATTGCACTCATGGCTATGCACGGCAACGGCCACAGCAACGAGATCAGCGATTGTCTGGCAGCGGATACCAGTTTCGATTACCGAATGAATGTATCAGATCTTCATGTTTACCGACTGTCGGCCAAGGCGTACCCCAATCCGGCTAACGACAAGATCACCCTGGAATACGACAGCCGCAGCGAGGTTTCCATAGAAATACGCAACCTGGCAGCGCAATTGGTGTATAGCGGCTCCGGCGCTCCGGGCATGCAAACAATAGACTGCAGTCGCTTCATCCCTGGCATGTACATTGCGACCATACGCGATGCCCAAAGCAGAGCTTCACAATTAAAACTCCTCGTACAGCGTTAAAAGGTTCGGTGCGGTTTTAGGAAACATCCCTTTGGGTTTTAAAGGGACAAAAAAAGCCCGGAAAGCTTGGCTATCCGGGCTTTTCCTTTTGAAATATATTTACTCAGGCACCTATGCCACTTTTCTTTTCCGCTCCACTGTTTTGCAGCAGATAAGACTTGATGAAGGGCCAAAGATCGCCGTCAACCACATTCTGGATATTGCTGGTTTCTTCACCGGTTCGCACATCTTTCACCAATTTGTAAGGATGAAAAACGTAGTTCCTGATTTGCGATCCCCATTCAATTTTCATTTTTGAATCTTCAATCAATGCACGGGCTTCATTGCGTTTTTGCATTTCCATTTCATACAAGCGGCTTTTCAGCATCTGCATGGCCCGTTCGCGGTTGCCGTTCTGGGTGCGTTCAACCTGGCAAACCACCACGATACCGGAAGGAATGTGGGTGAGCTGCACCTTGGTTTCCACCTTGTTCACGTTCTGACCACCGGCACCGCCGCTTCGGCTGGTATGCAGTTCCACATCGGCCGGTTTGATTTCAATTTCAATGGTATCATCGACCAGCGGATACACATAAACACTCGCAAAACTGGTGTGTCGGCGCTGGTTTGAGTCGAACGGACTCACGCGTACCATGCGGTGTACACCGTTTTCCCCTTTGAGGTAACCGTAGGCGAAATCACCGGTAATCTCCAGTGAAACGCTTTTGATACCTGCTACTTCACCGTCGGTACGTTCCAATTCTGAGATGCTGAAACCATTCTTTTCTGCAAACATGATGTACATGCGCATCAGGATTTCAGCCCAGTCGCAACTTTCGGTTCCACCTGCACCTGCGTTGATTTCCAACACGCAACCGAGTTTATCCTCCTCGTTTTGCAGCATGTTTTTAAACTCCAGGTTTTCGGTGAGTTCGCATAGCCTGGTGTAATGGGCATCAACTTCGGTACCGCTTACATCGCCGGCTTCTTCAAATTCGCGCAACACTTCAAGGTCGCCCAGTTCGCGTTCCAGCTCAGCATGGGCATCGGTCCACACTTTTTTCTCCCGTATTTTCTTCAGCAGGGCTTCGGCTTTTTTAGGGTCATTCCAGAAGCCCGGGTCGAGGGTTTGTTGTTCCTCGTCCTGAATCTCGATCAGCTTGCGATCGACGTCAAAGATACCTCCTCAGGGCCTCAACACGGCCCCTTATATCTTTAAACTGCTCATTGTTCATGCAGCAAAGATAGGTTCACAAAGGGCCCCGGAGCAAACCCGGAACCCTGTGAACCATGCTTTAACGGGCAATTTGCAGCGGATACGAAGCCGTACCGTTTGCAGCAAGAATGCGTACATGGTACATGCCTGAAGGCAATTGCGCGAGGGGCAGTCGGATTTCTCCTTCGTTGCCATGTGTCGCCAGCACGGTGCGCCCGCTGAGGTCAGACACCTGCATATTGTACTTTCCGCCAAAACCCGGCACCAGGCGAACGTAATCGGCTGCCGGATTGGGGTACAGGCTGATGCTCGGGCCGTACAGATACGTTACACCCAACCCCCAGCCGTATTCGATGCTCAGGCTATCGACCATGAGCAGGCTACCCAAGCGCGGGCCTGTGGTTCCCTTCCGCTGATCTCCGGCATACAGCGCAATGGCCATTTGATCGATTGTATCGCTGCCGAAATAGGTCAGGCCGCAGGTGAAGGGCGTCCAGACAGATGCGGCTCCGAGTGTATGCAGGGTATCTTCCTGTATCGTTCCGTCGCCCTGATAGGTAGTTAGCCGAATGCTGGCCCGGTCGCCGCCTTGAGGGAAATATTTATAATAACCTTTCAGCCTTCCGGGGTTATTGTTCACCGGCAGTCCGCCATTCAGTTCCATGCTTCCCGGGATGCGCTCCTGATTGGTGATATTGCCTTTGATGGTGCCGTTCCAACCTTTGCGGTTTACGATCGCGATGCTGTGGTTGCCTTCAAATGCATCTGAAGACAAGGTTACGGATACACTGTCAATACCGAACCCCTGGTAGTTCGATGAGGTCCAGTGCACCGGCTCGAGGGTCACCAGCGAATCCCATTCTTCGAAATCACCGTTTTCAAAAATCGCGGTGTCTGCGCTTTCAAACCAGAGGCTGTCAAGGGTAATATTGGAGCCCGGAACCTGGGTTTCAAGGTTGCTGCTTCCGCTGATGGCGGCAAAAGAGAAAAACTCCGCCTTCACTGTTGGATCGGGATCGAACCAGTTTATCCGGATACTAAACTCTTCGTATGCCGCAATATCTCCATTGATGCTGTTGGAACCGATGCCCAACACCTGCCCTTTGTCATCCCTTACAAAAACGATGACAAATGCTTCTCCACCTTTGAGGTCTGCCTTCATATAACCGCGCAACATCTCCGGACGATGTCGCAGGCGACGGCCGCCTTCATTGCCGTACGAGCCCGGATTACCAATATACAAGGTTCCGTATAAGGTGTCATCAGCGCGCTTCCGGGTATGGATGCGCACTGCATAATTTCCGGAGTGTGCATCGGTAACACGCTCAATGGCTGGTTCTGCACCGCGGTATACATGGTCGCCATTATCGGTCAGGAAACCGGTCGGCTCAAAATACCAGGTGCGGCTGCTCCAATTTTCGAAACCGGCATCAACGGGGGCGGTTTGCGCAAATAGTCCGGCGGAACACGCCAGTGCAAGCATGCTGAAAATTCGCTTCATTACGCGAAATTAGTCAGGAGCGAAGAAAATAAGGCTTCGGCTTACTGCGGGTTCAGGTCGAGCGCCGTTACTTTATAAGTCCAGGTTTTACCGTCTTGGGCTTTAATACGCACCTGCCATGTGGTTTTATCGCTCACATTTTTAATCTCAATCGCCGGCTTCCAGACCAGGGTGGGCATGGGATACAACGGATCATAAGGCTGAATTTCAACCGGCACCGGCTGATTGGCTGCATCGGTCAGGGTAACAGTAGCATCTTTCAGATCATGGTAAGCGCTGAAAGACCAGTATTTGAAAAGCAATCGTTTGGCCACATAGCCTTGGTTTGGCCAGGCGATGAAACGGTTCTTGTAACGCGCAGTGTCTTTGTTTCCCTTGTCGTCAACCACCCAGATGGCCGCGAAGGTCTTGGAAGAACCATGGCCGAGTGCGTAAGCGATGGGGTTCAGCAGCCAGCGGCGATTCCCGACGCTTTTGTTTTCATTGTCGTCCATTGCACTGCTTACAGCGAGTACAGTATTGACGCCGGCAATGGGCACACTGTTCCTGGCTGCTGTATTGGCTTCTTCTGTATAGCAGCGATTGAATTTATCTACTTCATGGGAAAGGGTTCCGGTGACTTCCCAGGCCAGTACAGCCTGTTGGCACATGCGGTTCTTTTCGGGGGCGAGGATAATCGGGTCGAGTACTCCGGCGTTACGGCGGAAGAAATTAATACGCTCTTCCACTTTGCGCTGCAGGCTGTCGCTTTGGGTGCCGGGCAGGCACATGGCAGCGCTTCCGTTCCAGCGGTAGTTGGCTACCCTGGTACCGAAATAGCCGTGTGTAAAATCAGCGCGCACCATTTTCTCGAGCGCCGGATCGAGCGATTTTGAAGTCGGATTAAACGCTTCCAGTTTGCGGTAAGCGATCCAGGCAGCGCTCATATCGGGCTTCTTCATCGCCAACTCCATCCAGCGCAGCAACAAGGGCTCATGGGCTGCCTTTATTTTCAGGTCTTTGGGAAATTCTTTCAACAGGTCTTCGCTCAGGCGCACCAGCGGAGCAAGCTGCGGGTAAGCCATGGAGTCGCGTTTGATTCCCTGGTAGTAATTCAGGCGGAAGGCTTTCATCGCATCGCTGCGCGGGTCGCTCATGGTCCAGGCATGTACGATGCCGATGGGAAGGCTGTCGAGCGCCTGCTTAGTAAGCGTTTCAGGCTTGTCTTCGCAGGCCGGACACTTCAACTTCAGGTATTGACGGTATGACAATGCCGCTGTGGTGAAGGCGCTGCGTTCGCCGTAATACTGCCAAACCAGGTTCAAAATAGCTGCACGGGAAGGCAGCAGGAAAATATCCGAACCATTGCGGGCACCTTTTTGATGCAGCGATTCTTTATCTGCCGCAAAGGTCTGGAGCAAGCGGGTGGCTTCTGCCATATCGCCGGCATTGGCTGAGTTGCGCACACGAAACAGGTAATAGGCATTCTGGCTGTAAAGGAAGAACGAATCGTTGGGCCGCAGGGCAAGGGCTTTGTTGATGGCCATGATTTGCGGTTGCGAGATCGGCGTACTGCGCACTTCCTGGCGGAGTAAATCGATCTGCATGTTCCGGATGATGGTGTTCTTGGGGAAAATTTCCAATCCGTTTTCAACTACAAAGCGTGCAGAATCGCTCAGGTTCTTGCTCATATAATAGCGGGCCAGGTGTTCGAACGGCTCGCGCACCATAGTATGCAGGAGCACGGAATCGCGAAAAGCATCGACGTTTCGGCGCACTGCTTCGCGCAAGACAGGCAACGCTTCACGCGATTCGCCGGCGAGAAGATAGGAAACACCCATCATGGCATAGCTCAGTGTATCGCCTGCCAGGTCGTAACCGAAACGAAACGACTGGATGGCGCGGAAATATTTCTCCTGACCGAAATTGGACCAGGCTTCCTTGTTATTGGCATCTTTCAGAACGCGCAGCAATCCGCTGAACTGCCTGGTATATTTACCTGATTTATCGAACGCTTTGGCTTTCAGGGCGCTCTTCACCGCTTCTTTGAGCCAACCTGGATTCTTGCGGACAAAATCCTGGTTCTGACCCAGTTCGTAGAGGGCATTGGCTTTAATGAACCAAGGCCAGGCAAATTTGGATGTTTCAGGATTCTTGCAAGCTTTTTCTGACACGCTGAGGGCGCGTTCGTATTGCTTTTTAGCTAAGGCGTCCATTCCGTTGCGTTCGGCTTTGGATTGTGCCTGCAGGCTGCCTGCTGCAAAAAGAAAGATAATGGGCAGCAGGCGGATCGAAAAGCGGATCATGGTATGCAAATCAAAACTTAAACGTGATGATTTCAAACCGATTGCCCGCACATGGGCAAAAACTGTGGATTACGCCCCTTGAACCGTTGCGGTTCAATCGATCACGTAGCGGTCGAGTGCGCTGAAAGCCTGTGGTTTGGCACAAAACCAACGCTTGGTTTGCGCCCAGGTTTCTTTGAACAGTTCGGAATGTCGATAAGCTTCCAGATCGGAAGGCGATTCCCAGCGGCTGAAGGTGAAATACACATTCGGCGATTCAGGGTCGGTCCAGACCTGAAGTGACAGGCACCCCGGGAAATGTCGGATTTGTTCTCTAACGCGTGCGAACAGGTTTTCGAAATCAATCACATGTTCAGGAAGAAACTCCATCCGCACGATGCGGTTCAATATTGCCTGCTTCATTTTATCTCCATTAGCAAATGACGGCCGGCGCGCAGACCCAGAAAACGAACTGCGTCTCCGTTTACCATACCCACATAGAGCATACCTGCTTCGTTCCAGCCGAGGTACACATTGCCCGGTTCAGCACCGCCACGTCCTGAAATCGAATACATCCAGGTACCTGCGCCCAAATGGATGCGCCAGTCTCTGTTCTCCATTTCGGTAGAAAAGAAGCGGCGGTCGATATTGGTATGGGCGTTGCCTGCTTCGTCGTTATAGAGAATCGAAACGCGTACATTTTCTTCCACCTTCTGAGGCTTTTCCCAGGTGCGGGCTTGCGGGTTGTTGTAAGGAATGAAATAATCGTCTGGCCGGAACGCATTTTCTTCCAGCCTGGCAATGGCGGGCAGATACAGATCGCGCAACAGGGAAGCCGGAACCGGAATCGGAACACGGAAACGGTATGCCTGCGAAGGATTGGGTTCGAGCAGCATGGGAATAATCCCGTTGTCGGGTGCCATAAACCACTGATCGCCATAGGATGCCAGTACGTGTTGCGGTTCATCGCCAAACATATTCACCGAGATCACGTGAAGGGTACCGGGCGGAAAATGCGGATAATAACCGCGTACCATAAACGCACTGGCCAGCAGGTCGTAAGGATGGGCATCGTGGCTGATATCCACGAACTTCAGACCGGGCGGCATTGACAGGATGCGGCCGCGCAAAGCAGCCAGCTCTGCAGAATAACTGCCCAGATCTGATAGTAAAGTAACAACCCGCACGCCTGCTGTATCTTATATTTGTGCAAAGTTAGAACGCAAAACAAGCAAAGAGCAATTTGGGCGAAAGAACATTTACGCTGCAGCATATCCAGCCGCAGTATTTCTACGGAGTGAACAACCAGCTTTTTCAGTTGGTTAGGGCGCATTTTCCAAAGCTGCAATTCGTGGCGCGCGGAGAAGACATAAAGGTAAGCGGAGAAGACAGCGAAATTGATCGGTTTGCTGAAAAGCTCGAACTGCTCGAATCGATGCATTCCAGCCGTGCCGGCATTACAGAAGAACTTATAGGTGAAGTATTTGGCGGCATTGCGGTATCACCCGAGGCCCGACGGCAGCCAAGCGGAGACGATGGCGAGGTGCTTCTTTTCGGCACGCGCGGACAACCCATACGGGCACGCACTGCCAACCAGCGGGCCATGATCGAAAGCGCAGTGCGCAACGACATTGTCTTTGCACTCGGTCCGGCCGGAACCGGAAAAACCTATACAGCTGTTGCCATGGCTGTGAAAGCGTTGCGCAACCGTGAAATACGAAAGATTATTCTTTCACGCCCGGCGGTGGAAGCAGGTGAAAACCTCGGCTTTCTGCCCGGCGACCTGAAGGAAAAAATAGACCCTTATCTCAGACCGCTGTACGACGCGTTGGAAGACATGATTCCGCCCGAAAAGCTAAAGGCCATGATCGAAAGCCGCAGCATTGAAATCGCGCCCATGGCATTCATGCGCGGCCGGACGCTCGACAATTGTTATGTGATCCTGGACGAAGCGCAGAACAGCACAGATATGCAGCTGAAGATGTTCCTCACCCGCATGGGGCCGAACGCGAAACTGATGATCACCGGCGATTTGAGTCAGATCGATTTACCGAAAAAGAGCCTGAGCGGATTACAGCGTGCCGTTCGGCTGTTGTCTGATGTGGAAGGCATTGGCATCGTGCGCCTTGACACCAGCGATGTGGTGCGTCATCGCCTGGTAAAGGCGATTATCCGTGCTTACGAAGCCGACGAAGCAGCGGAAAAAAATCCACATTGAGTGCCGCATGACTTAAAAATACCCATTTTCGCGGTTCGCACTCAGACGAACGTATGGACGCACTAACCGCAACAAACTTCTTTTTCCGGAATCAGACCACTTTCCTGCGCGGGAAAGTCCGCGATGTGTATACCATCCGCCATGATCATCTGGTCGTTGTTGCCTGTGACCGTATTTCAGCCTTCGATCACGTGTTGCCCCGACCCATTCCTTACAAAGGGCAGGTATTAACGCAAGTGGCATCGCTCTTTCTGGATGAGACTTCCGACATTATTCCCAACTGGAAAATATCTACTCCAGACCCGCAGGTGACTATTGGCATCCGTTGCGAAGCCATTCCGGTGGAGTTTGTGGTCAGAGGCTATCTGGCCGGCCATGCGTGGCGCATTTATAAGGAAGGAGGCAGGGAAGTTTGCGGTATAAAGTTGCCAGATGGTTTGCGCGAGAACGATCGCCTGCCCAAACCCATTATCACGCCGGCTACCAAGGCTTCAAGCGGCCATGATGAAGACATCAGCCTGAAAGAAATCGTCGACCGGAAAATCCTTACGTCCAAACAATTGGACAAGCTCACAGATACCAGTTTAAAGTTATTCGCCCGCGGTACCGAAATTGCAGCCAATAACAATTTGATACTGGTAGATACCAAATACGAATTCGGCAAACACGACGGCAAGTTGATGTTGATAGATGAAGTGCACACGCCTGATTCTTCGCGTTTCTTTTATCTGGATGATTACGAAGCCAGGCAACGCAAAGGCGAAGCACAGCGTCAATTATCCAAGGAATTCGTACGCGAATGGTTGATTGCACATCAGTTCCAGGGCCGGAAAGGCGAAATGGTGCCCGACATGCCCGACGATTTTGTGCAATCCATCACCGATCGCTACGTTGAATTGTACACCGCTATGACCGGCCATGCTTTCGCACCCAGAAGCTACGACAATGTGCTTGAAAATATGGAACAGGCCATTATCCAAGAACTTGAAACCCTGAACATCCTCTGAACATATTGCCCATGAAGCACACCTTCTTCCTGCATGTAAGCCTCGGCCTCGCTGCGCTGAGCCCCGCTTTACAGGCACAAACCGTTACCACGCATGCCGGAGTACAGTATCTCGGAAGCGGATCCTATTTATCAACCCCCAACAACACGGTTACAACGGAAAAATTCAGCCGTCCGAGCGGTCTGGCCATCGACAACAACGGCATCCTTTACATCACCGATGAACACAATGTGTTGCTCATCGAAGGCACCAATACCCGCATCCGTGCAGGTTACCTCGGCGATCCCAACGAACCAGGCGCCATCGGTACCGACGATGGAACCGGAACCGTTTCGCGTTTCTTCGCTCCTGCCGGCATGGCTGTTTCCGGTGCCAATGACCTTTATGTATGCGATCGTTTCAACCACACCATCCGCAAGGTCAGCAAGTATGTCAACGCCAGCAACGGCCAAATCGTTAGCACCTACGCGGGAAAAGCTTCTTTCACCGGTGGCCATAAAGACGGCACCCTCGGGTCTGCGCTTTTCAACGAGCCTGCAGACTGTGTATTCGATGGCAGCGGCAACCTGATTGTAGTCGATTTCTTCAACGACTGCATCCGCAAGGTAACCAGCAACCTGGTGAGCACCCTTTGCGGCAGCCCGGGCAATACGGGTTCGAACAACGGAACCGGTTCTGCGGCCCGTTTCTATGCGCCTTCCGGCATTTGCCTGGAAAGCGGCACTTCGGCCCTGGTAGCCGACAAGAACAACAACGCCATCCGCCGCATCAATCTCAGCACGGGCGAAGTAAGCACCGTGGTGAGCACTGGGATCAATTCACCCAACGACGTGGTTGTGGTAGGCAATTCCATTTTCATCATTGAAAACACCTGTATCAAAGTGTACAACGGAACTTCTGTATCGCTTTTCTGCGGAAATGCGACAACACCAGGATACACCAATGCCACTGGCAACCAGGCGCGTTTTGAACAACTCCGTCAGGTGGTTTATTCTGCTGCCAACAATTGCCTATATGTTACCGACGAAGGCAACAATGTTATCCGCAAGGTAACCCTCAACCCCGCTCCCACCGTTGATTTCAGCGCTACACCAACCAGCGCCACCGTTGGCCAGACCGTTGCCATCAAAGAAAACACCCAGTTCGGTGAAACCTTCACCTGGAGCATCACTCCGGCCAATTACACCCTGCTCAACGGCAGCACACTCAATAGCAAGACTGTTTATCTGGCCTTTACCACTTCAGGCACTTACAGCGTAACCCTCACAGCCGGTAACGCAAGCGGAAGCAATCAGGCAACGAAAAACAATTACATCAATGTAAGCAATATTGCCGGGGTTGCGCCAGTGGCTAACTTTATTGCTGACAAGACCAGTGCGGCTGTAAATGAAGAAATTAACCTGATCGACCAAAGCAGCAACAATCCAACTGCATGGAGCTGGACAATCGCGCCATCCACCTTCACTTATGAAGGCGGCACCGCATCCAGCTCGCGCTTCCCGAAGGTGAAATTTACCGCTGCCGGTATTTACTCCGTGTCATTGACCGCCAGCAACAGCGTAGGACCTAATACGTCCAACAAGAATAATTATATCACGATTGGCGGATCTACTTCCATCGCAGATTTCAATCCCTTGCAAATCGGCATTTTCCCCAATCCCGCTTCAGACAAGATTCAGGTAAGCATTTCGGGAAGTTCAGGCGCTTCAACGCTTCGGCTTTTTACTTTGGATGGGCGAGAAGTACGCCAATGGACCGGTTTACTCAGCGGTATCCATGGGTTAGATCTTCCCGCCTCATTGGGCAATGGAATATACCTGATGCGCTTGGATAACGGCAGCCATATCCAACAAACCCGCCTGCACCTTGTTCGCTAAACGAACAAACGAGCATAAAAAAAGCCCTCTTCGCGAGGGCTTTTTTGTGTCGGGCCGCGCCTGGTGGCAATACTTACTGCTCATCGTATTCTGGTTTTTGTGCGGTTGGCTGGCCCGAGGCTTGTTCTTATGGCATACATCGGCCCTTTATCAACAGGACTCCGGTTCAGCATTGCACCAGGCATTTATAAGTGGATGGACACTTGATTTAAGCACGGCCGTATACATCACCCTGATTACCTATATCACGCTCTTGATTTTTCGCTTCGGAGCCTACCGGAGCGCAATCCTGTCTATATCCTTCTGGCTTTTTAGTTCGGTCATTTTTCTCCTGGCCTTGGCAGATGCAGAGCTCATGCTTAAATGGGGAAACCGCATCAACGAACAGGCGCTGCAATACATGGAACATCCACAGGAAGCTGCAGCTGCAAGCGCCGGCGCACCTTTCGGATCGATTGCATTTAAATGGATAATGGCACTGGTGCTTGGCTGGTTCTTGCACAAGGGCTTTGTAAATCTGGGAAACAAATGCCCCGTCAAGCCCGGCGGTTGGAAACTAGCTTTAGCCTGGACTGTTACCATTGCACTATCGGCGGTGGCCATGCGCGGTGGCACCGGTGCTGTACCCTTAAATCAAAGCAGTGTCGCCTTTTCCAATGCTACAAGGCTGAATATCCTCGCAGTAAATCCACTCTGGAACCTGGGCTATTATCTTGGCAATGGAACGCGCAAACTCGATTACAGCCCCTATTTATGTTGCGACAGCACGGCTGAGCAAGCCGCTAAGACATGGGCTTACCCAACCGATACGGCCAGGCTTCGTCTCACAGAACTGGCAAAACCCAATATTCTTTTAATTGTGTTAGAGAGCTTTACTGCACAAGCCAGTCGTTATTTCGATGGCAAGCTGAATCTGACGCCACATTTGGATGCCATTGCTGCAGAAAGTTTTGCGCTGAAAAGATTGTATGCCAATGGCGACCGGACAGACAAAAGTCTGGCGTCTTTGCTGAGTGGCTGGCATCCGCAGCCCTGGCATTCGGTGCTGCATGAACCGGAGAAAGCGGCTAAACTGCCTTCCTTTCCTTTGGCGCTGCGAAAGGCTGGCTATACCAGCGTTTTCCATTATGGAGGTGACAGCCGTTTTGCAGATATGAAAGCCTGGTTATTGGCGATAGGAACGGATCAAATTGAAGATATCGCTGTCTATCCGGCCGCTATGCAGAATAGCAAATGGGGTGCACACGATGAGCATTTATTTCAACGACTGGCTGAGCAATTGGCACGCTACAATCAGCCCTGGTTCTGCACCGCACTAACCCTTAGCAGTCACGAACCATTTGAAATCCCTGGCAAGATGTCAGAAGGAGATGAAATAGAACGATTCCGTGCGAGCATTTCCTACACTGATTCCTGTCTCGGCACCTGGTGGAAACGGATCCGTCAGGAACCCTGGTTTCGCAATACGCTTGTTATCATCACAGCAGACCATGGAAGGGCTATCGGCTTGGATTTGCCCCATCACTTTCATCCTGATTTATACCGTATACCGATGATTATCGGTGGCGGCGCACTGAACGCCAAACTCAGCGGCAAAATCGAAACCAGTGTACTTTCTCACGCACATCTGGCGCCCAATGTGTTGCGTCAGTTAAACATGAGCGGGTACGATCAATTCCAACATGCTATTTGGTTTGGCAACAAGAACAAACCGGCGATGTACGCCTTCCAGGACGGAATAGGATGGATAGGAGACAGCGCCCGGGCTATATGGGAAAACAAGCCATGGCGACGTACATTAATAGAAGGAGATGTGTCTGATGTTGAGCAAGCCGAACAGCATATCCGGGCTTATCAGCAACTTTGGATAAATTTTTTCAGGCGATTGTAACAAAACACCCCTTTCATGTGTCTTATTGATGTTCGTCTATGAAAAAAGCAGCTTCATCGGTTCAGTTGAAGGATTCAATAAATGACAGTATCTTTGATCCTGTGAAAGTTCTTGGCTTTCAAATACGCAAAAGCACGCTGCTTATTATCATGTTGCTCTTAGCCAACGTGATAGGTTACTTCGCTGCCAGCAGCTATTTCAACGAAAACACATGTCTGGCTTGTTCTCAAAATGAAGAAGCAGTATTGGAAGAAGCCGGCGCTTACGGCGACAAGAAAACTGCCATAGTTGACTGGACTTTCACGCTGATCCGTTTTCTTGGCTCCGGCACCAAGGCGCAGTAGACAGCGCCATTATTGGCTCATGCTGTGTTGAAGTCACCCCTGCTCAGAATTTATCGTTTTCTATATGACACGCGCCTGTACCACCTGGTATTCTGGCTTTTGTATGTGCTTTTCTGGGCTGTTCTTTTCCAGCCTTCCGACCGTATTCTAATCGCCTTGCTGAAATCGTCGGCCGTGCTGAGTTTTCACGCCGGAGCGAGTTACTTTAACAACTATTACCTGATCCAATGGTTCCTGCTGAAGCGTCAATACCTCACATATCTGCTGAGCCTGATACTCATTATTGCGCTGGCTACCTTTCCATTGGCGATCATATACCACCGCTTTTTCAATCTGGGAGATGAAGTGCGCGACTCGATCTGGACCTGGCGTTTCTTTCTGGCCAACGGAGTTAGCATTTTATTGACCGTTGCCGTTACAACGAGTCTTAAATTGCTCAAAAGCTGGTACCAGGAAGAACGACGCACCCAGGCACTTCAGAAAGTGAATGCACAAACGGAGCTCAAATTCCTGAAGTCACAAATCAATCCGCATTTCCTCTTCAACAGCCTGAACAACCTGTACGCATTGACATTGATGAAATCGGACAAGGCACCTGAGGTTGTTTTAAGGCTAAGCAGCATTTTGCGCTACGTTTTGTACGAAACGACCGAAGGCAAGGTGCCGCTGGAGAAAGAAATCGAGTATCTCCGCGATTATATCGAACTGGAGAAAATCAGATTGGGCGAAAGAGCCATTATTGAGACCGATTTGGACGGCGACTTCAAACAATTGCAGGTAGAACCCATGATATTCCTGACCCTGGTGGAAAACAGCTTCAAGCATGGAGCGGCAAGGCAGGAAAGCGGCGCATGGGTTAAATTGCAGATTGAACGCGAAAGCGATAACGAAATCCATTTCCATGTATCGAATAGCCGAAGTCGGGAGAAATCAGCGTCGATTGATATTCTCAACCCGAACAACAACGGTGGTATTGGCCTGGAAAACCTGCGCAAACGTTTACAACTCCTGTATCAGGGTAGACATCGGCTTGCCATACGGGAAGATACAGATTCTTATGCAGTAGACCTGCACATTCAACTTTAAAACCCCTCTCAACACTATACAAACGTTATGGAAACCCCGCTCAAATGCCTCTGCGTAGACGACGAGCCACTGGCGCTCGAAGTCATGCGTGCCCTCATCGCAGGACAGCCTGCGCTCAAACTGATTTCTACTGCTGCCAACGCGCTGGAGGCCATGGAGAAGATCAGACAGGAAAAGCCGGACCTGATTTTCTGCGACATCAATATGCCGGGAATCAATGGCCTTGATTTTGCCCGTGCAATTGCCGACCAGGAATGTGCCATCATCTTTACCACTGCCCATCCGGAATACGCGGTGGAAGCTTTTGAACTCGAGGCCCTCGACTACCTTACCAAGCCTGTTTCACCGGATCGCTTTGCCAAGTCGGTGCAGAAGGCGCAGGAGTATTTCGAATTGCGTCGCGGCAAAAAAGACGACAAAGTGGAACTGGAGGAAGGGCATATTTTCGTAAAGACCGACGCCCGCCTGCTCAAGATTTCCTACAGCGACATCCAATACGTAGAAGCCTTTGCCGATTACGTCAAGATTTGGATACCGGGAGACAAACGCATTGTCACCCTGCAGACCATGAAAAAGATGGAACAAGGTTTACCGGTCGATAAATTCATCCGTATCCATCGTTCATATATCGTTTCCATCGACAAGATTGAAGCCGTGGCGGGAAATAATGTGGTAGTAGCCGGCAAGTCATTGCCCATTGGCAAGAATTACCGCGACACCTTCCTGGAGCTGATCAGCAGCCGCAGGATCGGTAGCTGAATGATTGCGCGTTAATGCGCAAAAAAGCCGCGGGCTTCCAACTCAGGGTAATCTGTCAAGAGCTTCGCCTTTGCTTGTTCCAGACGCGATTGAAATGCGCGAAATGCCGAAGTTTCAGGAAACCTGGGGCGATGGGCCGCATCGCGTTTATATTGCCTGACCCTTCGACTGAATTCCATTGTTTCATTGGCTGCGCACGTCTCCATAAAGGCATCTGAAATGGCCTGCACTGCCGCTTGGCTCGGGTGTGCAAAATCGTCCCCATACCATCGGTAATCGCGCAGCACATCGAGCAACAATTCATATGCGGGGAAATAATGTACATCCTCCCCCTGTTCGCAAAGTGCTTCAACCAGCATAAACAAGCGCGCTTTGGATCGGTTGTTTTGAACCAGCCCTTCACGCAAATGCCTGACGGGGCTCACGCTCAGCACAATCTTCAGGGCAGGATTGCGCAAGCGCAATTGTGCGAACAAATCGAGGTAGGCAGCTGTCATTTCTGACGGATCGATCATGGCCTGGGTAAACGAAGCAGCCGGACTGCGATGGCAGTTGGCCACCGGAGTATTTTCATATCCTGCCATGAAAAAGGTACGGGCACTGCCAAAGGTGAGCAATAACAAACCGGCTGAATCAAGCGCTTTTTTACTTTGTCCCAACGCTGCATTGATTCGGGCCAGCACTTGCTGCGCATCTGTTCCCGCAAACTCACTGTGATGGTCGTAACTAATCCATATTTCGTTCTCAAGTCGCAGATCTTCCATTCCGTAAAAACGGCCATCCAAGATTCTTTGAAATTGCCTCAGCATAGGCAACGGACTGTAAACAATACCGAAAGGATGGAACTGAATGTCGAACCCTTCGGATTGCAGTTCACTACCCAAATTGAGCGCAAAGCAGCTTCCGCCGGTATAAACGGCGCTCCGGTAATCGAGTACGGGATAGCGCGGAGGTGTAAAATCAAGCCCATGTGTTTGCACACAGCGAAGCTACACAAGGCCATGGTTTTGTCAGATGTTTGTCTATATTTGAAATTATGCCCCTCGAAAACACCCCCCACAGCGGTAATGGGATCCGAAAATCCGGGTCCCTGTTACTCATCTTTCTATCCGGATTGGCAGCAGGAGCTGCATCGGTCTATCTGATAACCGAAACCAAAGAACCCGGAAAAGCAACTGCCAAGCTCGACAGCCTGCCGGCGGTTATTCATCCCACTCCTGTTAGCTCAATTACGAACGCACCGGCACCTGATACGCGGCCTGCCGGTACAGAACGACCGAAGAACCTTGATGCCATGCCAGGCGGAATCGATGTAAACGGTTTTCCACAGCTCGCACCCGGTGAAGCTGTGGCTGTTTCGTACCAGGAATATTTGGGCTTTACCAATGCTTGGACACAAAGCAACCCGAATACGCAGCCATCCTGCACCTGGGGCGGGCGCATTCACAAGGAAGCCCTCAGCAGGGTTATCAACAGCCTTCCGGATGGAAATCCGTATGTTCGGTTCAAGTTCGGCAGGTCGGGCACTGAAAGCCGGACGTTTATTCTTTTCACCGGCAACCTCAATGCACAAGGCGGATCAGTGATTTACCGCAATGGCGGAGAGCCGGCTACATTCTGCCCTATCCAGTGCGATTGAGTCTGAAAACTTACCTAACCATTCCCGCATATGAGTACCCCCATCAACCCCAAACCGCGCCTCAACCTGCGATTTCTCTACGGAATCCTGTTTGGATTTTTTACTTCCTACGCGCTTTTCTATTTCCATATAACGCCATTTGAATGCGCACCTTGCCCAACGAATACCGATACCGTAACGGTAGTACAATGTGAGGTTCCCAAAGGTCAGGACGAAGAACCCCAATTCGGCAAATGGCTGGCGGAACAGGATGAACAAACCATTATGGCAAAATTCCGCGATTTACCGGCCAATGAGCGGGTAAACAGTACCTATGGCGGACGGATAGGCCGTGCCAACCTGCAACGGCTGCTCAACGACATGCCAGCGGACAGGAAGTGGGTGCATTTCCGATACGGGATGATCGACGGAACCGATGCATCGGGTACTACTGCACCCAGGCTCGTTGTTTTATTCCGGAACGATGTTTTCCAGGACGCCGTCACCCACAGTACCAGCTCCGGGCGTACGATCATGAACCTCGGCTTCTGCCCGCTGGATTGCGGCAACGATTGAACGGTCAGCTATCTGCTGGATTGAGGCCGGAACCTGCAGGTATCCGGCCTTTCTTTTTGCATTGCGTAAGTTGTCAGCTACTGGTTTCAGGCGCTGCAACTCCCTGCAATCCGGTGATGAAATACATGTCTATTTCACCCTTGTTCTTGGCATCTATTTTCCCTCGATACAACCCTGAGAAGCTGTTCTGAACCGTTTTCCAGGTTTCACCGGATACATTGATTTTCCCTTCCTCTGAATTCTGTTCCATTCGGGCTGCCACATTCACCGCATCTCCCCAGATATCATAGGCGTATTTATCACGCCCAACGACTCCGCTGATGACGCTGCCCGTGTGAATACCAACCCTGAAATGAAACGAGTATTCAAATGCTGCTTCCAGGGCATCACGGCCGGATGCTACAAAATCCAGCATCCGGATGGCTGCTGTCACCACGGTTGCAGCATTGCCGCTGTTCTCATGCAAGCCACCGGCCACCATATAGGCATCACCGATCGTTTTGATTTTCTCCAAGCCCAGATCGGCCGTTATTTCATCGAAACCCCGGAAGTAATGGTCCAAAAGCGCCACCAATGCACCGGGACTCAATTTCTCCGCTATGGTGGTGAAGCTTTTCACATCGCAGAAAAGGATGGTAACTTCCTCGTGGATTCGCGGGATTGCATGGCCGAACGTCTTGAGCTCCGCGATGGTTTCACGCGGAAGAATGTTCTCCAGCAAGTCTTCGGAGCGTTGCTTTTGCCTTGCCAGGGAACGGTAGAACATCAAGGCGATTAAACCCAATAGAAAAAGTACAGAAGCCACTCCCCAAATAACCAGCCGCTTCTGCCTTTCTTCACTGAGCAGGGCCACTTCCCGTTTATCGAAATCGTGTGCTGCCTGCAACAGGCTTATCACCGCAGTATTTTCACTTTTTTCAAGCGAGTCTTTTTCATGGGTCCATTGTTCGAGGTAATGCACCGCTGAATCGTTACGTCCTTTTGATTTATAATACTGATAAAGGATTTGACCTGCTTCAATGCGCGGCAAAAAATACCCAATCTTACCCTGCGTTAATTCAATGGCAAGACTGGCATAATTTCTGGCAAGTAATTCTTTGCCGGGATCGGCCATTGCAATGCGCGCCAGACCAACATATACAGTGGCAAAAAAATAGGGGTCGGTCTGCTTCCATTTCTCCCCTGTCGCAAGCAAAACACTGTACGAACCGGATGCACCGGCACTATCACCGGATACGAGTTGCGCCAACGCATAACCCGAACCATACTCCAGGATCCTTTGCGTATCGTTTTTGCTGACCGACCATTCGTAAGCAGCCTGCAAGAGTGGCAGGCCTTTCGAAGGTTCACCCATGCGCACATGACAAAGGCCGGCGAGGTAGCGGTAAAGATTCAACTGAGCGACATTCTTCTTGCTTTTTAGCTCAGTCGCTATCAATGGATTAAAATACTGCAGGGCCTGTTTCCATCCCGACTGGATAAAGTACAGCAAACCAAGTTCACGACGGATGCGGTTGATTTTATCCATTTCATTGACTTCTTCTGCGATGCGCAATGCCTGAAAGTAATAGGCTGCACTCCGGGACTGGTCATACAACAGTTTGTAATTCCCACCCAGCAGGGAATACACATGAAACAATCCGTATTTAAAGCCTGCCCTGCGGTACAAGGACTCACGTTCCAGCAATAACTGGTTGCATTTCAGAATGGAATCCCGTGACTTGTCCCAATAAATATCCGCTACACGTGCGAGCGCATTGACCGATGCTGTATCGAACAGGTCGGACTTGAAAATCTTGTTCCAAAGCGTCAGTGGTATTGCTTCTGCAGCCTTTCCCGCATGAACGGAAAGCACCATAAACAGCAGCAGCTTTGTGCGAAGGAAACGGGGGGCGTTCATCCTGCCTGCAAGTTATCATTCCCGCAATGGCTAATCCAAGCCTTTCCGAAAATCAGCCCGTGCGGCTTAACATTGCAGCGGCCATGGGTTCCATGTATTTTCGGTACGCCATCCTCTTCAGCCTCCTGCTGAAACTGCTGTATGCCCTGAGCGGTATGTTGTGGGTGGATGGCAGCGGATTCTTCGATGTGTTCTTCCGCAACGACAGTGCCTGGTACCGCATCATCGCGGAGCAAGGTTATCCAACAAGTGCGCCCGATGGCATCGCCCAAACTCCGTTTTCATTTTTCCCGCTGTACCCGGCACTTGCAGGGCTATTCATGCAAACCGGTCTGCCCTTTCATGCCGCCGCCTTTGCCTTGTCATGCCTGAGCAGCCTGGGCTGGATCGCATTAATTTTCAGCCTGTTGCGCAGAAGAGCCTGGCAAGACAAGGAAATCTTCCGCTTCCTTGCACTCTTCCAGCTTATGCCATTCCACCATTTCCACCACATGTTCTATTCGGAGCAGGTGTCGATGGTTCTTATGACAGGTATGTTGCTGGCCCTGGATCTGCAGCACAGAGGCTGGGTATTCGCGCTGGCCGTCCTCCTGGTGCTCTCCCGCCCTACTGGTTTGGTTTACGCAGCCACACTGCCCCTGCTGTACCTTTCCCCTGCGACCTTCTTTCAACGCAGCGCACTGATTGGCTGGCTGAAGCGCTGCCTTCCCCTCCTCGGGGCTTTTGCAGGCCTGGGCATTTGGATGTTGTACCTCCGTTTCCACTGTGGTGATGCCTTGGCTTTTTCGCATGCACAATCGGCCTGGGACCGCGGATTTCGCTGGCCCTGGATGGCGTTTTTCAACCACGG